>JAIEMG010000148.1 GCA_019752375.1 Gemmataceae bacterium | reverse complement strand
ATCCGGTGCGAAGGCTAGGGTTTGCGGAGCCTTCCTCGGCGAGCGTCGGAGCGTAGGCCCGACATGGAAGCGTCCAACACGTCGCGCTTACGCCGCGACGCTCGCCAGGACACGTGTCACTTCGCATTCAGCGGTTTGATCTTGATGTTGCGGAACGGCACCTTGCCGTGGTCGCCTTGCAGCATCAACGGTCCGCCCTCCAGCACCTTGCCATCCAGCGCCGAGCCGGTGGCGCCGTCGATCTCGGCGTTGTCGATGACCTTTTCGCCATTCCAGACCACGGTCACGCGGGCCTTCTCCGTCACCTTGGTGCCCTCGCCGCGCGCCGCGCGGAAGGTCACATCGTACGTCTGCCATTCGCCCTTGGGCTTGCACATGTTCTTGCTCGGGGCGATCCGTCCATAGATGGCGCCGCACAGCGTGTTGCGGAACTCCTCGACCTTCTTGCCGTCTTTTTCAACCACCTTGGCCTTCTCGCCGAAGTTGTTGTCCACCTGGATCTCGTACCGGCCCTGGAGGTAGACGCCGCTGTTGGAGTTGCCCTGGAACTCGACATGCAGCTCAAAGTCGATGAACTTCTGCTCGGTAAAGATGTCGCTGCCGTGCGGTCCGTTGCCGCAGATCAACTCCATGTTCTCGACTTTCCAGCCGCCCGTCGGGTTGGGCATGGTTTCCGTCACGGCCTTGGCGTCCTTGATCTCCTTCCCCTCGGCGCTGAGGATCGCATCGCGGCCGCCGGTCTTGGTGATCTTCGCGTCCTTGATCGGTTTGCCGTCGGCGTCCACCGGCGTGTCCTTCCCGTCGATCTTGGCAATCTTGGCCCCGTCGATGGCTTTCCCCTTTGCATCGACGATGGTGTCTTTCTGATCGAGTTTGCCCCTCTTGGCGCCCTTGATCTCCTTGCCCTCGGCGTCCACGAACCGGGTGACCGTGTACTTGTCGCTCTTCAGCTTCCATCCGGTCGTGTCCTTGCCGTTGAACAGGACGATCCAGCCGTCGTCCTTGTCAGCGGATTGGAGCCCGCCGACGAAGAGCAGCAGGGCCGCAACCGGCAGTACCAGCTTGCGCGGAATCATGAGAGATGCCTCCAAAAACAAGGAAAAGGTAAAAAGGCAAAAGGAAAAAGTCGAAGGACGATCTTCACCCGGCTTTTTTCCTTTTTCCTTTTTCCTTTTTCCTTACTTAAATCACGCTCCCGTCCGGCACAACGGCGCCGTTGGGGATGACGACGATGCCGTCGCGGATCATGTAGTTGTCGCCCTGCCCTTCCTGCACCTTGGCCTGGTTGATGATTTTCACGTGGCGGCCGATGCGGCAATCCTTGTCGAGGATGGCGTGTTCGATCAACGAACCGTCGCCGATGGTGAAGTCCGGCAGGCCTCGGCGTTGATTGTCCGCGCGCTCCGCTTCCGTCTCCACACGGTCGGCGCCGATGATGACGCTGTCGCGCACGGTCACGTTCTTGCCGATCCGGCTGCGCAGGCCGACCAGGCAGCGTTCGATTTGTGCGCCGGCCTGAATGATGCAGCCGTCGCTCACCAGGCTCTGCTCCAACCGGGCAGCGCTGATTCGCGAAGCCGGCAGGTAGCGCATGCGCGTGTAGATCACGCCGTCGGACTGGTTGAAGTCGAAGGGCGGTTGATCGCTGGCAAGAGCCAGGTGCGCTTCGTGGAATGCCTTGATCGTGCCCAGGTCCGCCCAGTAGTCGTCGAACAGGTGGGCCTGGAAGCGATGGGTGGCGAAGCTGTTCGGGAAGATGCCAAGCACGAAGTCCATCTGCGACGGGTCGCCATTGAGCAGGTCGAACAGCGTGTCGCGACGGAACATGTAGATGCCGAGGTTCGCAAGGTACTCGCGGCCGCGCGGCGCGACGCCGCGTTTCTCCAGCCAGGCGGCCGGCGTGCGCAGTGGGGCCAGCTGTTCGTCGGTCTGGGGCTTTTCGACCATCTGGGTGATGCGGCCCGTATCGTCGGCACGCAGCACGCCCAGGCGCGCCGCCAGGTTCCGCATCACCGGCATCGTGGCAATGGTGACATCGGCCTTGCTGTCGCGATGGGTCTTCAGCATCTGGCGAAAGTCCATGCGATAGAGCTGATCGCCGGACAGGATCAGCACGTCGCGGGCCGGATCGTCCTGCACGTAACGGACGTTTTGCCGGACGGCGTCGGCGGTGCCCTTGTACCAGTCGGCAGCCTCGTTGGTTTGCTGGGCGGCCAGCACCTCGACGAAGCCGCGACTGAACGGGTCGAACTTGTAGGTGTAGGAAAGATGCCGGTGCAAACTGACGCTGAGGTACTGCGTCAGGACGTAGATGCGGTTCAGTCCGCTATTCAGGCAGTTGCTGATCGGGATATCGATGAGGCGATACTTGCCGGCGATGGGCACTGCGGGCTCGCTGCGGTGCTTGGTCAAGGGATACAGGCGGGTGCCGCGGCCGCCGCCAAGGATCAGGCAGAGTACATCCTGCATGGAACAAAGCCTCTCGCGGGGTCAGAAACGCCAGGGCGATATGGTACCACACGAAGCAGCGGCCGTTCTCCTTCTTTCACCGACCGCGAGACATCGGCGTCATTCGTCCAGCAAGGAACGGACCTGACGGGCCAGGGCGTCGGGGGCAAACGGTTTCTGCAAGAAACCGGCTCGCGTCGGCACGGCCAGGGGCTCGTTGATGAAGCCGGTGTAACCCGACATGAAGAGCACCTTGAGCGCCGGCCGCTTCTGCGTCAAGCGTTCCGCCAGGTCGCGCCCGTTCATCTGCGGCATCACGACGTCGGTCACCAGGAGTTCGATCGCGCCGGTGTGCTGCTCGCAGACCTGCAGTGCTTCCACGCCGTCCGCCGCCACCAAGACGCGATAGCCCGCCCGTTGAAGCACCGTTCGCGCCAGGTTGCGAACGATGTCTTCGTCCTCGACGAGCAGAATCGTCTCGGAGCCGGTCGGTGCCTTTCCCGGACGTGCCGTGGCTGCGTCGAGCTTCGCCCGCTCCATGACCTGCGGCAAGTAGATCTTGAACTCGGCGCCCTTGCCGGGCTGGCTGGCCACCTCGATGTGGCCGCCATTTGCCTTCACGATGCTATGGACCGTGGCCAGGCCCAGGCCCGTGCCCTTGCCGGGCTCCTTCGTCGTGAAAAACGGCTCGAACAGGCGGGTGCGGACTTCTTCCGTCATGCCGCTGCCCGTGTCGGTGACGGTGAGCAGCACATACGCGCCCGGTTGCACATCGGCCTGGGACCAGGCGTACGCCTCGTCCAGCTCGACGTTGGCCGTCTGAATCGTCAAGCGTCCGGCCTGCGGCATGGCGTCGCAGGCGTTCACCGTCAGGTTCATGACCACCTGTTCCACCTGGCCGGGGTCGATCTCGACCAGGCGGAGGTGGGGATCGAGTGCCAACGTCAGCACCACGTCCTCACGGATCAGGCGTCGCAGCAGCTTCTCCATGTCGGACAGCAGCAAGTTGAGGTTCAGCACGCGCGGCGCCACGACCTGCTGCCGGCTGTACGCCAGCAGCTGACGTGTCAACGATGCGGCACGGTCGGCGGTCCGGCTAATCTCCTCGGCATTGCGATACGGAGACGACATCGGGTCTGGACTGTCGAGCATGATCAACTCGCTGTAGCCGGCGATCGCCGTCAGCACGTTGTTGAAGTCGTGCGCGACCCCGCCCGCAAGCCGGCCGACCGCTTCCAGCTTCTGCGCCTGGCGATACTGCTCTTCCAGCCGCTTGCGTTCGGTGATGTCCTCGGCGATGCCGACCATGCGATAGACTTCGCCGGCCGCATTGCGTACGGGGAACGAGCGGTCCCAGATCCAACGTACGCTGCCGTCGGGCCGGAGGATCCGGAACTGCGTGTCGTGGCCGCCGTGCCGGGCACGCTTCTTCATCTGGTCCAGCACGCGTTCGCGATCGTCGCCATGGATGGTCGCGTGCCAGCTGTCGGGATCGTCGATGATGCTCTGGCAACTGCGGCCCCAGACTTCCTCGAACGCCGGGCTGACGTAGAGCACGCGCTTGTCCCGGGCATCGGCCATCCAGAAGACCTCGCGAATGTTCTCGGTCATCTGGCGGAAGCGCTCATCGTTCTCGCGCAACGCTTCCTCGGTCCGGCGATGTCGCAGCAACGCTCGCACGGCGGTTAGCAGTTCCACGGGATGCACCGGACAGACCAGCAGGCCGTCGGCCTCGGTCGGTGCTTCGTCTTCTCCGGACCGCGGCGGCGCTGCCAGGACCAGGAGGGCCGCGCCGGCGGTGCGCGGGTCGGCACGCAGCTGAGCGCACTCATCGCCGGCATTCCATTCCATCCGCACGATGGCAATTGCCGGCGGCGACGAGAGCCCGGCAAGCGCGGCGCCAAGGCTGGCGGCGTCTCGAACTTCAAGTCCAGCCTTCTGGAGGATTCCGCGGATCGCGTGCCGGCGCGCTTCTTCCACGTCGATGAGAAGGACGGAAGCCGAGGGGAGAGGGCTCATGCAGCGCCTCCTTGTGGCGCTTGGCTGCGGGTGGGCCTGCAACTAAAGTAATCGGGAATGACCCAAACCGGTAGTCCCTGTTTTCCCTGCCGCCTGCCTCCTGAGCGCTTGCCGGTGCTGATCACCGGCGTCACCGGCGTGGCGGGGTTCAATGCGCTGCACTATTTTCAGGCCCGTTATCCGGGACAGGTGGTCGGCATCCGTCCGCTGCAGACCTGGCGACTGGTCGGCGACGGCATCGTGGCGATTGCCATCGAGGACGTGGCGGGGTTGCACGCGCTGTTCGACCGGCACGCCTTCCGCTCCGTGCTGAACTGTGTCGGCAACTGCGCGCTCAAATCGTGCGAGCTGAACCCGGCCATGGCCCGGCATCTCAACGTCCAAAGTGCCCGCGTCATCCTCGATTGCACGGTTCGCCGCGGCGTCCGCCTGGTCCACCTGTCTTCCGACCTTGTCTTCGGCGGTACGCGAGGCGGAGGACACGTGGAGACCGACGCAATCGATCCCGTCACCATCTATGGCAAGACCATGGCGGAAGCCGAGGAACTGCTGCTTGCAGCCGATCCGGACGCCGCGATCCTGCGCATTTCGCTGCCGATGGGGCCGAGCTTCAATCGGCATGCAGGGGCCATCGACTGGATCGACTCGCGCTTTCGGCACGGACGACCCGCAACGCTCTACTTCGACGAAGTGCGTTCCTGCACCTACACCGACGATCTGAACCGGGTCTTCGAGCGGTTCCTGGCAGGAGATGAGAGCGGCATCTATCACCTGGGCGCGCCGCGCGCCTTGACGCTTTATCAGATCGCCCAGGTGATCAATCGCGTGGGCGGCTACGATCCGGCCCTCTTGCACGGTTGTCCGCGCCAGGCAGCCGGTCCCATGCCGCCTCGCGCCGGCGACGTGAGCATGTGCAGCGATAAGCTTCTGTCCATCCTTGGACGGCAAGCGTTCCAGCCGTGGCCGGCGGGCGCCGACGTGTTTCCGTCCGATCGCCGCTGGCACTTCGAGCGTCCAGCCGATGAGACCGGCGGTGTCCAGCGCATCGTCGAACGGCTGTATCGCTACCCGGCCGAGGTTCATTCCGGCAATGGCCGATGCTCGTAGTAGCGGCTGAGCACGCGAATGCGCTGCACCTGATAAGCGACCGCCCAGGCCAGCACCGCCAGCGCGACCATGAAGATGACGTGGAAGTGCGGCAACGCGACCGCGCCGCCGCGCGCGGAGCAATCGAGAACCAGGTAGACGTAGGATGCTTCCAGCACCGCGGTCGTCACCCAGACCGGACGCACCTGGAACCACAGGCCGGAGACGGCGACCAGGAAGGGATAGCCAATCAGCAGCGGGCTGTTCTGCGTGTTCGTCACGCGGAGCAACAGGGTCAACAACACCGCATCCACGCCGCTCCAGATACTCGGCATCCAGCCCACCCAGACGCGGCGATTCACCAGCCACTGGCACGCCAGCGACGCGACCATCCACAGGCCGAGGATCTTCAGGACTTCCAGGTGCAGACCTTTGGACACCAGTGGAAGGATCGTGTAATTCACCTGCACGATGCACACAAAGACCAGCAGGGCGCACAAGCGAAAGACGAGCGACGGCTCGCGCCGCGCCCAGCGGCGGAACAGCGCCCACGGGTTGGCTGGCCGTGCTTCGACGTCCTCGCCGTTGAGGAACCGCTCCAGGTCGTCGGCCACGCCCGCGGCGGAGGCATAGCGGTCTTCCGGCGCCTTCTCCAGGCACTTGAGACAGATCATCTCCAGCTTCGGCGGGATGGCGGGATTGACCCAGCACGGCCGCGTCGGCTCACCCTCGATGACCTGAACCAGTGTATCCAGTGGGTTCGTCTCCTGGAACGGAGGCCGGCCTGTCACCAAGTCATAGAGGATGGCGCCCAGGCTGTAGACGTCGCTGAGCGGCCCAACCTTCTCGGACTGGCCGGCCGCTTGCTCCGGCGCCATGTAAGCCGGCGTGCCGAGGATGGCCCCGGTCGTCGTCGCCTGACTGCCGGCGCCGAGCATCTTCACCAGGCCGAAATCGGTGACGTACGGCTCATCGTTCTCGTCGAGCAGGATGTTGGACGGCTTCAGATCGCGATGCACGATCCCCTGCGCGTGCAGGTGGGCCACGGCCCGCGCGATAGTGCAGACGTACCGGGCCGCCTTTTCCGGTGATACCGTGCCGGCGCGGGCGCGTTCGGCCAGGCTCGAGCCGGCGATGTACTCCATCACGAAGTAGTGTTGGCCGGCGACCTGGCCCGTCTCGTGAATCCGCACGATGTTCGGGTGGTGCAGCTTGGCCATTGTCTTCGCCTCGGCGACGAAGCGCTCCACCTGCACGGGCGAGGCCAGGTGGTTGGCCAGGATCATCTTGATGGCGACGATGCGATCGAGGTCCTTCTGCCGCGCCTTCCAGATGACGCCCATGCCGCCGCGGCCAATCTCGCCCAGCAGCTCGAAGTTGCCGAAATCCAGCTCGCCGTTGGGCGCGCCAGCGCCTTCCAGCATCGCGGAAGCCCGGTGGGCGATGGTGACACGGGAATCGGCGGCTTGCGTGGCAGGATTGGGGGGCGCCGCCAGGTGATTGAGGCCCTCCAAGCAGCGGAGCATCGACGCCAGCTCGGGGTGCCGTTGCAGAAGGCTGTTGCTCTCGGGTTGCCGGCCTTCGTGCAGGTCCTGCAAGTAACGGTCCAGCAGGCCGAACGCTTCCTCATTCATCGTGATGTCGCGCGGTGGTTCATCCATCGGCATGGGACAGACCTCCGTCGAGGGCCTCCTGAAGCTTCTGAATAGCACGCATCCACAGCATCTGCACCGCGGGGCGCGATCGACCCATGCGCTGCGCCACGTCCTCGAACGGCAGGCGCTGCAAGTTGCGCAGGATGATGACTTCACGATGATCGGGCGTCAGCCCCGCGATGGCGTCGGCGAGCTGCAGCTCGCGTTCCTTGCGCAAAAGCTGCTGGCTGGGTGACTCGCCGCCATCGGAAACATTGGCGAGCCCCATCACCGACGAGTGGTCCGGGTTGCCCAGCACGACCTCGCGGCGGGCCGCGCGCTTGGCGGTCTTGTAATACTGGCGAATAAAGTCGGACGCGTTGTGCGACAGGATCTGCCGCAGCCATGCCAGCCATTCGCCCTCGGTCGCGCCCTGGAATCGCCGAAAATCGCGATGGGCCTCCAGCAGCGTCTGCTGAACCAGGTCGCTGGCGTCAACCTTCGCTTGCAGCCAGCTTTCGACGTGCGTCCGTGCGACGATGTTGACGTAATTGCGACACATGGTGAACAGCCGATCGCGCGCGTCGGCATCGCCTTCACGCGCCCGCGTCAACAGGCCGGCAATCGTGGCATCGTGGCTGTCGGACATGACTCGGCTTCCGTAGGAAGTAGTCAGTAGAGAGTAGCCAGTAGCCAGTAGAAAAGAAACAGGCAGCTGGGACGCGAAAAGAAACAAGCAGCCGGGACACCATTCCCGGCTGCCTGTCTTTCTACTGGCTACTGACTACTGGCTACTGACTACTTTCTACTATTCCAGCTCCAGGCCGCCCAGGTACCCCTCGAAGCCCTTGCGCTGCGAGTACTCCGTCTCCTGCAGCCGCTTGATCGTGTCCTGGAGCTGCTCGATCTC
>JAIEMG010000053.1 GCA_019752375.1 Gemmataceae bacterium | reverse complement strand
ATGCGGACGCGTAGGTGAAGTCAACCGGCAAGTGATGGTTGCGGTGCGTCCGCGCGAGTACGCTTGACGCACCCTACTTCACTATAAGTACAGGTGAGGAGAACACCGATGCCGCACTTCGAATCGAGCCTGGTCGTTGCACGCACGCTGACCGACGTCTTCGAGTTCTTTCGCCAACCGGCGAACCTGGTCCGGGTGTCGCCGCCGGAGCTGCACATGAAGCTCGTGGAGGGCCCGGAACGGATCGAGCTGGGATCGCGCGTGATTATTCAAGCACGGCGCTGGGGCGTCGTGCAGCGTGTCGTCAGCGAGATTACATCCTTTGAAAGCGATGTCGCGTTCATTGACGAGCAGCGCGAGGGACCGCTTAAGCGCTGGAAGCACACGCACCGGTTCGAGACCGCCGGCACGGGCACGCGCGTGATCGACGCCATCGACTTCGAGCCGCCCGGCGGCATGCTGGGGCTGGTGGTGACCGCGGCCTTCGTGGAGCGGGATCTGAAATGGATCTTCGAGCATCGCACGCGGGTGCTTGGCGAGTTGCTGGGCGCTGTCGCATGAGGTTGGAATGTAACAAGTTTTCGGATTTCCGCCAAAATAGTTGACCTGAATCGTCTATATGTGGGCTCTACAATCATGGAGGAGGCCCTGCGCGTGAACCATTCGCTTCGTCCGATGCCCGCCGCGTCCCGTATCCGTCGCAACCGGGCGCCCGCGGACGATTTGCGTCTACTCTCCGACCCGCAACTCCTTCAGCGCTATGCCCGCGACCACGACGACGATACGTTTGCCATCCTCGTCGAACGGCATGGCCCGATGGTCTTGCGCGTCTGCCGGAACATCCTCTCCGAAACCTACGATGCCGAGGATGCGGTCCAGGCAAGTTTCCTGGTCCTGCTGCGGAAGGCGAAGTCGATTCGCAAGCAGCAGTCCGTCGCGAGCTGGCTCTACAAGGTGGCGTATCGCATCGCCCTGGAAGCGCGTGGCGACAGCGCGCGTCGCAAAACGCGCGAAAGCCGCACCGCGGGCAAGGTCTCGCCCGATCCGCTGGTTGAAATCACGGGCCGCGAGCTGCTGGGCGCTCTGGACGAGGAATTGGTTCGATTGCCGGAAAAGTATCGGGCGCCGTTAGTGCTCTGCTACCTCGAGAGTGCCACCATCGATGAAGCAGCCCGGCACCTCGACTGGTCGCCGAGCACCGTGAAGCGTCGGCTGGACAGCGGACGCGACTTGCTGCGTACCCGGCTGGCGCGACGGGGGTTGACCCTTTCGGCGGCACTGGCAACAATTCTTCTGGGCGCTCATCAAGCTGGCGCCGTGGTACCGCATAGGGCGCTGCAGCCCGAGGCCCTGGTTGGCGCGTCGGCGCGAGTGACGGCCTTGGCGGACAGTGCCTTCAAGGTTTCGTTCCTGACGCGGTTGACGGTGCTCGTGCTTCTGGGGATTGGGATGAGTGGCGCCCTGTCGCCTTCGCCGCGGGGTTACACTCCCGTGGAGACGGCGCCCATGCCGGCCCCGACCGTTCAGGAAGAGAAGCCGCAGCCGTCGGTGCCGCCCGTGAAGGCGGTGGACAACGGCAACCCGATGCATCCCGACAGCAGTGCCAACAGCGTGCCGATGGAACCGCCCGACTTCGTGCTAACCGATCCGTCCTCGTACTGGTGTTCGCAAGTCCGTCCGCTTCCCTCGCAGCAATGACCGAAGCGGACTTCCGCAACGAAACCCGCAAGGACCCATTCTCATGAGAAAGGCGATGATCACCGGTCTGATGGCCAGTTTCGTCTGGGCCATCGTCCCGACCGCCCGCGCGGCCGACGAGACGCCGCCCAAGGCGTACATCGTCCTGGTCGGCATCGACAACTACGCGGACAAGCAGATCAAGCCGCGCAAGCACGCCGAGGCGGACGCCAAGGCGCTGTACGACCTGTTCACCGACAAGAAGCACCTCGACGGCGACAAGGACCACGTCAAGCTGCTGCTCGGCTCCAAGGACGAGAAGCGCAGCGCCGAGCCGGCGACCAAGGAGAACATCCTCAAGGCCCTGCACTGGGCCGCCACCAAGGCCGGCAAGGACGACCTGGTTGTCTTCGCCTTCTTTGGCCAGGGCGCTCCGCTGGGCGAGCGCACTTGCTTCTTCGGCACCGACGGCACGTTCAAGGACCGCGGCAAGACGGCGCTCGCGGCCGCCGACATCGAGAAGGAGCTGGATCATCTCAAGAGCCAGCGCTTCCTCGGCTTGCTTGACGTGAACTTCAAGGGCTTCGATCCTTTGAAGGAAACTGTAGCCGAGCCGAACCCGCAGGACGTCTATCGCATGTTCCTCGGCGATGACGACAAGGAAGACCACCAACCCAAGCCGGGCCGCGTCCTGTTCCTGGCAACCAATGGTCTCAAGCAGTCGCTGGACTTGGAAAAGCACGGTGTCTTCGCCCACTGCATCCTGGACGCTCTTAATGGCAAGGCCGACAAGGAAGGCTATGAGCCCGACGGCGTCGTCACTACCGACGAGCTGGCCAAGCACATTGAAAAAATGATTCCCGACCTCGCCCGCGAGCACGGCAAGACCAAGGAAGAAAAGGACCAGCAGCACTACGCGCTGGGCGTCCGCAACAGCCATTTCGAGCTGACGCACAACCCGGCTGTCTGGCCCGCCGCCCAGAAGCGCCTCGACAAGTTCAATGAGCTGGTCAAGGACAAGAAGGTGCCGGCCGACGTGGCGGAAGAAGGCCAGAAGCTGCTGAGCCGCATGCCCAAGCTGCTGGCGTTCCAGGAGCTGCGCAAGTCGTACCAGAAGCTGGTGGACGGCGCCTTGTCGCTGGACGATTTCAACAAGGCCCGCGTCAAGGTTCAGGACGACATGAAGCTGAAGCGCTCGGACGCCGTTTCCTTCGCCAGCAAGGTCATGCAGGGCCTGACGACGCTGCGCGAGAACTACTTCAAGGAGCTCAACCAGGGCGAGATGGTCGGCTGGGCCGTCAAGGGCCTCTACAAGCGCCTGGAACTCAAGGTGCCGCCCGAGCTGAAGGAAAAGCTCGAGACCGAGAAGCTCAAGGCCATGAAGAAGGAAGACCTCCTCGCTCTGCTGTCCGACGTTCGCGAACGGCTGGGCAAGCGTGAGGACCTGGAAGGCACCAAAGCCGTCGACATCTCCTTGCAGACGGTGATGACCCACCTCGATCCACACACCAACTACATCGACAAGGAAACGCTGGACGAGTTCACGAAGTCCATCCGCGGCCAGTACAGCGGCATCGGCGCCCGCATCGGCAAGGACACCGGCCGCGACATGTTGCTCATCATCACCCCGATGAAGGGCAGCCCCGCCCACAAGGCGGGCCTCAAGACCGGCGACATCGTCACCACGATCACCCGCGACGTGGACAGCAAGGGCAAGAAGCTCGATCCGCCCGAAGTCATCTCGACCAAGGGCCTCAGCGTGCAAGACGCCGTCTCGAAGATCCTTGGCCAGCCAGGGACCGACGTCAAGCTGACCGTCGAGCGCGAGGGCGTGGACAAGCCGATCGACCTCACCATCACCCGCGCCTCCATTCAGGTCGAGACCGTCCTGGGCCACAAGCTCAATGACAAGGACGACTGGGATTACGTCCTCGACCCGAAGGAACGCATCATCTACGTGCGCTTGACGCAATTCGCCAAGCCAACCTTCCGCGAGCTGAAGAAGGTGATCGAGACCGAAACCAAGAAGGGCGGCGGCATCAAGGGCTTGGTGCTCGATATGCGCTTCAATCCGGGCGGATTGCTGGAAAGCGCCGTCAACATCTGCGACATGTTCATCGACGACGGCCTGATTGTCACCATCAAGCCGCGTGCTGGCGACGAGCACAGCTTCCATGGCACGAACACGACGAGCTACCTCGATTTCCCGATCGCAGTGCTCGTTAACGGCGGCAGCGCGTCGGCCAGCGAGATCGTCAGCGCCTGCTTGCAGGACCATCGCCGGGCGGTCGTCATCGGCGAGCGCAGCTACGGCAAGGGCAGTGTTCAGAACATCGTCGATTTCTCGCCGACCGGCGGCCAGATCAAGCTGACGACTGCGACGTTCTGGCGGCCGAGCGGCAAGAACTTGCACAAGGCCAGCACCAAGGGTAGCGACGAGGACGAGTGGGGCGTCTCGCCCGATGCCGGCTTCCTCATCAAGCTCTCGCGCAAGGAGCTCAACGATCTGGAAGAATACCAGCGCGACGCCGAGATCATCCCGCGCCGCGACATCGCGGTAAAGAACCCGAAGCCGGAGTACAAGGACCGCCAACTCGACTCCGCACTGGAATACCTGCGCGGCCAGATCAAGCTCACCGCCAAGCCGATGAAGAAGGCAGGCTGAGCCCGCCGCTCGCAGTTGCAGTAACCCCAAGCCTCCGGCTGGCGTCAGGCGACGCCAGCCGGAGGCTTTTTCTGTCGCTCCGCGATCATTGCTGCCACGGGCGGCGCGCAGCGCAAAGAACGCCCCGCAGCGGACGAAGTACCTGATAAGGGACTTTTTCCACCCATTTCTTTGCACCGAGGACTCCCATCCATGACCCAGCTCATCCGGGGCCTGGCGCTGGCGCCGGCCCTGTTGTTCTTGACGTGGGGCGCGCCGGCGCGGACCGAGCAGCCGGCGGTCAAGCCCATTGCCAAACCCGCACCGACCAAGTTCCTGCGCATCAAGCGCGACGACAAGAAAGAACCCGTCGCCCTGGAAACGGCCACGGTCCGCTACGCTCCCGAGAAGGGCGAACTCGTGGTGGACCTGATCGGCGTCGTCCACATTGGCGACCGCGCCTACTACCAGGCGCTCAACAAGCAGATGGAGCAGTACGACGTGGTGCTTTACGAACTCGTTGCTCCGGCCGACAAAAAGGTGCCGCCCAAGGGAGGCAACCGGGACCGCGAAGGCATGATGGCGATGGTCCAGCAGGCCGCCAAGCTGGTACTCGACCTCGACCTTCAGCTCGAGCAGATCGATTACACCCGCAAGAACTTCGTCCATGCCGACCTGTCGCCCCAGGAGATGGCGGAGGCGATCAAGAAGCGCGGCGACGATGGCTTCACCCTGTTCCTGGGCGTCGTGGGCGACATGATGCGCCAGCAAAACCTGCGCGACATGAAAGGCGCCAAGGACCCACCGAAGGGGGCCGACATCGACATCGCCTCATTGCTTCTCGACCCGGACGGTCCGGTGAAGCTGAAGCGGATGATGGCCGAGCAGTTTGAAACGCTCGACGATCCCGATGGCGGACTCGGCAAGACGGTCAATCAGATCTTGATCGCCGATCGCAACAAGGCCGCGATGAAGGTCCTTGGCCAGGAGATCGCCAAGGGCAAGAAGAAAATCGCCATCTTCTACGGCGCCGCCCACATGCCCGACTTCGAGAAGCGGCTGGGCGAGGACTTCGGTCTGAAAAAGCAGAACGATCAGTGGCTGCAGGCGTGGGACTTGAGCGCGGGACGCAAGCGCGGGATTGAAGACTTGCTGAAGAAGTTCCTGGAGTAAGTCGTCGCCCAGAATTTGTTCGTAGTCCCGCCTTGAGGCGGTGCAGCCGCACCTCAAGGCGGAACTACGAACCCCACTGGCACGGCTCAAACGATCACATTCCCCGCCGCATTACCCGTCCCCTGAGCCATCTGCACATCCCCCTCGCTCCCCTTGCCCACGAAGTTGTTCACGATCATCACATGGGTGGACTTCCCTTCCACGCTCACGGAAGCCTTGTAACGCCTGTCGTCGGGCCGTGGCCGGATGGTGCTGCCGGCGACACGGACCACCGAACTGTCGCGCACCAGCACCCCACGATTGCGGGCGCCCAGCACTTCGCAGCCGGTGAGGCTCACGTTTTCACAGCGGTCGATCTCCACGCTTGCGGCCGGCTCTTCTTCCGGTTCCAGGGTGTGCTGCAGGATCAGGCCGGTCATCGTCACGTTTCGGCAGTTGCGGAACAGGACGCGGTCGGTGGTCTTGCCTTTGTAATCGGAATTGTGGTCGATGCTGTTGGGACCGATGACGATGTGCTCCGAGTCCTCGACGCGCAGGGCGTACTGGATCCCGCCATAGATGCTGTTCGCCGAAACGATGACGCCCCGGCAGCTGCGCAGGTCCACGCCGTGTATCTGGTCGCCGATCACATTGCCGGTGATGCTGACCATGCCGACGGCCGTATTCTTGCCGTTGCCGACGCCAAGCAATCGGACGTTTGCCCCGTTCGGGCTCGGTTTGGCCTGGATCGTGTTGCCAATGATCGCACCCTCGCGAATCGTTCCCTCGCGAGCGTCGAGCAAGATGTCCTCTGACGTGGCAGCCTTCTCGTTGTGGCTGTATTCGATGTCGTTGCCGTTGATCTGGAGGTTCCGAATCTCGCTGCCCGACACCTTGATGGCGTCGCCCTTGCAGTAGCTGATGTGATTGCCCGTGATATTGATCTGATGCAGATTGACGCGGTCGAGGAACACGCCGACGCCGGAGTTGTCGTAGATGTGGCAGTTGGCGATGAGGACGTTGCGATCGCGGTGGATGATGTGGACGCCATGCCGGCACTTGCGGATCAGCACGCCGAGCAGCGTCGGCTGCATGGCGCCTTCGATGCGCACGCCGTCGGCTTCGGGATGCCGGCCCTCGATCTCCAGGGACTGCACCGTCGGCATACGTTCGCTTTTCCACACGCCATCGGCAAAGTCGGCGGGCAGAGCACTCTTCTTGTGGCTGCCGACAAGGTAGATGGCAGGGCCGGGACCGGCCATGATGAGCTTGGCCGTGCCGCCGCTGCCGTCGATGCAGATGCGGCCATGCTGATCCAGCGGAATGTAGAGCGGCTTGGTGATGAGGTAATCGCCGCGCGGCA
The DNA here is from genome assembly GCA_019752375.1 of Gemmataceae bacterium. GTDB lineage: Bacteria > Planctomycetota > Planctomycetia > Gemmatales > Gemmataceae > JAIEMG01. Next base: position 1,286 of record JAIEMG010000053.1, on the reverse strand, counting down.
GCTCGAGATGGCCGTCGCCCTGCTGTAGGGCATGGCTCAGCGCCGCGGTGTCGTCGGTTCGACCGTCGCCCTTGGCTCCAAAATGGCGAGCGATGGACATGGATCGGGTGCTCCGTATTGGTGGGCCAGACACTCTTGTCTGGCCAGACAAGAGTGTCTGGCCCACCGAGCGTGTAAATCAATTCAAGTTCCACGTGTACGTCTTGAACGTGCCCCAGATGGTCCGCGGCCCCCAGGTCGTGTCATCGCCGGTGCCGTAGGCTTTCAACACGGTCGGGTTCCACTTGTGCTCGATCGTGCAGTAGCGGCTTTCGCCCGGCGGCACCTGGATCTTCAGGTAGCCGTTGACCCAGATGTCGGCGTATTGCGTGGTGTAGTTGTTGATGAGCAGCTTGCGCGGGCCGGTCGGCTCCTCGTTGCGCTGCACGGCAGCGGTTTCGTCCTTCGCCTGCTGCTTGGCGCTGGCGATCGATTCCTTCAGGCTGGCAATGGTCGTCTCCTCTTGGGCAAGCTGACTGGAGAGGTGGAGCATGGCTTCCAGCTCCGACTGCTGGCGTCGCAGCTTGGCCAGTTCCGCCGCTTCCTTTGCCAGGGTTGTCGAGGTGAGGGTCGCCTTCTTGCCGGAAATCTTTTCGGCGGTGGCCAGTTCGCTGGCCATGTGCGCGAGGCTGACGGGATCGTGCGCCCGCCGCGCGGTGTCGATTCGCGAGCCGATCGTGCCCAGGGAGTTGAATGGCAGACCGTACTCCTTGCGGAAATCGATGTTTCCCGCCGTGGCACGCTTTTCCGCCTTGGAATCGACCGACTGCTTGTCGTCCTTCTTGGGCTCGTCCTTCTTGTCCTGACCAGAGCCGGGCGAAACGCATGCGACAAACACCAGGACGATGGGCAGCACCAGCCAGCGTTGCGGACTCACGGGAATCTCCTTTGCGTGTATCGAACCGAGGAATGCGGATGTTTCCGAAACAGCTTAACCGAGCCGGCACTCGCGGACAACCAGCGCGCGACCCAAGAAAGTCGCCAAATGATCGACTCGTTCGCCGGATGCGCGGTCGTTCGCCCGACGCGCAAGCGAGGGATAATTTCTCCCTCGCTTGCGCGTTTTGAAGTTGCGCATTTGCTTGATCCGCTTGTTGAATTTCACGGCGTATTTCTTTACGCCAAAGGGGTTGCGTGACATAGCCCAGGGTTGCCGTACTCGGCTACCCTGGGACCGACGCCACCCCACCTACCTACCCTGAAAGGGTTATGTAGCCGGATTGCAAGCGGTTTACACAACCCTTTCA
>JAIEMG010000125.1 GCA_019752375.1 Gemmataceae bacterium | reverse complement strand
TCACTTGCCGGTTGACTTCACCTACGCGTCCGCATTCCGGTGCGTCCGCGCGAGTACGCTTGACGCACCCTACAAGGATACGCCGTAGAATTGACTGGAATCATGACCCTCGCTGCCTTCCAACGTGCCTTGATCCTTACCGGACCGACCGGCTCGGGAAAGTCCGAGCTGGGCGTGCGGCTGGCGGAGCGCCTGGGCGCGGAGATCGTCAGCATGGACTCGATGGCGCTGTATCGCGGCATGGACATCGGCACCGCCAAGTCGGATGCCGAGCAGCGCCGGCGCATACCTCACCACTTGATCGACGTGCTCGATCCGTGGGAGTCCGCCAGCGTCGCGTGGTGGCTGGAGCAGGCGGAGCGCTGCTGCCTCGACATCGAAGCACGCGGCATGCGTGCCCTTTTCGTGGGCGGGACGCCCCTCTACCTCAAAGCGCTGCTGCACGGCCTGTTTCCCGGCCCGCCCGCCGATGCCGAGCTGCGCCGCCGCCTGGAAGTGCAAGCGGCGAAAGAAGGCGCGCGGCACCTGCACGAGCGCCTCGCCCAGGTGGACGCAGCCAGTGCCGCCCGACTGCATCCGAACGACGTTCGCCGGCTGATTCGAGCACTGGAAGTCTGGGAGCTGACGGGCCGACCGATCAGCAGCTGGCAGGAGCAATGGTCCGTGACGGAAACATCGCCTCCCGATCGCTGCATCTCGCTCGATGTGCCGCGCGCGGAACTGTACGCGCGGATCGACGCTCGGGTGCTGGCGATGATGGCCGCCGGACTGGTTGAGGAGGTGCGCGCGCTGCGCCGGCTTGCGCAGCCGTTGAGCCGCGAGGCAGCCCAGGCGCTGGGATACAAGGAGGTGTTCGCCCATCTCGACGGCGAGGCGAGCATGGCGGAGACGGTGCAGCGCATCCAGACGCGCAGCCGGAACTTCGCCAAGCGGCAGCTGACGTGGTTTCGCCACATGCCGCAGTGTCGGCCGGCGACTGCGGAATTGACATTCGCGTTGTGGACGGCTTAGATTATGCTGTAGGGGAGTGGTCTTGCCCCCGCTTCAACGAACTCAGAGAGCCCGGGCCTGCCGTAGGGGTGGATTGATGGCGAGCGTGACGTTCCAGGTCCTGGAAGGCATCGACAAGGGCCGGGTCTTCCGGGGCATGCCCACGCCCGTGACCATCGGGCGCGAAGAGGGCAATATCCTTCGTCTCAACGACGAACGCGTCAGCCGCTTCCACGCCAAGGTCCAGCAGGACAACGGCGACTTCATCCTGACCGATCTGGAAAGCACCAACGGCACCCGCGTCAACGGCAACACGGTGCAGATCCGCCGGCTGCGTGCCGGCGACCGCGTGGGCGTCGGCCGCTCGCTGCTGCTGTTCGGCTCCAACGAGGAAATCGCGGCCCGCATGGCGTCGCCAACGGCCAAGGCCGCGCCCACCGGCGGTGGCCAGACGGGCTCCGCTTTGCTGTCCGCCGAGGCCGCCGCGGCACTGGCGCAAACGCTGGCCCCGGACTTCGACCACGAGCGCGAGTTCGACCTGAACGACAAGAGCGAGATCACCGTCCGCGACGACGGCTCGCTCTTCGTCGGCCAGCACCCCTTGCCGCCGTTGCCGCAAAAAATGTCCCCGGCCCAGGCCGCGCGCCTGGCAGAGATCCTGGACTTCCTGCACCGCGGCCTGACCACCGCGACGGAGAACATCCAGGCCAATGAGGAAGGCTCGCAAGTAGCTCTTGGCTACGCGGATTGGCAGCGCGTCCTGGCGGTGCAGATGCTTTTGGCTCGCTACCTGCGTGCAGTGGCGGAGCCGGAGACGTTGGAAGAATAATTCGATTGCGGCTGAGGATGTTCCGTTTGCATTACCCGTCGCCAGGTCACTCGTTCCCCTTCGGCATATCCCAGACGTGAAGCCATCGGCTTTCGTACGCTACCACAAGCTTCTTGCCGTCGGGCGAGATGGCCAATGCCGAACCATTGCTTACCTTCAGTTCCGCGAGAACCTTCTGGGCCGCCGCGTCCCGAATTGCCAACCGGGAGCCGGACGTACTTCCCACGGCCAGCATTTTGCCATCGGGAGAAAAAGCGAGCAACTCGGCACCGATGGATCCTTTGAGTCTCGCCCGCTCTTTCCAGGGTTTACCTTCCCAAACCTTTGCTTCCTGACCCGTGAAACTCCCGGTCGCAAGCAACTTGCCGTCAGGGGTGAACGCGAGACCATTCACCCCTTTCTCGTGCGCCTTGAACGCCTCCACCTCTTTGCCCGTGGCCGTATCCCAACATCGAACCATTCCGTCCCCGTACCCAGTCACCACGATCTTGCCATCGGGCGAGAACGCGGTGCAGTGGACACGGCTTCGCTGCTGCGGTAATGCGCAGAGTTTCTTCCCCGTGTCCAAATTCCACACGTTGATTCCCTCGGCCAGTTTGCTTTCGGCCAGGAGCGTTCCATCCGTCGACAAGGCGCGATGACTCCCCACATCCGCAAGGCGTAGTTCTGACCTTTTCTTGCCCGTTGCCACGTCCCACCAAAAAATCACTAATCCGTGCGCATTCGCCTCTTCGCCCGTCGTCGGGCTTTCGTAGATTCTGCCGTAGCCAGCCGAGATCAGGGACTTGCCGTCAGCAGAAAACGCTAGCCGCGTGTCACCAGCCATATAGCCATTCAGAACACTTAATTCCTTGCCCGTGTTCGCGTTCCACAATCGTATCGTATCATCCGCTCCGCCCGACGCAATCGATTTGGAATCTCGACTGAAGACCACGCTCGTGATGTGCCCCTTGTGGCCTCTGAGTGGGAGAGGATTCTGGCCTCGACCCAAATCAGCCAGAAAGAGTAGAAATAGAAACGCCAAAATGTTGGTCCCGCGCGGGGGGATCCGGTGCCACGAGCAGCCTCTGGCTCCGCAGTAAAGCGCCATCATATTCATGAAACATCTCCCCATCTTTGACAATTGCACCATCGCGCCGCTTTAGGCCGCGGCCTCTTGTCCCGGCCTTTTACTGCACCTGTCGCGTCTCAAATGTTAAGTCGTTATGATTGATGAGCAGCGCGAAGAACAAGTTATTGCCTAGATTGGTCGACCCAAGTGGAAAAGCAATATTGCCAGCGCCTCTCACCAATGTTGCGAACGTGAGAAACTTGAATGTGCTGCCGACGGCCGGAATAAAACCACCTGTTAGCGTGGCGGTGAGTGCCCCCTGCGCCGTGACGGTTCCACTTACGTTAAGACGATCCACAGACGGCCCAAAGCTGACTCGAATGTTCAAGTTCCCGCTCGGATCTTGATCGAAGTCCCCGGCAATATCGACCGTTCCTTCAGGATTGAACTCTCCCAGATTATTGACTTTGGTCGCTTGGATTGAGCCGAATCCGCGAAAAGTAGTATTACGGTCAATGAGCACCGTCAGTCCGTTCTCTATGCGCCCGCCATTGAGAATAAGAGATCCCCCACGCACCTCGATATTCCGATTCATAAGGTCCAAGGCGCCATTGGTCTCAGAGTCTATCCGGAGAGTTTACCCATGAAATTAGGGGGCCTTGGTGATTCATGCGGGGCCTGAAACCGGATGATCGCCGAAATATCCAGCAGAAAACGCGATTCAGGCGTGATCGCAATTCCAGGATACCCCTAGTTTCAAGCGTTTCTTTGCAGATAGACTCTCAATGGTCGTTGTGCCACCGTCTTGCTGAAAAATGACCCTGCTTTGTAGGGTCGCCCCGCTTACGGATGTCTCGCCGCCCCGCTGGATGATCGTAGCCTGAACGTCGAGGTCTGCATTGACTCTCAGGATCCCACTCTCGTTGAGTATGCCAATTTGAACCGTGGTGAGGCCCGGCACGTCCGTCGGTTCCACATCAAGGATCCCGCCGTTCCTCAGTATTAATTGATTAACATTGTTTATGGCACTTCTTATCAACCCGCCACGAGTCACGACATCGAACCGGCCTGCATCCACGACGATCTGCGCAGATTGACTAAACACCAAGATCTCGCCTACGTTCTCGCCCGCCCAGATGATCGTGCCGTGATCTTCGATGATCCAGTCATCGAGAACAACACCGCCTTCTATGGTCATCACTTCGCCAGCACGGATACGCGTCACGCCTTCGTCAAGCGCGCCAGCAGTCGTTCGCATGCGCCCGCCGCTCCACAGGAAGTTCTGTGCGTCGAAAACGCCCTCGCCAGTTAACACGGCGGAGCCCGTCAACTCGAAGTTCGTCGCAAACACGGTGGAATCCGCCGGGATCGTTATAGTTCCATCGCTCGCGACAAATCGCCCGGCGCCTTGGAGCATGTGGCTATCCGTCAGAAACAGGTCGGGGTCAAATAATTGGTCGCCCCCTAAGAAATGCACGACTGTTCCAAGGGCAGCCTCGAATGTTCCTGTATGAAGGCCGCCCCCTGAAAATTCCAGTGTGCCGGCGTTTACCTCGACCGTTCCAAGGTTATTGAATTGGATACCGGTGACTTCCGTTAGCGTCGGAAGCGTCTTCGTCAACGACCCAAAGTTGACAAAGGCAGGAAAGACATCGTCCTGCCCATCTCCATTGAAGGGGGCGCTTCCGTTGATGTTGAAATCGCCCTCATTGGAGATCGGCGCCCGCTGACGAACCTGCCAGGGATTCTCCTGCCCGGAGTCCCAGTCGATTGTGCCTTGGTTAACGAGCGTTCGTTCCACGAGGCGTGTCGGTTCCGCACCGTTGACGATCATCAGGCCCGTGCTCGCGATACGCGTCGTCCCGGCGCCCGACATCGTTCCGCCCGTCCAGGCCGAGCAGGGCGGTGCTATAGAGGTTGCCGTCGTTGCCGGCGGCGATCTGGAAGGGGATGCTCGGCGTGCCGAATTCGCTGATGCTGGTGGGCACAGTCCGCTCCTCCAGGCCCTCAAGCCAGGGCCGGTAGAAGCGGTCCGCAGGCCCTACGGCCGGACGATTTACGGAGGGGGGGTAGACGATGTTGGACGGCGTTGGAACCAGCGGGCCAGGGAGAGGGCCATGGGCATCCTTTCGCGTTGCGGAGCGAGGGTGAAAACAGCAACGAGGCGCAGTGAGGACGGAGATGAGTTTGGACCGGGCGGTCGTGCTTGTCAAGCGAAGTTGGGTAGTTGACGGAGCAGGGGGAGAATTTCCAGCGTCGATCGGCAGGAGTAGGCTTACCACCTGCCGCCAAGCTGGGCCCGATGTGGATACGAGGCCAGGAAATCCAATTGGTGAGCGTCGAGGTGTAAGCCCGACGTATCTGTGTGCAGTGCACGACGAGGTTTTGACGCTGCCCACGTCGCGGTTTTTGGTGCTGTCCACGTCGGGCTTACGCCTCGACGCTCACCAGGAAGGCTACAACGGCCGGACAAGCGGTACGCTCATGTCATCTCGGGCAGAATTCCAATGAATCACCGGCCCTGCCTGTCCGACCCGCATCCGAAATCCGGAGCCCTGGTAGGGCGACGCGGCCCACATCGTCCTGTGGGCCCAGGCGTTCACCGGCATGGAATTGACCGAGGGCGGCGGTTTGCGAGCGCTGGGCGCATCCGAGTGGATCGAACGCGCCCAGCGGTTGGAGTCTCTTGGCGGCGTTCCTCAGCCATGATGCATGGCCCTGTAACCCGCGGGCTGCTTTGATTGATGGTTACTTGCCGAGACGAGTCAGTGCGGACTGCGCCTCCAGGGTAAGGCGAGCGCCAGGGGCGCCGGTCGCGAGACGCTTGAGCACGTCCATTGCGTCGGGGTTGCCGACGTATTCCAGCACCTCCATGGCACGGAGAGCGAGCAGAGTGTCGCGCGGCGGTGCAATGGGTTCCAGTGTGTCCAGCAGACGCTCGATCCGTTGCCGCGTTTCCAGCGGAGGCTTGGTTTCCAGGCGGCGGCGAAGGGCAGGCACCGCACGCTCGCCCGTCTTTTCCAGTTCGTCGGTGGCCTTTTGCCGAACGGCGAACTGCTCGCTATCCAGGTCGACGATCCAGCGTTGAATGCGTTGCTCATCGATCGGGGGCGTAGGACGCAGAAGCGCGCCCAGGAAGGGTACGCTCTGTCGGGGAGTGGCAACCAGCGCCCACAGGGCCGCGTGAGCGCGTTCCGGTTCGTCGGCAAGGTCTGCCCAGAGTTCGTCGAGCCCGCGCGGCGTGAACGTCGCCTCGGGCAGTGTTCCTTCCTCGCTGCGTCCCGTCGCGTCCCAGATCAGCGTGTCGCGCCCGCCTGTTACGAGCGTTCGTCCATGCGGCGCGAAGGCGACTCCCGCATACCAGTTGCCCGAATCCGGGCGTTCCATCGTACGCCGTTGCTTGCCGGTGGCCACTTCCCACAGGAAGACGCCCTTCTCTCCCACGGCCGCGACGGTGCGGCCATCCGGCGACAGTGCCAGATGGCTGCTGCCCGGCACGCCATCGCGAAACTGACGCAGCGGCTTGCCGGCCGCCACGTCCCAGATTTGATTGCCCACGACCAGAAGGCGCCCATCGCGGGAGAACTCCAGCCGACCGAGCTTGCCGGAAGTGCCGACGCGACGGAGCAACTTCCCCGATCCGGCCTGCCAGAAGCTGACCTCCCCGTCTTCGTGGGCCACCGCCACGAGGCCGCCATCCGGCGACAGTGCGACCGCCGTCAGACTGCCTCCGGCGCGCGCAATGAGTCGACGCTTTTCCCCGGCAGGAAGTTCCCATTGCCAAATGTCGCCGTTCTCTCCAGCGGAGATCACACGCTTTCCATCGTGGGTGAAGACCAGCGCTGCCGCACGCGTGCCCAGGCCAAAGGCGCCACGCTCGATGCCGCGCTCCAGGTCCCAGACCTGAATCGACGATCGCTCCTTGTTCCCAAACGCAAAGCCGCCTGCGGTGGCAACCGTCTTGCCATCGGGCGCAACCGCCAGCGCCCAGAGCGAACCGCGATCTTCGTAGAAGCTGCCCAGCGGCCGTCCGGTGTCGGCATCCCAACGACCCACGGTCGTTCCCATGCAGCTGGTGCGCCCGGCGATGACCGTTCCACCATTTGGTGCGAATGCCAGGTGGAACAAACCGTAACCGGTCGTCGCGCGAGCGCGAGCGCGAGCGCCCGTCGGCAATGGTTCGCCGTAGCGATCGAGCCGGCCCGCCGGCATTTCCGCCGGTGGCAACCCGGGGCGCATGGTGCGCAGGTCGATCTTCGCCACGTAACCAATGCTCTCTTCGTCCGGCACGATCTTGCCGAGGAAGTCGATCATCTGCCGCTGGCGTTCGGACGGGTCGACCGATGGGCGTGGCGGCCGCAGCGACGGCGGTGCGGCGATGCTCAGGCTGACGCTCAATCCGACAAGGACGCTCAGGATTCGGAAGACGCGAAACATCGACTCCTCCCAAAGCAAGTCGGCCCGCGGAGAAGGGTCGTGGGCCTGCGTTGCGCGGAATCACGTGGCCAGCACCCGAACGTTCCCGCTCGTAGCCCCGTTCCTCCGCGCACGCAGGCCCCCGGCCATCGTCTCCGCGGGCCTTTGCCGAGCTTTTCCCGCATCGCTCTGCCTCTTTACAGGCGGGGTGCGGCCCAGCACGCACAGAATTTTTGGAATCGAGGGAATTCAGGACGTCAATTCCGGCGCTCCAGCCGCTCCAGTGCCGCCTTGGCATCCTGCGTGAGCCGTGCGTCCTCTGCACCTTTCGCCAGAGTCCGAAGGATCGCTTGCGCGTCGGGTGTACCGATCTTTTCCAGCACCTCGACGGCACGGATGGCTCGAAGCGTCTCCGGATCGGTGACGGGGCCCGCCAGCTTGGCGAGCAACGATTCCAGCCGCTGCCGGACTTCCAGCGGCGGATTGTCGGCGAGGCGTTTCTGCATGGCGGGCCCGGCCAGTTCGCCGAACTTCTCCAGGGCGTCCGTCGCACGCTTGCGCACGTCGAAGCGTTCGTTCTCGAGGTCGGCGATGTGCTTGACGATCTGAGCTGGATCGGGTGCGGGCACCGACTTGAGGCGCTCGCGCAACAGCGGCAGGACCTGCTCGGGCGAAGCCGCCAGCTGGAGCACGCCGGCGAACGCCTTGTCCGCGTCCGCCTTCCGGCCGGCCGCGGCGTACGCCTGGGCCAGCAGGAACTGCGTCTGGTAGTGCCCGGGGATCAGGGCCAGGGCCTTCTCCAGGGCTGCGGCCGCCGCGGCCGGCTGGTCCCGGTCCATCAGGA
>JAIEMG010000154.1 GCA_019752375.1 Gemmataceae bacterium | reverse complement strand
CCAATCCGTCCAGAGAAAACCGGACGGATTGGAAATCCGTCCTACCGGAATTGCACAAGTGATTCTTGCGCGGATCCCGAACAAAGGCGTCGCTGGCCTCTGGGATATAACGCGCCTTTCTGGCCGCCTGGAAGATTTCGGCGGAAGTCGCACCGCAAAAAGGGCTTCTGAACAGCCACCCTGGCCAGAACGCGCCCACCGATGCGGGCGGGCACCGACCATCAGCCTTGGCTTTCGATGTACGGCGAGTGGTCTGACCTGCTCGACGGACATTTTCCTGCAAGGTTTTTGAACCGACGCGCATACTCATTGGTGACGGAGCGCGCACCGGTGCGTTGGTAGGGTGCGTCAAGCGTACTCGCGCGGACGCACCGAAATGCAGACGCGTCGGAACAACATCGGGCAAGGGTAGGTTGTGGTGCGTCCGCGCGATGGGTCGAACAGACCGCCACTCAAAACGAAACTGCATTGTGTCGCTCAACCAACATTGGATTTTCCGTTGGGATCGGGCTACAATTACCGCGTTGATCTCTTCATTCGGAAATTAGGGTTGTCTGACGGAACCCACCAACGGCCGGCAGCCCCTTTCCGATTGATTTCGGGTGAAATCGACGTGCCGAAGCCTCAGGGCTTCCGATCCCGGATGCTTCGCTCCTTCTGGTTTGGGAGTCCCCTATGGCAGGCGTCCCCGCCTTCGTACAGATTCTCCGCGCGAATCAGCTGTTAGCTCCGAATCAACTCGAAGAAATCGCGCGGTCTCCCCAAGTCGCCGATGAACGGCAGCTCGCCAAGGACCTGGTGAACAAGGGGTGGCTCACGCCCTACCAGGTCAATCAGCTGCTTCAGGGGCGGGAGAAGGAGCTGCTGCTCGGTGTGTTCCGGATCGTCGACAAACTCGGCGAAGGTCCGCTGGGCGTTGTCTTCAAGGTGGTGCAGCCGGGATCGAATCAAGTCTTCGCAATCAAGGTTCTGCCCCGCGAAGCCCTGGCGCAACCGGATGTCCTCAACCGCTTTAGCCAGCATGTGATGGCGGTTCAGGACCTGCCGCAACACCCCAATCTGGTTCGCGGCCGGGGAGCACCGCCGGTCGGGGATCGGATTGGGCTGCTGTCGGAATTTGTCGATGGGACGGATCTGGGCCGCCTGGTCCAACGGACGGGATCACTGCCGGTCGCCAGGGCCTGCGATTTCATTCGGCAAGCGGCTCACGGCGCCGCCATGGCGCACGCTGGAAAGCTGCCCCATCGGGACATCAAACCGAGCAACCTGCTGCTTTGCAAGGCGCCGGCCGGCGCTCCGGACCTTGTCAAGGTGACGGACCTCGCCCAGACTCCGCTTCTGAAAATGCCCGCGCGGCCGGAATACCTCGCACCCGAGCAGGCGGCGAACATTCAAGCGGGCGACCACCGGGCAGATCTCTACAGCCTCGGTTGCTGCCTGTTCTACCTGCTGACCGGCCAGCCGCCATTCACGAACGGAACACCTGCTGGCATCATCCAGAAGCACCAGAGCGTGGCGCCGCCCTCAGTCACTTCGATCCGACCGGACGTGCCGCCCCAGGTTGACGGGATCGTGCGTCGCCTGCTCGCCAAAGACCCGGCCGCACGAATCCAGAGCGCCGCCGAGCTGGCCGTGGTGTTGCAGCCGTTCAGCGGGACCGCTCCGGTGCAAGCGCAATCGCGTCCTGCCACGCCAGCGCCTGCCCCTACCCAGCCAATGGGGGCTCCCTTGATGGGCCAGCTGGAGCCACCACCGATAATGGGGTTTCCCGAACCAGCGCCACTGATGGGTGTCCCCGAGCCGCAGCCGATGATGGGTGTGTTTGAGCCAGCCACACCCGCGGCGGCGCCTGTGCCACCGGCCAACCGGCCGCCTATGGCATCCGCACCAAAGACCTCGCCCGTTACAATGCCCGCCGTGCCGAGACCGATTCCGATGCATCGGTTGCCGAGAAACGCGAGCGGTGCTGAAAACCAGGACAAATCGCGACGGTCGCGACCGAAGCCATTGTTGCTGATTGCTGGGGCGGTGCTGCTTCCCTTGCTTCTCCTGGGAGGAATGATTGCACTGGGACAGTGGAAGGGGAAAAACAAGCCAACGGATGAGGACTCGCTGCCTGATGGGATTGCGCAACTGACGCCGTCCTCTCACTCCACAAGCGCGGCATTGCCAAAGACACAACCCGAACCGAAAACCGAGCCCAAGACGGAGCCGGAGCCGAAGGTTGAACCCAAGACGGAGCCGAAAACGGAACCGGAGCCCAAGACCGAACCGAAAACCGAGCCGAAAACGGAACCCAAGACCGAACCGAAGGATGATCCCAAGACTGAGCCGAAAGCCGATGTGGCAGCGCTCATCAAACAGCTCAAGGACAAGGACGAATCCGTTCGCCTTGCCGCAGCCAAAGCGCTGGGCAAACTGGGTGGCGCCGCCAGAGACGCAATCCCCGCACTCACCGAGTCGCTGAAAGATAGTGATGAGGATGTGCGCGTCGTGGCCCAACGATCGCTGGACGCGATTCGGATGTCCGGCCGCAAGGAGGAGATTGCCGCCTTGATCAATCAGCTCAAGGACAAGAACGAGACAGTGCGGCTAAAAGCGGCGAAGGCACTGGAGAAGCTCGGACCCGAGGCAAAGGACGCGGTTCCCGCTTTGACGGAGGCGCTCAAGGACAAGGACGCGGATGTTCGGGCAGTTGCCAAGAAAGCGCTGTTCGCGATCGACGCCGAGGCGTTTGCCAATCCGGCGATTGAGCCGTTCGTAAAGGCGTTACGCAGCACAAAGCAAGCGGAACGGGTGAAAGCCGCCGAAGAACTTGGCAAGTTGGGGCGGGAAGGAAAAGATGCTACACGGGTTCTCATTCAGGTGCTGGTGACGAGCTTTCCCACTGACAAGGAAGCCTACCTCGATGCTCTTGAGAAAATCCACCCGGAGCTACACAAGCCTATCAGCAGTTACCTGCTGGACAAGGATAACAACATCAAATGCAAGGCGATTTTGGCAATTGGATCCATGGAAAAAAATGGCGAACCTGCTTTGCCTCTATTGATGGGTTTATACAAGGCTGGCGTGACCCAGATTCAGATGAATCGATTCTATGATGAAGAGATCATCGTGGCGGCTCTTGATGCAATGACAAGGGTCGCACCACAAGACAAGTCGGTGATCGAGCTTGTGACAAGTATTATTGCCTATCCGGTTAGCGGCAGTGGCAAAGCCCGCGGCATCACGGAACTCAAGGACCATGCATTCGAACGTGCTTCGGAAATGAAGCTAGAGCCGAAGGTGATGATCGCTCCCTTGATTCAGTGTCTTGGCGATACTTCCTATTCGCGGAAAAATCGGAAATCGTTTCAAGTGCGAGCCCTCACCGAGTTGGCCAAGATCGGCCCTGAAGCCAAGGCAGCCATTCCTGCTGTAGACAAACTTCGTTTCTCCTCGGACAAGGAAGTGCGCGAGGCCGCCGTCATGGCGCTTGAGAAGATCAAAGAAAAGTAAGGACAGAGACAGAGTCAAGCTTGCCAGAGGTTCCTGGGGTCGTCCATGCCCATTAATTTCTCGTGCCCGCGCTGTCGTACCAAACTCTCAGTGCCCGAAGACCAAGTCGGCGCCACAACAGCGTGTCCCGGCTGCCGTCAGCCCCTGCAGGTGCCGGCACCGTTACCGGCCCCACCGCCGTTGCCCGCCCCGGCGGCGCCATCTGCTCCCGCAGCCAGTGCCACTGCGGCGCCTCGTCCAAAGCAGCTTTCCGTGCTGCGCCGAAGCACGTGCCCTCACTGCTGGACCACGTTTCCATCCGAAGACGTGCTTTGGATCTCCTCCCATGCCGACCTGATGGGCGATCCGAAACTCGGTCCAAACCAGCCTCACCGCTTCCTTCCGACACGGTTCGACGTCGAAGGAAACGCCCTGGACGCGAAGGGGATGGTCTGCCGCTCGTTGGCGTGCCCCAAGTGCCACCTGCCCTTGCCGCACGCGATGGTGGAGATGGAGCCGCTGTTCGTGTCCATTCTGGGGACGCCCGCCTGTGGCAAGTCGTACTACTTGACGGCGTTGACCTGGGAACTGCGCAGGCTTTTGCCGCTTCATTTCGGTCTCAATTTTCTGGAGACCGACACGGTCGCCAACCGTGGCCTCACGGAATACGAGGAATCGCTGTTCCTCAACCCGAAGGCCGAGCAGTTGGTGCCGATGGCCGATCTGATTCGGAAGACCGAGCTTCAGGGCGACCTGTATGACACGGTCATGTTTGGCAGCCAGTCGGTCAGCTACCCTCGCCCTTTTCTCTTCACTCTTCAACTCGGGGAACGGCACGCCAATGTGGCCCAGGCGGACCGCCTGGGGCGGGTGGTCTGCCTGTACGACAACGCGGGGGAGCACTTCCAGGCAGGGCAGGACTCGACGGCCAACCCGGCGACGCAGCATCTGGCCAAGTCGAGCTTGCTGCTCTACCTGTTCGATCCCACGCAGGATCAACGCTTTCGCCGCCTGTGCGAGGACAATCGCATCTCCCTGGCCGACATGCCGCTGGGCCGGGCGGCCCGCCAGGAGGGAGTGTTGCTGGAGGCGGCTTCGCGCGTGCGGCGTTACGCCAACCTGCCGGCCACCGCGAAGCACAAGCGGCCATTGATCGTGGTCGTCACCAAGTGGGACGCCTGGGTCGGGCTGATGCAGGACAAGAACATCCAGGATCCGTGGATCGTGCAGGGCGGTTCCGCCTACCTGGACTTCGAACGGATCCAGCGGCGGTCCCAGGAGCTGCGCACCATCCTGCTCCGCGTCACCCCCGAAGTCGTCGCCGCGGCCGAGGGATTCGCCCAGCATGTGACATACGTTCCGGCATCCGCCCTCGGTCGGGCGCCGGAAATGGATGCCCAGACCAAGCGCCTGGCCATCCGGCCGAAGCAGATTCGCCCCATCTGGGTGACGGTGCCGTTTCTCTACGGCATCAGTCAGGCCTTGCCGGGCGTCATCGCCAAGCCGAGTCAGACGCTGCTTCGCGCGGCCAGGATGGCTTCACCTGCGACCACGGCAATCACCCCAGCGAGGCCAGCGCAAACCGCTACCAAGCCCGCACAGGCCGGCGCCAAGCCGGACTGGCTGGAGGACGTGCGCTAAAGTGGGTTCTCGCCGTCGGGAAAGTATGAGCGCGTGACCGTGACGTGTAAGGTGCCGCCCTTGTGCCGAGAGGAACCGAGATGCCCTACGCCGCCGACATCAGCCGTACCAACCCCACGTGCTTCCTGTTTCTGGTCGACCAGTCGTCGTCGATGCAAGAGCCCTTCGGTGCCACCTCGGACAAGAAGAAGGCGCAGGGTGTGTCGGATGCCATCAACCGTCTCCTGCAAAACATGGCGTTGAAGTGTGCGAAGTCGGAAGGCATCCGCGACTATTTCCACGTCGGCGTCGTCGGGTACGGGAGTCGGGTGGCGCCAGCCTTCGGCGGAGCGCTTGCCAATCGAGGCCTGGTGCCCATCAGCGAGGTCGCCAACAACCCGCTTCGTGTGGAGGAACGCACGCGCAAGATGGACGACGGGGCGGGCGGCGTCATTGACAAGAAGTTCAAGTTTCCCATCTGGTTCGAGCCGATCGCCCAGGGCAAGACGCCGATGTGTCAAGCCCTGCAGTTCGCTCACCAGATGACCAGCGCGTTTGTCGGCCGCTTCCCGAATTGCTACCCCCCGCTGGTCATCAATGTGACTGACGGGGTGGCCACCGACGGCAACCCGGAGGTGCCGGCAGTGGGACTGCGCAAGCTGGCCACCACGGATGGCGGCGTGCTGTTGTTCAATGCTCACTTGTCCGCCAAGCCTTTGCGGCCGGTTGAGTTTCCCGATCGCGAGGACGGCCTGCCGGATGATTACGCGAAACTACTGTTCCGCATGTCGAGTCCATTGCCGGCGAAGCTCCAGGAAGCCGCGCGGGCCGATGGCTTTGCCGTCACGCCACAGTCGCGCGGCTTCGTGTTCAACGCCGACCTGGTGGCCATTGTCCGTTTCATCGACATCGGCACCAAGGTGGCCGCCACGGTGCGCTGAGGGACATTCATGAACTCGCCGCTGCCTGTTCGCTGGCACGCCTTCGCCTTGCCCAAGCGCGGGCACACGTTGGACGAGTACGAGGATGCCCACGCCGGCAATCCCGCCACCGGACGCTTTGCCGTGGCCGACGGCGCCACGGAGAGTTCCTTTGCCGGCAAGTGGGCCAAGCTCCTGGTCGAGGGGTACGTGCGAATCGAGGAAGGTCGGACGGCCACGAACTGGCTCAAGCCCTTGCGGCAGCGCTGGGCCGAGGACGTGGCTTCGGTACCTCTGGCCTGGTACGGGGAAGAGAAGCGGGACGATGGCGCGTTCGCCACGTTTGTCGGCCTCGCGCTCAAGCAGCCGGATGCCGAACGCGTCGGTCGGTGGAAGGCCTTGGCAATCGGGGATAGCTGCCTGTTCCACGTGCGGAAGGACCGACTGCTGACCGCATTCCCCCTGACCAGCGCGGACGCGTTCACCCAGCAGCCGTCCTTGCTGGACTCCCGGCCGCGTTTGAAGGACGCGGTCGTTCCCGTCGGGTGCTTCGAGAGGGGGAAGTGGCAAGCGGACGATCGCTTCTTCCTGATGACCGATGCGCTCGCCCAATGGTTTCTGCGTCGGCATGCCCAGGGGCTGGCGCCGTGGCAATCGCTCGCTCGACGGCTGGCTGAACCCAAAGCCGACGTTGCCCTGGGAACTTACTGCGAGGAGTTGCGAGACCGGAAGGAACTTCGCAACGACGACGTCACCCTGGTTGCAATCTGCCTCTGAGCCGCAAGGAGTTCGTCGATGCCCTGGCCCCTTTCCCAGGATTACAACGAGGCCATCCAGCACCCGTCGCTGTGCTTTGCCGACGCCGAGCTGAAGCAGTGCGAGGCGGCCACCAATGCGCTGGGCCTGCCGGTGCCCTGTTCCGGGAACTTTGCCGACGTTTACCAGCTGCGCTTCGGTGAACGCGCCTGGGCCGTCAAGTGCTTCACCCGAGAGATTCCCGGCCTGCGCGAGCGCTATGCCGAGGTCAGCAAATACCTGCAACAGGTCCAGATGCCCTTCATGGTCAACTTCTTGTTCCTGGAGCAAGGCATCCGGGTCCGCGGTCAGTGGTTCCCGATTCTGAAAATGGATTGGGTCGAAGGGCTGGTCTTGAATGCCTTCGTCCGGGACAACCTGGACAAGCCCCAGGTCCTCGACATGCTCGGCCAGATCTGGATCAAGTTGTCGGTCTGGCTTCGAGAGGCGCAGCTGGCTCACTGCGACTTGCAGCACGGCAATGTGCTGCTGGTGCCAGGAGCCAGGGCGGGCACCGTGGGGGTCCGGCTGGTGGACTACGACGGCATGTGCGTACCGGCCCTGGAGCTGCTCAAGTCGATCGAACTGGGCCATGCCAATTATCAGCACCCGCAGAGACTCCGCGAAGGGACG
Source organism: Gemmataceae bacterium (assembly GCA_019752375.1). Classification (GTDB taxonomy): domain Bacteria; phylum Planctomycetota; class Planctomycetia; order Gemmatales; family Gemmataceae; genus JAIEMG01. The sequence goes on along the minus strand of JAIEMG010000154.1, from coordinate 694 downwards.
TACGGCTTGCACATCGATCGCTTCTCGCATCTCGTGATCTACACGGGCCTGCGAGCGCTGCTCGTGGGCGGGAAGCCACTTTGGGAGAAGTATGACAACGGCGACAACCTGCTGTTCACGCAGAAGGACTTTGAGAATCCGCGGGCGTCGGCGCTGTTTCAGGACCTGATCAAGCTGAACGACCCGCATGTTCGGAAGCTGACGCAAGTGCTCGCCGCCGCGTCGCAGAAGCCCATCGATCAGGTGCCGGCGCTCGAACAACTGGCGCCGCCGACGAACACACCGACGGCCGCGCCGGTCGTCGCTCCCGGGGCTGACGCCGCAACGGGCCAACAACGTCGGACCGCCATCAAAGCGGCGCCCCTGCAACCGGTTCGCCCGGATCCCGTCGACCCGTTCGCCGCAACGATGGCGGACGGCGGATCGTCGCGCCGAACGCGCTACCAGGCCAGGCGAAATCGGAGTCCGGCAATTGCCGTCGCGGCAGTCCTGGCTGCCCTGGTGATGCTCTTGGGAGGGACCGCGCTGTACTTCGCGTCGTCTTCCTCGGGGAACCGTCCGACAGATGCCCAGCTGGCTCAGAAAGCGTCCGAGTCCATTCGCCCAATCACGCGAGCTCTCAGAGTCTATCCGGAGAGTTTTCCCATGAAATTAGGGGGCCTTGGTGATTCATGCGGGGCCTGAAACCGGATGA
>JAIEMG010000002.1 GCA_019752375.1 Gemmataceae bacterium | reverse complement strand
CAGCTGCGCCCGCTTCCATAAATTCCGCAAAAAAGCGATGCTTTCCGGCATCTGCCCGCAGAGAATGGACAGCTACCAGCGAGGTCGTCTTTGTCCCGCAGCCCACGACAAAGGGTATAGATGTAATTCGTTCGATGAAAAGTCTGACGAAGATCAACTTCCTCGCGCCCGACGAATTCTGGAAGAAGTACGACGCGGGGGAGTTCAAGTGATGACCGAAGCACGGAGCGCCAAGAAGTCGAGAACCTGATCGACGTGCGCCCGCCAGAAGGAAGCGGCGTAGAGCCAGGCGGTGTCATCATCGACGCCGTGGCGGTGCTTGTACCACTCGGCGGCGAAGCCGTGGGCCAGCATCTTGACGAACCTCTTGAACTCAGCGGGCGACAGCTTGCGAACCGAAGGCATGGCGTCACCTCCAGGGCATAGGGGATAGTTCCACACCCTGGTGGTGATGCGGATATGACTCAAATTGAGTCAGGTGAGTCAGAATTGCGTCAGGCCGTGGATGAGGCGTGAGGAGTGCCGAACTAGGAATATTTCCTAGACAACTGGCCAATGGTGGACCGAAAACCTGACGCAAATCTGACTCACTTATTGGACATATTTGCCCCATCTGGATACCATGTGAGGACGCTGGGGTTTTGATGATTTTGGCTGGAAAACAAGGCATTTGCGAGGCAAACCGTCGCAGGTCCAACACAAGGCAAATAGGCTCTGGTCGGCTTCGAATCCTAGTTCCCCAGCTTCTCTCTGCACGAAAAGCTGAGCTGCAACTCTAGGAGACAAAGGCACTTGGGGAGACGATCCTCAGGTGCCTTTCTTTTTGGACCCCTGGTCGGGGACAAATCGGGGACACCGTTTCGGCTGCGTTGCATCTGTGCCGCTGGTCCAGGAGGCACCCTCCACGCTACCTTCGCGACGGAGGGAGTCATGGCTTCCGTGGAGCGTCATTACGGACGATTCCGCATTGTCTTCCGGTTTCAAGACCAGATGGTCGGAGCCTCCTTTCCGACGCTCGACGACAGTTCGTTTGATTCTCTGGCCCCCCCTTGCGACTTCATCAACATTTCCCGAAAATAGAGGATCGGACAGGTTCGGGACGCGCGGCGTCTCGCTCCGCGTCATGGACTCACCGAGCGTCCCATGCGACTGATCCTCGTCGGCCCCCCCGGCAGTGGTAAAGGCACGCAGGCCAAGCTGCTCGGCAAACGCCTCGGCGCGGCCCACATCAGCACCGGTGACATCCTGCGTAAGGCGAAAGAGGCGGGGACGCCGGCGGGCAAGCGTGCCGCCCCATTCCTCGCGAGCGGACAGCTGGCGCCGGACGACCTGGTCAACGAGGTCGTCGCCGAACTTTTTCATCGCGACGACCGTCCGGAGCACTTCGTGCTGGACGGTTACCCACGGACCGTGGCGCAGGCCGCATCGCTCGAAGCGGTACTCCGCCAGCAGTTCATGAACATCGAGTCCGTGATTATCCTCCTCGTCCACGATGAAGAGATCGTGGAACGACTCCGCGACCGCCGCACCTGCCCCGTTTGCAGCTCCCCCTATCACCTCAAGAACAAGCCGCCGAAGGTGCCGGGCATCTGCGATATGGACGGTGCGACGCTGGTGCAGCGCTTGGACGACAAGGAGGAGACGGTCCGCCAGCGCCTCAAGTTCTACCACGAGTTGACCGAGGAGTTGATCCCTTTCTACCAACGCCAAGGGCTGGTGCGCGAGGTGCGCGCCGAAGGCGACATCGAGAAGGTCTACAAGGACATTGAACAGGTGTTGAAGCACCAGGCAGGGCCGGCGTGTTAAGACGGTTTTTCAATCGACCTCCCGAGTTGAAGTCGAAACGCGAGATCGGCCTGATGCGCGAGGCCGGCAAGATCGTGGCGGAGGCGCTGCGCCTGTGCAAATCGATGGCACAGCCAGGCACCGCGACCATCGAGATCGACCGCGCCGTCGAGGCACTCTATGCCAGATACGGTGCGGTGCCGCTATTCAAGGGCTATCCCGGCCAGAAGGTGCCCTTCCCCGCCGTGACGTGCATTTCGGTGAATGAGCAGATTGTGCACGGCATTCCCGGTCCGCGCAAGATCCGCGATGGCGACCTGCTGAAGATCGACACCGCTTGCAAGCTGAATGGCTGGTGTGCGGACGCGGCGGTGACGCTCATCATCGGCGACGTGCGTCCCGAATGGCGGCGGCTGGTGAAGGTCGCCCACGAGGTGCTGCAGATCGCCATCGACGAGATGCCGCGACGGAAGTGGTGGTCCGAGGTGGCGTCGCGGATGCAGCGCCACGCCGAGTCAAACGGCTTCAGCGTCGTGCAGCAATACGTCGGGCATGGTATCGGCCGCATCATGCACGAGAACCCGCAAGTGCCGAACTTCGTGGCCAAGGACATGCGCAAGCACGATTTCCGCCTCGAAAAAGGCATTGTGCTGGCCGTGGAGCCGATGGTGAACATGGGACGGGCGGAATCAGACGTGCTGTCGGACCACTGGACGGTTGTGACCCGTGACGGACTACCGAGTGCTCATGTCGAGCACACGCTGGCGCTAACGGAGGAAGGGATTTACATCGTCACGGCGGATGAAGAGCCGGCGAAGGCGCCGCCAGTCGCCGTTCTACAGACGTGATTGGCTGCTTGCGGCGGAGCACCTCGAGGTGCTCCGCCGCATGCGGCCATTTCAGTTACTTCTCTTCCTTCTTCTTGTCTTCGACCTTCCCCTTCACATCGACGGGCTTGGTGTCGACGATCTTGGCGGCCTTGTCGCCGACCTTCTGAGCGATAATGCCGCTGGCGTCGCAGCCGTTGGCGATGGCGACGATCTTGCCACCCTTTTCGATCAGGAAGTTGGTCGGCATGGTTTTGGTCTGAAACACGTTCCAGCTGTCGCCCTTGGAATCGACGGCGTAGAGCAGGTTCAGCTTCTTGTCCTTGACGTACTTGGCGACCTTGTCGTCAGGTTCCTTGAAGATGTACAGGCTAATCAGGCCCAGGTCCTTGTAGGCAGCACTGACTTCCTGAAAGTAGCTCAATTCCTTGTCACAACCAGAGCAGCCACAGGTCAGGCGGACCAGCACCGGTCCCTTGGCAGTTAACTCGGCCAAGTCGATGATCTTGCCATCGGGCCCCTTGATCTTGAATTCCGGCGCCTTCTCGCCGATGGCAACCTTTGGCTTGTCGGCCGACTTGGGTTCTTCGGCGATGCTGAGCAGCGGATAGGCCAGCAAGGCCAGCGTCAGCAGAGGCTTGACGAAGCGATACATGCGGGGTCTCCTTGAAAAGAGGCAGGCAGGCGGGTGGGAAGGTGTGTACGCAGGTTTCTGAAGGCTGCTCAAGGATACTTCGACGGCGGGGGGAGTCAAGCGAAATAGGCAAGATGCGATCGGCGCTTCGGCGCTGAAAGAGAAACCGCAGCCAGCAAGCCGTTTGGTTGCTGACCGCGGAATTTGAGTGTCGCAGATTAAATGCGAATTGTTGCGTTACAGGCCATAGCCGCCGTTGCCAAACGCGCCAAACTTGCCGGGCATGCCGACGCTGGGACCGCCGACGCTTGGCAGGCCGAAGCCACCGCCGCCCGGGAATCCGTAGCCGCCCGAGAATCCGTAGCCGCCAACGGGCGGATAGCCGAAGCCAGGACCGCCGAAGCTGCCACCCGTTTGGCCCTGGTAAGAAGGCAGGCCGACGAGTGTGTTGTAAGCCTGGTTGAGCGAGACTCCAGGCGGGTGCAGGCCGCCGATGCCGTTGCCGGCGCCGCCACCCATACCGCCGAAGCCATACATGCCACCGCTGCCGCCGCCGTAGTTGCCGCTGCCGATGCCGCCGGTTCCGCCAAACTGCGAGATGATCGGCAGCGAATAGCGCAGGACGCCCGAACCGGTGATGTTCGTGTACTGTGACGCGTGGTCAGGCACCATGCGCGCCCGTTGTCCCAGGCCCACGGAGCCACCGCCGAAACCGCCGTAGCCACCACCGTAGCCGCCATACCCCCCACCGTAGCCGCCGCCCGGGTAGCCAGGGTTCCCACCTTGGGAGCCGCCGTTGCCGCCACTGGGGCGACCGCCGGTCGGATTGCCGCCTGGACGACCGCCAATACCGCCCCCGTTCTGAGCGTGGACCAGTTGGGGCAGCACAAGGACAGCGGCCAGAGCGATGGCACTGCCCGTCCAGAAACGCACCGATTGAAACATCGAAACTCCTGGGAAAGAGACGCAGGCAACTCACTCGCGCCGCGGTCCCCACCGCGACGCTTCGGCACACCAACTCTTCCCAGGCCCTTCTCCTGGCGCGCGACGGCTCTGTTCCCGGCTCTCGCGCGACTCCCGGTCACTGCTCCCTGGTAGAGACACCCGGGAGACGTAGGGGCATCGACATACTTGCGCGGAAAATCGAAAAAGCGCCGCTCCTGCATCGGAGTGCCGTCGTTGGGGGTGCGATACGTGTGCGGAAGCCTGTTCGACCTTTTGCCGGGGACGAAGCGGGACCTCGGCCGCGTTTTGTCGCCATCCACCGTTGAGCAAGTAGCGGTTGCTGCTCTCTCCAATTGCGCTTACACTCTTATCCCACCTCTTTGCCACCGTTCGCTCACAGGACTGTCCATGGCGTCGTTACTTCAATCCTGCGGTAGATGGCTCTGGCGGCAGCTGGGCTGGTCGAACAGCCGGCAATCCTGGACCGAGCGCGGTGCAACGGTGGTCTTGCTCGGTGCGGTCGTCGCCGCGTGGGTTTACGGCGATCGGCTCTCGGGGCCAGTGCGCCTGGCACTCGTTGTCTCGCTCGCCGCTTTCTTCGGGCTCGTGCTGCGCCAAGGCTGGGTCAAGTTGTTTGGGCCGGTCCTCGGGTACGACTTGATCCGCACCGGACGGCGGCGGCAGATGATCCGCATGCGGGTCAGCTACGCCGTCTTCCTGCTGACCGTGTACGTCACGGTCTGGCTTGGCCTTTACCTGGATCGCGATCCGGAGGGGTTTGCGCTCTTCGGCGAGATGCGGGTGGAACCGGAAGCAATGGCCGCGCTGAATTTCAGCGTTACGTGCGTCTTCCTGGTCATCCAGTTCGCGATGGCGTTCCTGCTGACGCCGGTCTACGTGGCGGCAGCCATCGGGGAGGAGAAGCAGCGGCACACGCTGGAATTCCTGCTGGCCACCGACCTGCGCAACCGCGAGATCGTCTTGAGCCTGGTCATCGCGCGACTGGCAAACCTGGCGATGGTGATCCTCACCGGCTTGCCGATCCTTGCCATGCTTCAATTCCAGGGCGGCGTCGATCCCTCCATGCTGCTGGCCGGGTTCGCGGCCACGGGCTTGACGGTCCTGAGCCTGGCTGGCCTGGCGGTGCTCAACTCGGTCTACGCGCGCCGGCCGCTTGACGCCATCGTGCGCACCTATCTGATCGCGCTGACGTATCTCGCGCTGACCGGCAGCGCCAAATGGTTCCTGCCCCTCGCTCCGACCATCGCGAGCTTTCCCACAACGGACGATTGGACCAGTCCCGTGATTGTGTCCGACGTGGTGGACTGGGCCAGTTTCGGCAACATCGTCTCGGCGGTCAAGTCGCTGATCGACGGTCTGGACCGCGGCACCGCCCTGGACGACCTGCTTCCCGACGTGTTGCGCGAATATGCCTGGTTCCATGCCGTGCTGGCGCTGGGCTGCACAGCAGTGGCGGTACTGCGCTTTCGGACGCTGGCCCTGCGCCAGGTGGAAGGTCCGCGCCGGCTGCGCGGCGGCCACGAAACGCGTCCTGCCCAACTGGGTCGCTGGCCAATGCTCTGGAAGGAAGTCATCGCGGAAACGCGCGGCCGGTTCGGCTGTGGCGCACGCCTGGGAGCGGGCCTGCTGGTTACTGCCAGCGTGTTGCCGGCCCTGGGCATGCTAGGCTTCGTCGTTTACCGATATGTGGACATCGGCTGGAACGAATACGCCGAGGCGATGCACACGTGGGTTCGCATCGTCAGCACAAGCGTGGCCTGCCTGATGCTCCTGCAGGTGACCGTGCGTGCTTCGGCCAGCGTCAGCAGCGAATGCGAGCGACAGACGCTTGACACACTGCTGACCACGCCAATCGACAGCACGCAAATCCTGTTCGCCAAGTGGCTAGGTTCCGTGACCCGGCCGCGCTGGTCGGTCGTGTGGCTGGCCTCGCTCTGGGCAATGGCCTGGCTCACCGGCGGCATCGAGCTTTCCGCCATCGGCTTCCTGGCGGGCGCGTGGCTGGTGTATGCCGCGTTCCTGGCATCGCTTGGCATCTGGTTCTCGGTCCGCAGCCGGACGACCTCGCGCGCCACGCTCGGCGCCATCATCGGGCTGGTGCTTGCGACCGTCGGGCACTGGGCCATTGCACTCTTGTACGTCCCCGTCCTCGCCTGGTTGACGGGCTGGTTCGAAATCGAGGACTGGGCGATGAACTTTCATGCCTACGGCTTGACCCCGCCTCTGACCCTGGATCTTCTGACTTACCGCGACGATGAATTCCCCTGGCGAGGCGGGCCGACCTCCGAGAATCACTGGAACGCGGCTCTCACCGCGATTCAGCTGGGATTGGCATGCTACGCGCTCGGAGCGGTCTGGGTCTGGCTGTTGGCCTTACGTCTCTTTCGACGCACCATTGGCCGAGCGGTCGCGCCGCGTACGCGCCAGGTGTCTCAGCCCACGGACGCGCGCGTCCTCTCCGCGGAGACAGTGCCATGAGTATTGCCGACGCGGTTGAAGCTCCGGTGGTTCCGTCGCGGCGACGCCGGCGCTGGCGCCGATTGGCCATGCTGCTGATCGTCGTGGGCAGCTTGACGGCCGCGTTCTTCTGGTGGGATTGGAAGGCCGAACGCGAGCTAAATGCCGTCATTGCCAGTGTGGATCGTACCGATCCCGCCTGGCGCTGGGAAGACCTCGAAGCCACCCGCCGGGCTGTACCGGACGAGCAGAACTCGGCACAACACGTCGCTGCGGCCTTCGCCGCCTTGCCGGAGCGCCTGCCGGGTTTCGATAGCCTTCTGATCGACTTGCCTGCCGCACCCGCGCAATTGTCGGCTGCGGAGAGCGCTCAGCTTCGCCGCATTCACGACCTGTCGGAGCGAATGCTCACGCTGGCGCGACCACTGGCTGAAATGCCTCACGGACGGTACCCGATGGCATGGAGTCCGGAGAAGTTTCACGAAATGCCTGCATCCTATCACAGCCTGCGGTCGATCGTTCCCCTGCTGCTGGCGGAAGCGATGCGCGAGGCGCAACAGGACGACGCGACCATGGCCCTGTTCTGGTGCCGTGTCGCACTCAATGCCGCTCGCTCGGTCGGCGACGAGCCAATGCTTGTGCCTCAGCAGGAGCGTCACTACTTCTGCCTTCGGGTGGCAAGGGTTGTCGAGCGCGTGCTGTCGCAGGGTGAACCTTCGGGCCCATCGCTGGCGTCTCTCCAAGCGCTGCTTGCCGATGAGGAAAACCATCGAGGCTTGAGGGTCGGCCTGCGCGGCGAGCGTGCGATGTGGCACAAGCTGCTCGAAGCGGTAGAGGCGGGAACTATCGACCTGCCGACGCTCAATAGCCCTTACCACCGCGGGGACGACATCTCACGTCCGCCGGGCGCCGGAGCCATTCGATTCCTGGCCCGACCGCGTGTCAAGGAGTTCCACGCCACGGCACTGCGCCAGTACACGGACTATCTCGAGATCGCAACCCTGCCCGCGGATGAACAGGTGGTGCGTCTTGCGGAGATGCCGCCGCTGCCGGAATACTCGCAGTCATACTACATCGTCGCCGTGCGCGCCCAGAGTATCTCGACCGAACAATCCGGCAGCGCACTCCTGCGATGTGCGATCGCTGCCCTCGCGGCCGAGCGGTTTCGCCGCATCAACGGCCGCTGGCCCACCGCACTGGACGAGTTGTGCCCTCGGTTTCTGGCGCAAGTGCCTCTGGATCCCTACGACGGCAAGCCGCTGCGCTTGTGTCGCGTGACCGAGGGTGTAGTGATTTACTCCATCGGCCCGGACCTGACCGATAACAACGGCAATCTCGTTCGCAATCGCCGTGCGACGCCCGGCACCGACATTGGATTCGAGCTCTGGGACGTGAATAAGCGTCGGCAACCGCCGCCCGCAGGCGGCTTCATGGGACCATTTCCTCGTAGTTCCGCACTCGACGGTCCAGAAGACCGCCTTCTATGAGACCGCTTTTGTCAAGCTCCGTCGCTGATTTTTCTCGTGCCGTCGTGCG
>JAIEMG010000156.1 GCA_019752375.1 Gemmataceae bacterium | reverse complement strand
TGGCCGGCAGTTACTGAACACTTGCTCCTAATTGAACGGTATTGGGCTAAAGCCTGCGGCTACAGAGCGAAGCCCGATTTGTCGGACAGACCTTCGTCATTGCTCCTCAATCCGGACGAGCAAAATAGCGCTGGAGTACGATGCTCCTCACGCTCGGCATTCTGGAAGTCCGACGAATTGCCAGGCTCCGCGATCCATTGCTGAAACTGTCGGGACTTGGCTGCCCAGCTCTCCGTTTGCAAGCGCTGCCGTGCCCGTCGCTGCTCTTCCGGCAGTCCCTGGGCAAGGCGCAGGCGCACCAGGCGGGAGAAATCCTCTGGGTTCGTCGTCAGGTCGAGGCAATCGCTCCAGCTCCGATTGGCCGGCAGGTCCCGCGCCACGGCTGGTTTGCCGGTCGCCAGGTATTCCTTGAGTTTCAGCGGCTGCATGGCGCGCGTGACGGGCAAGTCGGCGTAGGGCATGATCAGGACATCAGTCTGTCGCGCCAGGCCGGGCAGCGCTTCAAAGGGCAGCGACGGCCGCACCGCGACGCGCGGCAAGCGATGCAGCGCCGGATCGGGCCGATCCTGGGGACCGATCAGGATCACGGTCCCGTGGGTAAGATCGCCAGCCAGGCGCTGCACGAATTCGACGTCCATGCGCCGATCGATGACCCCCCAGAAAACGATCCACGGCTGCGGCAAACCCTGAAGATCCGGAAGACGGGCGCTCGTCGGAGCAGACTTCCAGAAATCGAGATCGACGCCATGCGTCAGCAGGTGCGCGTCCCGTCCCATGCGCGCCAGCCGCTGCCGCAACGTCTCGCTGACGGCGATCAGGTCGTCGGCGCGGGCAACGAGTTGGTCCTCCATGTGACGTAGTGCATCGCCATCCAGGCCGGGCCACTGTGTGAAGTCATCGACGCAGTAGTAGACCCACCGCGCCACTGGCAGCGGCCCCATCAGGTCGGCGACGATGGGCAGGGTCGTGATGGCAATCGGCGCTTCGTCCAGCGATGCGATCAACGGGCGCAATTGCTTCTCGAGCAACATTCGATTCAACCAGCGATCGCGCCGGCTGCTGAACCAGGGCCACATGCGCGGACTGACGATCTTCGGCCCCGCCGAAGATGAATTGACCGCGGAGTTGCCGCGTGCCCAGTGGCGGACTTTTTCGACGCCGCGGCGCACGGTGCTCCAGTCGAGCGACGGCGTGCGTGTGCCGATCGTGTTGACCCAGCAGACAGCGTGCGCATCGAGCAGGTTTCGAATTAGATGCTGGGCGCTGCTGGGATGCCGGCCCCAATCGTCCGCGAAGACCAGCAATGGGGGGGATGGCTTCATGCCTGTGCTTCTCCCCGCATCGTCTCCGTCGAGCGGCTGTGGACCACGCGTGCGGGAACGCCGGCAGCGACGACCCAATCGGGCAACGGCCGGGTGACCACGGCGCCCGCGCCAATGACCGTGTTGCGTCCCACGTCGGCCATCACCACGGCAGCGCTGCCGATCCAGCTGCCGGCGCCGATGCGCACCAACTGCCTTTGGCCGGGCTGTTCTCGGATGGGGGTGGCGGAATCGCTGAAGCCATGCGTCCGCGCTCCGCTGGGCACGTGAACGCCGGCCGCCAGCAGCGCGTCCCTCTCGATATGCACCAGGCCGAGCTGGCACCGTGGTCCGATGTAGACGTTGGCTTCGAGGCAGGCATCCGCCTTCGTGAAGAAGGTGCCCGCTTCCACGGTCACCGTGTCGTGACAGACCGGCAACACCCGGCGCAGGAACGCCCGGCGGACAAACTGGCCCAGCAGCCCCGGCACCAGGGCGAGGAGCTGTGATGAACCCTCCAGGGCCCGATCCCGGCCCATGAAGCGCGCGCGCAGCCAGAACGACGCCAGTTCCGGGAGAATGAGAGCGGTGGCAAAATTCAGAAGAGCGAGCTTGGCCCAGCGCCGAAGCATGAGCAAGCGCCTCCCATCCGTGGGTGCGGCCCCGAGCATTCCATCCGTGCGGGGGCGGTGGTTGTATGGACTGGGAAGAGTATAGAACTCTGTCGCGATCTTGTAAACGGCAGTACGGGGGTAGGTCGGCGGGGAGTGCGCGAAGAATTGGCGAGGGCCGGTGTTGAGATACGTCGACCCTTGCTTGCGCGTCGGGCTCATGGATCAGTCGTTCTTGCGGCGCGATCCGCACAGGCGCTCGTACAGCCGCCCATAGGCCTCGACAGTGTACTTCAGTTGAAACCGCCGCCAGACGCGAGCCCGGCCGGCGGCGCCCAATTCCCGCGCCCGGTCCGGGTTCGCCAGCAAATCGCGCAGAGCGTCAGTCATGGCAGGCACGTCAGCGCGAGGAACGAGCAGGCCCTCGCACTCGTGGCGGACGATTTCCGGATTGCCGCCCACGGCCGTGACCACCACGGGCAGACCGGCGGCCATCGCTTCCAGCAGCGTTAGCGATGCGGCCTCGCTCACCGACGTCAGCGCGAAGATATCGACGGCACGCAAGATGTCGGGAACGTCGGAACGCACGCCCAGGAAATGAATGCGCGGACGAATCCCGAGTTCATCGACCAAGTCTTCAAGGGAACGGCGCAATGAGCCGTCACCGACCAACAACAGGTCCACGTCCGCCGTTTCAGCCGCGATCCGGGCAAAGGCACGCACGAGGCTGGCCTGGTCCTTGACCGGGTGAAGCCTTGCCACGTTGGCGACGTACCGGCGCGTCGGCGAGAGTCCCAGGCGCCGACGCAGCGCCGCGCGATCGGACACGGGAGCATAGCGTTCCACATCAATGCCATTTTCGATGATCTCGATGCGCTCTCCGGAGAAGCCATCGATGCGGCAGAGGCTGCGGGCGCTGAACGCGCACACGGCATTGACCGCATCCGCCAATCGATCCAGCACCAGGCGATTGACCGCGCGCCGCACTGCCGAGACGCAGTCGGGAAAGTGTCGTCCGTGCTCGGTCAAGATCACGCGTGGGCGACTGCCGCACAAACGGCTGGCCAACGCTGCATAGAAGAATGGCGAATACTGGTGGGCGTGGAGCACGTCGAGTTCGCGTTCGCGGATGGCCTGCGCGAGCCGCCAGGCGACGCCCCAGTCCCGGCCGGGCTTGCGGTTCAGGCAGACCACGTCGGTCCCTTCGTCCTGGAGCTGGTGCCCAAGCGGACCAATCGAATCGAGGCAGAACACGGTGGGCACAATGCGCGCGCCGAGCCGGTGAATCGTTTCCTTGACGAGCACTTCCGCGCCGGCCACCTGCATCGCGTGCAGCACGAAGCCGACGCGGATCGGACTGGTACCTGCGGAAACGTCGAAGTCTTGTGGAAAAGTGACGCGCGTTCGCGGCATGGCTTTCCGCGCGGGGACTTGCTCGCAGACGGAATTCATCGTGCATCTCCAGGGAAGGTGACATCACGCGGTCGCGCGGAGCAGGCCACTTCCACGGCGCGGGGCAATTCGCATGGCCAGAGTGTCCGGGCACGCTTCACACAGCGGTGCGATTTGAGCGCCCAGCAAGAGCAGCAGGTACGGCAACTCGAAAACGTCGAGCGACAGGAACATGCCGCCCACGCAGAAGACGGCCAGTGAACATTCGATTCCAGCCGCCAGCGCGTGGAGGCGGTCGCCATCCGGTCCTTGCCTCGCCGCGGCGACGCGCCGTGTGCGTTTAAGGCTCAACCACACGCCGGCAAGTCCCGCCATGTATAAAGTGAGGCCGACAAAGCCGGTGTCCGCGGCGGTTTGCAAGTACTGGTTGTGAATCGTTCGCCCTTCCTCATCGGCGCCGTACTGATGCGAGAACAGGTTGGCATTGCGCACGCCGACGCCAAAGATTGGATTGTCCCGAGCGATGTGCCAGGCCGCATTCCAGCTCTGAAATCGGCTCTGGGCGCTGCCGTCTTCCTCGTACTTGGAGACGGTGAAGAAGCGGGCACGGATTTCCGGTCCGGCCAGGAACGGCAGCATGACCAGAAGGGCCAGACCGGCCCAGACGATCCGCGTCCGATGCCGGCTGCGCAATACGATGAGCGGAGCCGTGACGAGCAATGAAACCATCGCGCCTCGCGAGTAGGTCATCAGCACCGCGTGCAGCAAGACGGGCACCAGGCCCAGGTATGCCCAGCGCCACCAATGGGTTGTGCCTTCCCAGGCGAACAGGCACAGGGGTACTCCCATCGCCAGCATCAGACCGGTGCCGTTGTTGTCGAGGCCGCCATAGCCGTTCAGGCAGATGCCCAGGTAGCCCTGCGAGAAATAGAGGATATTGATGTCGCAGGCGATGTAGCCCAGGGAAAGCGCGCTGATTGTCAGAAGGATCCAGAGCTGTCGGACGTTCAAGATCAGTACGGCCGAGACGGCGCACATCACGAAGATCTTCGCGTATTCCAGGAACCACGGGTACGCGACGAACTGATCGCGTGCCATCAGGTAGCTGATGCCCACCCAGAGTCCGAAGGCCGCGAATGCCCCCTGGGCCAGGGTCAGCCGTCTCTGCGAGTGCCTTGAGGCGTTCCGAAATCCTGCCAGGCTGCACAGCGCTGCAATCATTGTGGCAATCGCCACGTAATAGGACCAAGTGATCCCCGGCGGCAGCGACCACTGCCACAAGGCCTGGGGACGCAGCACCGCGAACAGGTAGTAAACCGCAACGCCCAGGAACGGGCTGACGACGACGCCGACCGTGCCCAGCAGCGTCAGGGCGACCATGAAGACATACTGTTTCATCAGGCATTCTCGCAGTCCGGTGGCGTGTTCAGCATTCCGCGAGCGCCCGTGCGGTCCGGCCGAACCGAAACAGCCGCGTGGCTTGCCGCGTGAGCGTGTCCCAATCAAAGTGCTCGACGACCCAATGCCGTCCCGCCTGCCCCATGCGTGCCCGCAGCGACGCATCGCGCAGCAGGGCCAACACGGCCGCTGCCAGCGGTTCCGGCGTATCACACGCGACAACGCGGCCGGTTTCGGGGATAGCCATCGCCTCGGCCGTGCCGCCCGAGTCGCCCGCGAGCACCGGCTTGCCGCACGCCTGGGCCTCCAGCAACACCATACCGAAGCCTTCGATGTCGCTGCCCACCCGGCGATTGGGCAGCGCGAACAGGTCGCACTGCTGGTAGCACCGGACCAGTTGCTCGTCCGTCGGCGATCCCAGGAACTGCACGTGGGCGCCGAGGTTCTCGCGCGTCGTCAACTCGGTCAGCGCCTGGCGTTCTTCACCATCTCCGGCGATCGCGTAGAGGATGTCGGGAAAATCGCGGCGCAGCGCGTGCAGGGCGCGGATCATGCAGTCGTGGCCCTTACGCTTCTGCAAGCGGCCAACGGTCAAGACGACGGTGCGGCCGGTCCAGCCGAATCGTGCACGGACATCGGTGTCGGGACGGGCCGGCGTGAAGTGTGCGGTATCGACGCCCGGATGGAGCACGCGAACCCGTTCGCGCGGCAAGCGCCATTGCTGGCGCAGTACCCGCCGCGTGTTGCGGCAGTTGGCGATCACAAAGTCCGCGCCGCGCAGGACGGCCCAGGTCATCCACCGCAGCTGCCGGCTCGACATCACGCCGCTGCGCACCCCGCCGGCCGCGCAATTCACGTCTTCACCGTGGACGTAGCACATGTACGGCACGCCCAACGCGCCCTTGAGCCAGAGCGCCAGCCAGCCTTCGGGCAAGCAGCGTCCGCAGTGCACGGCGCGAACGTCGTGTTCCCTGACGATCTGCTGCAGTTCCCGGAACAGGCCGCGATAGGTTCGCAGGGCGGGCATGCCCAGGACGCCCCAGTCGCTCAACTTCAAAGGCAGGCGCACCGTGCGAAGGTCGTGGGCGCGGTCGAACTCTTCCTGACCCGGGTTCTGGCCCGCGGCGATCACGAACTGGTCGCGAGGCAGGCGGCGATAGATCTCACCGAACCAGCGGCTACTGCCGCCCATGGCCGGGGGGAAAATTTCGCTGATCAGCAACGATGTCATTCCCTGGTTGCCTCTTGTGGGTCGAGGAACTTCAATCTTCCCGCACGCTCACGGAACACGAAACGAGCCCGTCGCCCTGGGGCCGTTCGACCGCGGCGCGGGTCGGATGCTCGAGGACATCGATAGGAGCGGCCGACTCGATGAAGTCGATGATGCTGTTCGAATTCGCCAGGTACAAACCGAGGACGTATTCGCCGGGATTCAGGTGCATCTGCTCGATGCGGATGGTGAAGGCATTGCGCCCGCGGCGCAGCGAGACCGATTGACCCCGGAGCAGCGTGTCCGCCAGAATCAGCCGGTTGCCGGCGCGGTCGGAGAGGATAGCGGCCAGGCGCGGGACCGTCCGCTCGATCTCCGAGTGGATGACCACCGAGATATCGAGAGGACCGTCGGGATAGGGATAGCAGCTGCCCTCGTGGTGGTCGCTGGCATAACGGACCTGAACAAAGCGAGCTTCCTGGCTGCCGCGCCGGCGTGCCCGGGAAAGATCGAGTGGTTCGCCCGGACGCAGTGCCGCACCCGCGCTGCTCAAGTAGCGATGGAGCACTGCGTCCTTGTCGCCCCCGTCCACGAGTCGGCCGCCATCCAGGTAGAGCACGTGGTTGCACAGCCGCTGCACGACCTGCATGTTGTGGCTGACGAGGAACACGGTGCGGCCGCTTTGCGACACGTCTTCCAGCTTGCCCAGGCATTTCTTCTGAAATTGGGCGTCGCCCACCGCCAGGACTTCATCCACGATCAGGATTTCGGGGTCCATGTGGGCGGCGACGGCGAAGGCCAGCCGCACGTACATGCCGCTGGAGTAGCGCTTGACCGGCGTATCGAGGAACTTCTCGATGTCCGCAAAGGCGACGATGGCGTCGAACTTGCGCGCGACCTCCTGGCGACTCATGCCCAGGATGACGCCGCTGAGAAAGATGTTCTCGCGGCCCGTCAGTTCGGTGTGGAAGCCGATGCCCACTTCAAGCAGGCTTCCAACCCGGCCGCGAACCTCGACGCGACCGGCCGTCGGCTCCGTGACGCGGCTGAGGACCTTGAGCAGCGTGGACTTGCCGGCGCCGTTGCGGCCGACGATGCCCACAATCTTGCCCACCGGCACTTCGAAGGACACGTCGCGCAGCGCCCACAGGTCCTTGGGACGCGCCGAGTTCTCCGCGGTGTCGGGGGCGCGGGAAGTCAGCCAGCGCCACGGCCGAGCGGCGGCACTGCTGATGCTCTCGCGCAGCGTGCGGTAAGAATCGGCCTGACCCGAACCGAGCTGGTAGCGTTTGGCGAGCTGTTCAACGCGAATGGCTGGTCGCATGGTGCGCTGGCATTCCTTTGCTAGGGTTGAAATCCAATCCCTGGGGCTGCGGCTCAAACGATGTCGGCGAAGGAACGCTCGACCTTTCGGAAGTAGCTGCCTCCCAGGAGCGTGAGCGCCGCACCAACGGCGGTGGCGGTAGCTAGGGCGATGAAGTCCAAGGGCGTGTCGAACAGCGCGGCGCGGAAGTTCACGATGAATCCGTGCGCGGGATTCAGCAGCGCCAGCCGGGCCGTCCAGGCTCCCAGGGCTTCGGGATTCTGAATGTAGATGCTTGGCGTGGCAAACATCCACAGCTGGACCATGAACGGCACCACGAAGCGAAAATCCCGATAGGCGACGGTCAGGGCGCAAAGCAATGTGCCAATGCCGAGGGCGGTGATCGCCAGCCCGGCCACCAGCAAGGGCAGCACGAGGACCGTCGGACCGGGAATGACCGCGTAACAGAGCATGAGGACGATCAACATGCCGAAGGCGACGGCAAAATCGACGGCACTGGCCCCAATAGCGCTCATCGGCACGATGAGCCGAGGAAAATAGACCTTGGTAATCAACGTCTGGTTGCTGATGACGCTGTTGCTGGCGTTGCTGATCGTGGCCGAAAAGAAGGTCCAGGGAATCAGGCCTGCGAAGACGAAGAGCGCGTAGGGGACCGCCGCATCGGCGTCGGCGGCGAGCCGGCCGAAGCAGAAACTGAAGACGACCATGGTCGCCAGCGGCTGCAGGATTGCCCAGGCTGCGCCGAGGACGGTCTGTTTGTAGCGCAAGATCACGTCGCGCCAGGCAAGGAAGTAGAGCAGCTCGCGAAAGCGCCATAGCTCCGCGACGTCGAGGAGCTGCCAGCCGCGCGACGGCTCGATCACGGTGATGGGAAGGTCGTCCTCCATCACCGGCAACCGCGGCGCGCGGACCGGGAGCGGGCAATCCCGTTCAATCGTGGGCTTTTCAAGGGTGATGGACATTCTGATTCCCTATCGTTGAAGACTAGACCGTTACCGGC
>JAIEMG010000344.1 GCA_019752375.1 Gemmataceae bacterium | reverse complement strand
CCTCGCGCGACAACGGGGAGGGAGAGGAATGGCCCTCTCCCTTACCCACTCGACCCGAAGCGGACCCACATGACGCGCGATGATGTAGAAAGGTGCTCACCGGTCGCGTATCGGTCCACTACGGAGCGAAGCCATGGCATCCATCCCCAAGGTCCCTCCACAGGCGGCTGGTCCCGAATTGCACAACGGGGATCGCATGACGCGCGAGGAATTTCATCGCATCTACGAGCAAATGCCGGAAGACTTCAAGGCCGAATTGATCGGAGGGATTGTCTACGTGGCATCACCGCTCAAACGCCCGCACGGGATCACACATCCGCCCCTTACGACGCTGCTTTATCTCTACAAGGCGCGGACCCCCGGGGTGGAAGCGGCCGACAATGCGACCGTCCTCCTGGGGGATGAAGAGGAGCCGCAGCCCGACCTGTTCCTACGCATCTTGCCGGAGTTCGGCGGCCAATCGCGGACGACGTCGGACGATTACGTCGCGGGCCCGCCGGAACTAATCATTGAAATCGCTCACAGCAGCCGTGCCGTCGACCTGCACGCCAAGCGTCGCGATTACACCAGAAACGGCGTGCTCGAGTATCTGGTCGCGTGCTTGCGCGAACGGCAATTGCGCTGGTTCGATCTACGCGGCGATCGGGAATTGGAGGTCGACTCAGACGGCGTCGTCCGAACACGCGTCTTTCCGGGACTGTGGATTCACGGCGAGGCGCTCTTTACCGATGATTCCGATCGGCTGCTGGCCACGTTGAACGAAGGTCTGGCCGCTCCGGAACACGCCGCATTCGTGCAGAAGCTTGCCGCGGCAAGGCAGCCTTGAGCGACGGTCACTTCTTTTGCGCCGCCTGCCAGTCCTTGTACTTCTTGAACGCCGCGTCCCGCTTGGCCTGGTCGGGAAAGCCCATCCAGGTGGGGATGTAGAAAATCTGCTGCTCGTTGTGCCAGTTCACGAAAGCAAAGCCGTATTCCTTCGCTTGCTGACCGCTCATGCGCACCATCATCGCCAGGGCCACGTCGCGGATCTCGGTCGTGCCCTGGATGTTGTTGATCTGGAAGTTGCCCAGCAGGGTCTTGTCGTCGAGCAGCGGCTCCAGCAGCGCGAGCTGGTCCTTGCCGCCCCACTTGCCCACCGCCGTGATGGCCATGCCGTTGGCGTAGTCCTTGTCCTTAATGAGCTTGAGCGCCAAGTCCATGCCTTCCTTGACTTCGAGCTGCATCGACAGCGACAGCACTTGCTGGGCCATCTGCGTCCCCGCAGCCTGGGTCATCCACGCGCCCAGCAGTTTGCGGACGTGCGGGCTGCGCGGGCCGTTCGTCAGGGCCTGGCGGAAGACTTGCTGATAGAGGAAATTGCACATGAGCTGCCGCGTCTGCATCGGCACCGTCACATCCGGGTCGGAGGCGACGAACAGCATGGTGGCCACGTCGCCGAGGGTCAACTGCTGGCGGCCGGGGACGCCGGAATAAAGCGACTGCATGAGGTACTGGCAGCGATAGGCCGCGCGGTCGCCGGCCTGCTTCGGCCGGGCCTCGGCGTCTTCCATCAGCTCGCCGTTGCTTTTAAGCATGTCGACGAACAACTCGCGGGCCGCCTGGTCTTCGCCGACCAGCTTGCGGTACCGTTTCCAGCCGGCCAGCTGGTGTTCTTGCTTGCCTTCCTTGTCGGCCAGGAATGCGTCCACGCGTGCCTTGAAGTCCAGGTCGAGCACGACGATCAGGATCTTTTCACAGCGGACGCGCACCTCCGGGTCCGCGCTCTTTTGCCCGTCGAGCAAGGCTTGCTTGGCGGGACGACCCATCTTGACCAGCGCGACACTGGCTTTTTCCCGAGATTCAAAGGACAGATCGCCGAGCTGGCGCACCAGCGCCGCAGCGGTTTCGTGTTCCGTGCCGAGAGGATCGGCGCCGTGCAGGTTCGCAGCCAGGGCAAGCAGGGGAAGGCAAACCGTGACGAGGGATAGCCGAGTCATGGCGTGGAAGCCTCGCGGGGTGGGAGGAGCGGTCGAGCCATCAATGTATCCGGCGAAACGTCCGGTTGTCGAGCAGATTCCGGATGCCCGGTGAGACGATGCCGCGGCAAATTCTCGGGAAAAACCTGGAGCGACTGTAACGAGGCGACCGTGAGCCCGTATCTGCTTGCGAAATCAGGGACGCGAGTGACGGCCCTGAAAAACGCCGAGACCTAGCCAACCCAATCCGAAGGAGACAGTCATGAAGTGCTTCCCGATCCGCACCGTGCTCGCCGCCCTGACCCTGACCTGTGCCCTGCTGGCCGTGGCCCCGAGCGAAACGCAAGCCGCCGGCTTCGAATACTCGCCGACCGGCCGCTGGATGGCCAAGGTCGATCGCAACGACGGCACCGTCGAATACCTCGGCATCGAGCTGCGTCAGAACGGGACTTTCACCTTCATCGTCATGAACCAGAAACTGCAGGTGACGCAGGAGACCAACGGCACCTATGTCTACTTCAACCGCACGCTGACGATGACGGAATACAGCGGCCGCCGCTTCGGCCAGTACGACATCCCGACCCTGACCTCCAATGCCCTGGTCATCGGCTCGCTGACCTACGAACGGATTCGCTAAACACCAAGCCGCTTGCGGCATAGCACACGCGTGTGCTATGCCGCAAGCGGCTTTTACGCCTTCAGCTTCACCAGCACCCCCGCCAGCGACTTCCCCAGCTTCTCGACCGCTTCCTGCTGCTTGGCGTCCTTGAGCGACCCGTCATCGGCAAACGCTTCGAACGCTCGCGGCACCGCGACCTGCTCGGGCAGCACCAGCACGCCGATGTTGCCGAGGATCGAGCGGACATGGACCAATCCGCGCAGCCCACCCAGTGCTCCGGGCGATGCACTCATCAGTGCAGTGACCTTGCCCTGAAACGCCAGCAGCGCCGGCTCGCCCGGGACCGGACGCGACACCCAATCGATGGCGTTCTTCAACACGGCCGTGATCGAGCTGTTGTATTCCGGTGCCGAGAGGAGAATGCCGTCATGCTCGACCAGTTGCTGCTTGAGCTTGCGAGCGTTCTCCGGCGCTCCGGACGCCTTCTCCAGGTCTTCGTCGAAAAGCGGCAGCGGATAATCGCGCAGGTCGAGGAGGGTGACCGTGGCACCCGCGGCCTGCGCGCCCTTGACGGCGATACGGAGGAGCTTCTTGTTGTACGATTCGGTGCGGGTGCTGCCGGCAAACGCCACGATGCGGACTTCTCGACTCATGAGGCACTCTCCTTGCGGAACTCCGGTCGATGGGCGGTTCGCGTTCACTTCCCTCTGCGTCCACGCCCACTGGGCCGTTTTGGCATGGGCCCCCGCCGCGCCCGCGGATCGGCCGGGCGCGGTCCGCGCTGCTCGCGTCGACGCGGTTCCGGCGCGCGGACGTCCGCCAGGACCTTTCCGGCTGCCAGGTCTTCGGGGCTGGCCGAGAGCACTCGCATGGCGATGGACACCAGCGCGGCCTTCTGCCCGACCGCCGCGCGCCGCAACGCTTGCTCGGCGGATGCCGCATCCAGCCGACAGACGCGCGTCAGCCGTGCTTTCGCCAGGCGAATCACTTCCCGATCGTCGGGCGACTCGCCGCCGGCGTTCCTATCAGTGGACAACGTGAGTTCTCCTTCCGTGGGCTGCCGCGAGATGGTCCAATGGCCCGCAGTGCGGCGGCAGACCCGATCGTCTACCAGCGCCGGCGTGGCAAAGCCGTCTCCCTCGGCGCGCGGGGACATCGTCACCATCATACAGCCCAGCCGCGCTGCCGGCGAGCGTTGGCTTTCCCGAGCCGCATTTACTTCTACAACGCTACCTTGAAAGCAGGATTCTTCATGAACGTCTGTAGCCGCAGGCTTCAGCCGGCTGAAGCCTGCGGCTACAGACGGTGCGCGGATCGTTCCACGACATGTGGTGTTGTAATTCAAGGGCTTTCGGATGAACCCCGATTCATCCGAAAGCCCTTGTCAATTTGCTGCCCGCGCTTGATCGAGTGCCGCCCGCACCCGCCGCGCCAGGTCCGTCGGACGGTACGGTTTGGCCACGAAGCCGAGCACGCCGGCACGTTCGACCGCGCGCATGTCCTCATCGCTGGAATAGCCGGAGGAGATGAGCACGCTGACCGCCGGATTGATCTTCCGCAACTCGCGAAGCGTCTCCGGCCCGGACAGCCTCGGCATCGCCAAGTCGAGGATCACCAGGTCGATGCTACTCCCCTTCTGCTTGTAAATTTCCAGTGCCTCCGCACCATCCATGGCGCTGAGGACTCGGTAGCCATGGCGCTCCAGGATGGTCAGACCAAGCCGCCCAACCACGACTTCGTCATCGGCGAGCAAGATCGTTTCGGTGCCGCCGCGCACCCCGTCCAGGGCAGCGGGCGGCGGTGCGGTGGCAACGCTGGTGACGAGGCGAGGCAAGTACACGTCGAAACAGGTGCCGTGTCCGACTTCGCTCTTGCATTCGAGCCAGCCCTGATGCTGCTTGACGATGCCAAAGACCATTGCCAGGCCCAGCCCGGTGCCTCGGCCCGGTTCCTTCGTGGTGAAAAACGGCTCGAAGATGCGTTCCTGGACGTCAGGCCCCATGCCGCAGCCGGTGTCGCGGACGCGGAGACGGACGAACTCACCTGGCCGGCCGTCGATGGTCCTTGCGGCCGTGGCGGCGTCGAGGCTGATGTTATGTGTTTCCAGGGTTAGCTTGCCGCCCTGGGGCATGGCATCGCGCGCGTTCAGGCACAGGTTCATCAGCACCTGGTTCATCTGGCCGGGATCGGCCTGCACCATCCACACGTCCGCGGCTGGCTCCACCGACACGTGCAGCCGAGGGTCAAAGGTGCGCCGGAGAAGGCGCACGGTCTCGTCAATGCTGGTATTGAGGTTCAGTGGTTCGGAGCGCATCGGCGTCCGCCGCGAGAAGCCCAGGAGCTGTCGCGTTAGCTCCGCGGCACGCAGTCCGGCGACCTCGGCGCTCATCAACAGCTCGCGCACCGGGTGGCTTGGCACCAGGTCCGCGATCGCCAGCGACAGGTTGCCGAGGATGCCGGTCAGCAGGTTGTTGAAGTCGTGGGCAATGCCGCCCGCGAGCTGGCCGACGGCTTCCATCTTGTGTGCTTGACGTAACTGGGCCTCCAGGTTGCGCTGGTCGGTCACGTCCCAGAAGATGCCGAGCACGCCAATCACCTGACCCTGCTCATCGGTCACGGGCGTCTTGACTTTCTGCACGGTCCGCAGGCGGCCGTGGATGAGGTTCTGTTCTTCCAGCTCCAGCCGCCGGCCCTCCTGGATCACCAGGCGGTCCGAGGCGCGGTATTTCTCGGCCAGGTGCGGGGGATAGAGGTCAAAGTCGGTCAGGCCGATCACTTCGGCTTCACTGCGTCCGACGCTGCGACAAAACGGCTTGTTGGCGAGGACAAAGCGAAGGTCGCGGTCCTTCAGGAAGATGGACTGCGTGAGGTTCTCGATCAGGTTGCGATAGCGTGCCTCGCTGGCACGCAGCGCTTCCTTGGCCTGCTGGCTGGCGGTCACGTCGAGGCAGCAGCCGATGGTGCCGACGACGGTGCCGTCGGCGTCGCGCAGCGGCTCCACGTGCGATTGCCAGGCCCGGTCGCCGAAGACCATTTCATAGGTGACCGGTTCACCCCGCAGCGCCCGCCAGTGGGCGGCCAGGGGCGTGTACTCGGGGTCGTCGGAGCCGACCGACTCCATCAGCGTCATGCCCCGAGTCTGGTTCGGCACCTCGTTGAGCGCCGCCAGGCCGGCGCCGGAAGAAGACGTGATCACCAGCTTGGCGTCCGTCGTCCAAACAATGGCGGGGATCTGCTCGATCAGGAGACGATGCCGCGATTCGCTCTCGCGCAGCGCCTCATCGGCCCGTTTGCGGTCGGTGACGTCGGTGATGATGCCGTCCACGCGCAGGGTGCGGCCGTCCAGAACGCGGGTGACGGCAACGCTGTCGCGGACCCAGCACAACTTGCCGTCGGGCCGGACGATGCGATATTCCTGCTGCAATGAGTCCGCGCCTTCCCAGACGCGTGCCCAGGCCTCCTCCAGGCGCGGACGATCGTCGGCATGGACGGTGCTCATCCACTGGCGAAGCCCGCCAAAATAGAACTCGCCAGGCCGCCCCGTAATGCGTTCGACGACCGGCGAAAAGTAGTGATAAACCCACTGCCCCGACGGATTGATCTCGGCGCTCCACAGGCAATCGGTAACCGACGCCAGCACCCGGCGCAGCTCGGACTCGGCCTGCTGCAACAGAGCATGGGCCTCGCGGCGCTCGCTGATATCGCGTGCCGTGATCAGCCCGTTGATGTGCGGTGCGGTGTGCAGCCGAGTGACGGTGAGATTGACCGGCACCCAGACGCCGTCGCGCTTGTGCCGGAGCCAGAACCCTTCCTGGGAGTGAAATAGCCCGGTCCGACGAAACGCCTGGCGCAGCCGCTGCAACCCGCCATCGGCCTCGGAGCGGACCAGGTACGTCACCTTCATGTCGAGCAGCTCCCGGCGAGTGAAGCCGCTGAGCCGCTGAGCCATCGGGTTGACTTCGCGCAGTTGTTCCGTGTCGGGATCGAAAAGAAACAGCGCGTCGCCGGCTTCCTCGAAAAGTGTGCCGGCCAGTTCTTGCCAGTAGGTGTCGGACATAGCAGGAGTCGAGAGTCAGGAGTCAGGGGACAGGAGTCAGGAAGCAGGAGTCAGGAGCTTGGAAGTAGGGCTGAGCTGCCCCGGATTCCTGACTCCTGCTTCCTGACTCCTGTCCCCTGACTCCTGGTTAAACGTGGGCGGCGACGCGGGCTTCGCGCTTGAGCGCTTCGGCTTTGTCGGTGCGTTCCCAGGTGAAGGTCGCGAGTTCGCGGCCAAAGTGCCCGTTGCGGGCCGTTTCCTTGTAGATCGGCTTACGCAAGTCCAGCGTCTCGATGATACCACGCGGCGTGAGCTTGAAGTGCTTGCGAATCAGTGTGATGAGGTGCTCGTCGCTCAGGCCTTCCATCGACGTGCCGTTGGTGTTGACCCACACGTTCAGCGGATCGGGATAGCCGATCGCATAGGAGAGCTGCACCTCGCACTGGCCCGCGAGCTTGGCGGCGACGATGTTCTTGGCGATGTAGCGGCACATGTACGCAGCCGAACGGTCCACCTTGGTCGGGTCCTTGCCGCTGAAGGCGCCGCCGCCGTGCCGTCCGCGGCCGCCATAGGTATCCACGATGATCTTCCGACCCGTCAGGCCGCTATCGCCGTGCGGACCGCCGACCAGGAAGCAGCCGGTCGGATTGAGGTGGATGCGGATGGCGTCGTCGTCGATGGAATCCGCCGGCGTCCCCGGTTGCACGATCACGATCTTGCCTTTGAGCAAATCGGCCCGTTCCGCCTTCAAGGTCGGCAGGACGAGCTTGTCCAGCAGTACCTTGCGGGCGTCGTCGGAGAAGTAGTCCTTGCCGTTCTTCTTGGTGACCACGCTGTCGTCGTGCTGCGTCGACAGGACGATCGTGTGGATGCGGTGCGGGGTGCCGTCGGCGTTGTATTCGACGGTGACCTGGCTCTTGGCGTCGGGCCGCACGAACTTCAATTCGCCGCTTTGCCGCATCTGGGCATGCTTCTCGACCAGGCGATGGGCCAGGAAGATCGGCAACGGCATCAGCGTCTTGGTTTCATCGCAGGCGAACCCGAACATCATGCCCTGATCGCCCGCGCCGCCCTGGTCCACGCCCATGGCGATGTCGCCCGACTGCGTGTGCAGATGGCTCTGGATCTTGCAGGTGTCCGCGGCAAAGCCGATATTGGGATCGACATAGCCGATCTCGCGGATCGTGCCGCGGATCAGTTCTTCCACGACCTTATTGGACAGGTCGGCCTTGGTGGTCACCTCACCGGCGACGACGACCAGGTCGGTGGTGACCAGGGTTTCGCATGCCACCCGGCTGAGCGGGTCGGCCTTGAGGCAGTGATCGAGGACCGTGTCGCTGATCTGGTCAGCGACCTTGTCGGGGTGGCCCATCGAAACCGATTCGCTGGTAAAGAGATATCGATCCGCATTCACGAGACAGTCCTCGCGCTGGAAAAAGGGTCGTACCGCTTCGTAACGACTCGTCAACCGCGGATTATATGGGAAAGTCGTCTCCGGTTGCAATTACAAGTGCGAGTGGCCGCCCGTTCAGCATCGCTTGCGGCTGATCTAGGGTGCAAACCCGTTTCTGCGTCCATCAGCGCGGTCGTTTCCCTCGTGACCGGGCTCTGCCCGGTCACGCACTGCC
>JAIEMG010000169.1 GCA_019752375.1 Gemmataceae bacterium | reverse complement strand
AGAATCGTAGGGCTGTACACTTGACCGAATCAAGGGATGAACAATAATTGGGCAGCTTGAAATGAGTTTTCCCTGCCCAGGTACGCCACCACCGCAAGCTGGGCCTCGTCCTTGCGGATCTCCTCCTTCTTGGGCGGCGGCAGCTCCGCACGCGTCGGGAAGTCGATGAACTTCTCGGTCGGTGACGTCCGCGAGTAGCGGCTGACGCGTACGTGGGTCGAGTCGGTGTCGGTCGATCCGACCTGCGCGACTTTGCCTTTGGAACATCCCGCGATCAGGAGGGCGAGCAGAAGAAGTCCGCGGGCAGAAAAAAGGGTCAGGCAGAAAAAAGGGTCAGGAGTCGATTCCTCGAAAGACTCCTGACCCTTTTGCCTTCCTCGCGGGTCCGTTCCTGACGGTCTTCTCGATGATCTGGAACGCCGCCGTGAACGGCGGAATGACATCCTTGGGTTGCTCGATCAGCTCAAGAAGTGGGATTGATTGAGTTGGGGTCCGGGATTAATCGTCTTGACAGTAGGAGCGCTGCGCTAGAATGTTGACTACTCTTTAGAGCCAAAACAACATATGCAAATGCAAGTCTGCGGCGCGGCACTTTAATGAGCACCTGGACGGTTCAAGAGTTCCTCCGCATTCCACAAACGCACCTTGCAATCAACTCCTGCGGTGGCCAGTGTCTTGCCGTCTGGGCTGAAGGCAATAGACTCCGCGTCGATTTTGGCCGAGCCCACGGAATCTCCGGTATGGACATCCCAAAACCTGGTGGTCCGGTCAAGGAGGGAAGCAGCCAAAATCTGACCATCTGGAGAAATTGCGACTGAACTAACCCACCAGGCGGAAGGCTTCTTCGGTTCCGTCAGTTCCTGTCCTGATGCCACCTCCCAGAGACGCACGGTTCTGTCATGGCTGCCCGTCGCAAGCATCTTGCTATCAGGTGAGAATGCTACGCGGATCGGAGAATTTGACCAATGTCCCTTGAGTATCCTAACTATCGCCAATTTCTTCAAATCCCAGAGAATCACGGTACCGTCTTTGCTCCCCGATGCGAGAAGAGAGCCATCATTTGAGAACGCCAACGATGAGACCGCATTTTCGTGTCCATCTAGCATCCCAACTTCCAAGCCTGTTCCCACACCCCACAATTGAACGATGCCGCCGGTACCTCCCAAAGCGAGTAGGTTTCCATCGGGGGAGAAAGCAACGGCAAAGATACTTAATGCCCTCACACCAGCACCGAGCGGTTCGGCATGGCCAGCTGGCGGGATCTGCTCCTGCCCCGTGACCACGCTCCATAACCTCACGGTACCATCCACGCTTGCAGTTGCCAATTGTTTGCTGTCCGGAGAAAAAGCAACGCACCACACTTCGCCTGTATGGCCTCTGAGCGTAGTAATTTCCTTGCCGGTCGATACATCCCAGATCTTCGCCGTGTTATCTTTGCTCCCAGTTGCCAGCATCGATCCATCGGGAGAGAACGTAACAAAACGTATCCAATCGGTGTGACCTCGAAGAGATGCCTTTAGCCCCCGGTCTCGGTCGGCCACATGCCAGAGCGCTGCACAGATCGCGAGCGCCGCAGCAAGCACGTAAAGGACGCTCTTGTGCCGCTGTGAATACCACGGCATAGGACTCACCGGCAGCTGATTCGGGGGGCATTTCACAGGACATTCCTCGGAACGAATCCGCGACGGCCGACCTTAATCCTTATTGACGTGTTCTCCAAACCATCCCTTAACATAGGCCTTCCTGTGAAAACCCTTGTCAAGGAACCATTCGTCCGGAGCATCCTTCGGTGTATATAGCCCCCCGACCTCGCTTGGCATGAAGAGGCGATCAAGTCCTCCCCAATTCCCATCGTCGAGGTAGATTTCAGTCCCGTCGCGGAAGGTGATACGGATCGTCGCGTGTCTTGCGTCCACCAACTTGTTCTCGAAAACTTGGCTGGTAACACGAAAGTAGTCTTTGTGTTGTTCGGCTAAGTTCAAGTTGCGGTGGCGTGTCTCGTATTCTTGAGCCCACTCTTGGCAAGAGCCAAAGAAGCCGGTCGGTTGGGTCCATTTGAAATCGGCGGCATTCATGACTTGCACAATAAGATCTTTCACACGTTTCTTTTCTTCAGCGGTGTAGACTGATTTTTCATCGATCCAAGCAGAGATGGTGGCATTTCTAATTCGAATAGCCTTTTGGCGATCTTGAGCCTTTAGGTCGATATCTGTGTATTTGTAAAGGATGTCTTTCGCGTCGCTCAGCGGAAACACAATGCTTGTCAATCCGCTCGGGTCTGTGGCATTCGTCGGATTGTTGCCCACGAATTCGTAGAGGTTTTGCTGTCCCCCCTCGAAGCCGATGGGATCATCGGACAGCCACACGCCAAGACTTGGACGATACATGCTGCTCTCCCTAGTTGGATTCAAACGCATGCGTTATCGGTGACTTCAAACGTCATATTTCCCTTGACGGGCGTCCGGTATACGTGCATTTTCTTTGGCGTCCTCGGCAACGTCTGGCCGTCCTTCATTGGCCCCCACCACTTGCGGTTTAACTCTTCGCTGGTGAGCGCCAACTCCATCGCCTCGCAAGCGAAGAAATCTCCCTCCGCCTTCGCCGGTAAGTCGGGGAAGTGTCGGCCGTTGATGTGAACGCATACCATGGGGAAGTTCGGCGGCTTTCGGGCATCCAGGAAATCCATCCAGTGGTTCATGGCTTTCCCGAATACCGCGAGAGCGCCGACGATCTCCGGTGCCAGCGAACAAGCGAAGATGAACGACTCAGCGGCGAGACCGAACATGTCCAGCTCCTGCCAACGCAGGCCGCGTTGCATCAGAAAATTGGCCATTTCGCGTCGGGGCGTCATCGAAACCAGATGAAAGGCCGTCTGCTCCAGCTTTGGATAAAGTCCGGGAGCATCGTTGCGGTAATCGTCATCGCTCGGCGTGGACAGCCCTTGAGCCGTCGCCTCGATGTTGAGCTGCTCCTGCCCGTCGTGCCAGCGGCAGAAGAGATGCCCAGACATTCGAGACTGCGACGAAACCAGTTTGATCGGGTAGCCCAGTCGCCGGCCGACCGCGGTGTAGATGATCGGCAACGTGGCGCAGGTGCCGCCGTCGCCTTGAATAACGCCGTGTATGAACGTGTCGGCGGTATCGAAGGGCACATCCAGAGACATCTTCGCGGGATTGTACTTCACGCCTAGATCGCGCTGGAGATGCGTAATCATCGCGAGGACGCGAAAGTAATTTCGAGAGTTACGGTAAGCTCCAGGATTGCTATCGAACTTGCGGAACATCTTGTTTGTGTACCACAAGGACTTCTTGGCCCAATCATTCAGGGTGTCGATGCAGCGCGGCACGTCAATTTTCTCGGCACCGGGCAGGTCGGCGGCACAAGCCAGGTTGACGAAGGCGATATCCACCTGAGCGAGGCGGCCATCGTCTCGCGAATATGCCAGTTCCTTCCAGGTTACGGGCGTCACAGGTATACTCTCAGCGGAAAATAAAAGATATCGGATTGTATACCTGCTGAGCGACTTACGTCAAATATGAAACGGTGCTCGTCGATTGGAAGATTCTTTGGCTTTAGAAGCCGCGCTACCCCGAAGCGCGCCGTTTGAGATAGATGAGCAAAACGAATCCCAGCACCAGTGCCGCCGCGACGCCGCCCCAGAGGGGATCGTGCGTCACGTTGTAGGCGGCCCGTGTGGACCACTCGCCGACTTTCCCGGCGATGCCGCTCAGCCACTCGCCGAAGTAGTTCAGATAGCTGCCCATGAGTCCCTCTTTCCGGGTGCTATTGGCCTGTTTCTTCGCTGGCAGGGACGGGGGGGCGGTTCAGCTTGTACCAGGTGTCGCCGACGCGGGCCTTGACGAGTACATCGCTGCTGCCGTGCCAGACGGCACGGAGCGGGCCGCCAGCGTCATCGCGCGAGACGATGAACATGTGATCGGTCGCCTTGAGATGGGACTTCAAGACCGGATTGGTGCCGGTGAAACTGCACCACACGGCCCAGCCCATGCGCTTGGTCTCGAATGCGGTGCCGAACTCCTTGGGCTCCGACATCGCGGTGACGTTGACGCCCTGGTAGCTCTTGCCCAGGTACGCCACCACCGCAAGCTGGGCCTCGTCCTTGCGGATCTCCTCCTTCTTGGGCGGCGGCAGCTCCGCACGCGTCGGGAAGTCGATAAACTTCTCGGTCGGTGATGTCCGCGAGTAGCGGCTGACGCGTACGTGGGTCGAGTCCACGTCGGTCGATCCGACCTGCGCGACTTTGCCTTTGGAACATCCCGCGATCAGCAGGGCGAGCAGAAGAAGTCCGAACTTTCGCATGGTGAACCTCACTTGCGTTCGCTGAGAAACGCGACTAGGTCGAGGAACTCCTGTCGAGTCATGAGCTGGTGCAGGTCGTTCGGCATGAACGACGTGCTCAGTGCGTGTCGTTCTTCGATGTCCTGGCGTTTGATGACTTCAAGCTTGTCCGGCGACTCGGCCAGGGTGATCGTGCTGTGCGGGCCTTCGTCGATGATGAGGCCGATGCGCACCTTCCCGTCCCGAGTCACAATGCTCCACGAGACGAACTGCGGGGCGATCTCCTTGCTCGGTTCCAGGATCGATTCGATCAGCTTTTCGCGAGACAGGGCCCAGCCGATCTTGGACAGGTTGGGGCCGAGCTTGCCGCCCCGGCCATCGACCTGATGACAAGTGTAACAACGCGGCCCCTGCGCGTGAAAGAAAACTCGCTCGCCGGCCACGGCATCGCCGCCCTTGGCCAGGGCCTTCTGCCATTCGGAGCCCAGGGTGGGCCGCGGCCCGGCCAGTTCCAGAAGCTTCGGCAGCCATTGCTGGGCCCGCTCGCTCTTGCTGGCCCGTAACGCCTGGGCGACCTGAGCAGCCAGCTCGGACTGCTCTTCCATCGGCAGGGTGGCGGACGACTTCTCCCACCAGGCGATCAGCTCCTTCTCGACGGCGGGCTTCGACGCCGCATCGCGCAGGGAGCGCAGCGCGTCGCGCCGCCACGCGGGCTGGGAGAGGAGCCCCAGCAGCGCACCGCGCGTTTCAGCAGCGGTTGCAGCCGAATGAGCCAGTCCCAGGACGGCTTCGCCCTTCAGACCAGGCTCGGTCTTGTCGCTCGCGGCAAGCCGAAGCAACGCTTCCTGCGATTCGCCATCGATCCGCATCGCCAGGGTACGTGCCGCCTGTAAGCGCAATGCCGAATCCTTGCTTTCGAGCAGGTCCCGAAGCACGGCGGGCTTGATTCCCTTGTTGTCGGGGCGGAGCATCTGCAACGACAGCACGCGGAAGGCCGCCGGCTGATCGGCCCCCTCGAGCGTCTTCAACAGGAACTTCTCGTCCGCCGGTTCTTCGTTGGGCTTCGTGCCTTCGAGCAGGTTATTGGCAGCCAGCAGCGCGAGGAACAGGTCGCGTGTGACCGGGGCCTTTCCCGCCGACGCTGCCAGCCTGGGAGCGTACTCGGTGAGCTTCTCTTCGCCCACCCACTGGATGGCGGCGCGACGGACATCCGGATCGGCGTCCTCGAGGAACTTCGGCAGCGTCTCGCGTGTCTCCTTTTCTCCCGTGCGGCGCAGGGCGAGCAGAGCGCCAAGTCGAAGCCGAGCGTCTACCGCTTCCACATGGGGCAAGATCAATCGGAGGTTGCCGGGCCGTCCCAACGCCTCCAGCGCTGCGGCCATCAGAAATGGGTCACTGTCCGCGAGCAGGGGCACCACGGCTGCGAGCGATTTGCGGTCCCGGAGCTGAAGCGTCGCCTGCATGCGTGCGAATGCGGAGGGATCCTTGGCGACCATGTTAGCAAGCGCGCTTTCATCGCGTTTGTCGGCTTCGATCGGCAGCGATTCGCCGAAGAGACGAGCCGCTTCACCGCGCACGGCCGGATCGGCATTGGTCAGGGCGCTTTCCAGCAGCTTGCGGGCCGTGTCCGGCTCCAGACGAGCGGCCGTCCACAGCGCGGCCACGCGAGCGCGCGGATCGTTCTTGCCTGACAGGACGCCGGGAATCTCGTCGCGTCCGCGGATACCCTTCGCCGCCAGGGCCTCCGCCGCCGCATTGCGGATTTCCTGCTTCGGATGGCCAAGCAGGTCCTTGAGCTTTACCGGTTCCAGGTCGGTTAACTTTGACGGACGCAGCCCATCATCCGCGGGCGGCTGCTTCATCCGGATGCGCCAGATGCGGCCCTTGCCGTGGACGGGATACGACTTGTCCACCCAGTCGCTGACAACGACCGAACCGTCCGGTGCCGTCGCGATGCCAACGGGCCGAAAGTTCTCGCCGCCGCGCACCAGCGTCTGCGTGCGTGACACAAAGGAGGCACCCTGCGGCGACAGGCGGAAACGCTCGATCACGTGATCGCCCCAGGACGTGGCCAGCAGGTTGCCCCGATACTCCTCCGGCAATCCCGTAGACTCATAGGCAATGACGCCGCTGGGCGCTTCGGCAGTGCCGGCCAACATCGGCAGCGTGCCGGGCAACTCGCCGTTCCAGGCGACGAACGGGTGCAGGCCCTTGCGACCGTAGCGGAAGCGATAGCCATAATCGCCGCCGTTGACGATGTGCAGCAGCCGGCAGGGCCCGCGCGAATCCGGGTCGTTGTCCACGGCAAACAGGCGGCCGAACGCGTCGAAGGCGAGGTGGAAGGGGTTCCAGAAGCCGGTGGCGACCCGCGTCAACTTGCTTCCGTCGGGCCGGCAGCGGTAGATGCTGCCGCCCTCGCCGCCGCCGCTTAGCGCCGTGCCGTCGGAGCCGATCAGCTTGTACGCTTCGCCGAGGTTTTCGCCCAGGCCGAAGTACATGTCGCCCAGGCCATCAAACGCAAAGCCGGCCAGGCCGTTGTGCGGATAGTTGCCCTTCGTCTCCAGCTTGACGATGACGCGTGCATCGGCCGCGGCGCCGTCCTTGTCACGCATCTGGTGAATGGCCGAGCGCGTGGCGAGAAAGACAATGCCGTTCTTGCCCAGCGCCAGGCTCATCGCGTCCTTGAAGCCGTCGGCAAACGTGGCGATCTTCCGTGCCCGGCCCTTGTCGTCGAAGTCGGAGAAGATGCGAATTCGATCACTGGCCGGTCCCTTGTACTGCGGCGGCCGCTGATGCGTGTGGTTCTCGATGACCCAGATGCGGCCCTGCTCGTCGACCGCCAGGCCGGTCGGCGTCACGATGTCCGGTGCTTCGGCAACCACCTCGAGGACCAGACGATCGTCCGCAATCGTCGGCTGCTGGGCGCGCCCGAGGCCCGGAGCGATCAAAAGAATGAGAAGGGTCCAGCGGCAAACGGCAGGCACGATGACCTCCGAGGTCGGCGAAGGGTTGTCGGCGTGAATACGGAGTCGAGGGCCACTATAACGCGGCGAAGAAGTGCGGGCGACCGTTTTTCAAGGTCGGAATTGAGCTCGACGCGCCGGCAAGGGACATGGTCTCCCTTGCCGGCGCGTCGGGCTCAAAAGAGTTGTTAGCGCGCCAGGTAGCCGCCGTCCACCACCAGCGTCTGCCCGGTGATGTAACTGCCGGCGTCGGTGACCAGGGCCAGGATCGGTCCCACCAGTTCGCGCGGTTCGCCCCAGCGGCCCAGGGCGGTGCGGCCGGCAAACTCGCGCTTCTCCGCATCGGAAAGCAGCTTGCCGGGCAGGTCGGTCAGGAACGGGCCGGGTGCGATGCAGTTGACCGTCACACCATGCGGCCCCAGGTCGATGGCGCTCGCTCGGCACAGGCCAAGCAGCGCCGATTTCGTCGCCGAGTAGATGTTGCGGCCTTCCTTCGACACAAAGCCCATGATCGACGAGATGTGAACGATGCGGCCCCAATGGCGGGCCTTCATCTGCGGCGCCAGCGCGCGCGTCAGGGCCATGACGGAGTTCAAGTTGATCTCCAGCACGCGGTCCCAGCTCTCGTCGGTGATGCGGTCGATCGGCGCCGGGTCATTGGTGCCGGCGTTGTTGATGAGGATGTCCACGCGGCCCATCTGCTCCAGCGCGGTCCGTGCGAGACGATTGACGTCCGCGCGGTCGCCCATGTCGGCCGAGACGAACCGACCGGTGCGTCCGGTGCCGGCCAGGATCTCTTCGAGTGCAGCGCGAAGCTCCTGCTCGTTGCGGCTGGAGATCATCACGTCCGCGCCGGCCTCGGCCAGGCCGCGAGCCATCGCCTTGCCCAGTCCCTTGCTGCCGCCCGTCACCAGCGCGACCTTGCCGGTGAGATCGAACATGTCGAGGGCCATCGGTGCTTTCCTTCCGCTGTGAAACCAGGATGTGATACCCAGGGGTCAGAGTAGGAAGATGCCACCGGTAATTCGAGTGGGTACGTGGGAGCGTGAGCGCGAGAGTGTGAGACGGCGTCCGAATAGAACGCGG
>JAIEMG010000338.1 GCA_019752375.1 Gemmataceae bacterium | reverse complement strand
GTCCGCCCCCGCACGACGGCACGAGAAAAATCAGCGACGGAGCTTGACAAAAGCGGTCTCATAGAAGGCGGTTTGGCGGATTCCCCTGAGGGCGGAACTACAAACTCCGGAGCAGTGTTTGCTAACTCTTCAATAGCCGGCACGCGTCGGCATAGCCCGGTGCCGCGTAGCCGTGCTCACTGGCCGTGACGCGGGCGAGCGCCAGAAATTCGCGCCGGGATCAACATTGAGTTTCGACTTACCAGTTTAATCCTACAGCGCTCCATTCCGCGGAACGATCCGCGCCACGTCTGTAGGCGCAGGCTAAAGCCTGCGGAGTGGCGTCGCCGGTGCCGTCCATTCACTCCGCAGGCGAAAGCCTGCGGCTACAGACGGTTCCGGTGAATCGTGCTTGCAACCCAGCGCTGTAGTACTAAGCGAAAGCGGTCCGGTAAAGACGACAGCGGTTTTCTTGGCTTGCGGGAGATTGGCCGGCGCACTTCCAGCAGAGACAGTTCAATCCCCGAAATCCCTCCCATCAGGCCCGGCAAGATCGCCCGTTCAGACACGGGGGTTCACCAGCCAGTGACAAACAACTGGATTCGACTCCCATCGCGTGACCTTCAAAGTCGAGCAGCCATCGCTTTTTGTCGATGCCGCCGGCGTAACCCGTCAGTTTTTGATCGGCGCCAACCACGCGATGGCATGGCACGATGATCGAAACGGGATTGCGACCGTTGGCGTGACCCACGGCACGCGATGCGGTTGGCTTGCCGACGCGTCGGGCAAGATCGCCGTAAGTGATCGTCGTGCCGAAGGGGATCCGTCTCAGCTCCTGCCAGACATGCTGTTGAAACGGCGTGCCGGCAAGCTTGAGCGCCACGTCGAACTGCTGTCGCTTGCCCGCAAAGTACCCCGCGAGTTGCTCGCGTAGCGCGGCGAACGGCGCGTCGCACTGCTTCCAAGAGGCGTCGGGGCCCGGCGAGCCCTTGTGTTGCGGCAGGAAAAGACCGGTTATAAACTGCCCATCCCCGCGGACGAGCATTCGGCCCAACGGGCCTTCGATGTAACTGTAGCAAGTGGTTGCAATCATCGGTCTGCTCCTGACGGCGTTGATGTTCATTCGGAAGGCGTCCTGAGGCTTTCCCACAGGTACATGGCCGCATAGGCTCGCCAGGGCCGCCAGCGTTCCGCCGCCATTCCTAGCGCCTTGGCGGATTTCAATCGTGAGGCCTTCACCAGCCCCAGATCACCCGCCGGAAATGCGTCGGGCCACCGCAAGGCGCGCATGGCAATGTATTCCGCCGTCCATGGGCCGATGCCGGGAAGCTCCACGAGCCTGGCGACGACAGCGATCGGATCGACACCCGGTTCGATATCGATCTCACCGCTCGCAACGCCGCGGGCCAACGCCCGCAGGCTTTCGGCGCGAGCGTTCGGCAAGCCAAGACCGGTAAGTCGACTCATGCGAGCAGCCGAGAGCGCCCCAGCGGTGGGTGTAATGCGGTTCAAGCAAGGCAGCGGTGTGTCGATAGCGACACCAAACTGCCGCGCGATGCGGCCGGCGAGCGTCGATGCTCCGCGAACGGTCACCTGCTGGCCCAGGATCGCTCGCACGCCAAGCTCAAATGAATCGAACGCACCGGGCACACGCAACCCGGGCTGATGCTTGACCCATGGCGCGAGCAGGGGATCGAGCGCCAGATGTCCGGCGATGACGTCCGGCCGAGCATCCAGGTCGAACAGATTCCGCAGGCGCACAAGAAGCGATGGCAGCGCCGGAGCCAGCGCGGTGGCGATGTCCACGGCCAGCAAATGGCGATCGGCCACCGGTGTGACACTTAGCCAGCCACGATGTTCGCCGATACCCACCGTGCGATGGTATGTGACGCCGGTCACGTATTCGACGCCGGGAATGGCGCGCGCCGCCAGGAACCGCAGCATTGCGTTCCAGTCCAACGGCGGACGATAGGCGACAACCAATCGCAAGCAGCCCGTCGCGGGTGCCGTTGACGAGGGACGTCGAAGCGAACTGGGCGTCAGCCGATAATGGCTGCGAAAGAGTGCATTGAACCGCCGCACGCTCTCGAATCCGGCTGCAAACGCGACCTGTACCATCGGAAGTTGCGTTTCCGCGATCAAGCGTTTGGCCAGCAGCAACCGATTCGTTTGCGCGAGCTCGACAGGCGACACGCCTAGCTCTTCACGCACCGAGCGGCGCAGCTGGCGCGAGCTCAGTCCCATGCTCGCTGCCAGGTCCTCCAGGCTGCCGCCATCGCTGAGCGCACCGGCTTCGATGCGTGCCGCCGCCGTCCGGGCAATCGTGCGGGTTGTATCGATCGGCGCATGACCCGGCGCCAGTTCCGGACGGCAGCGCAAGCAGGGTCGAAATCCGGCTTGCTCTGCCAGAGCGGCGCTCGTGAAAAACCGGCAACGATCGCGGCCAGGGGGTTTCGCCGTGCAAACCGGCCGGCAGTAGATCTCGGTCGTCTTCACGCCGACGAAAAATACACCGTCAAAGCGAGTGTCTCGCGCGACAAGTGCTCGATAGCAAACGTCATCAGTGATAATCATGCCGCAATTGTAGCCGAGCTCTGCAACCGGGCTGGCCGTTTTCGGACATGCAAATGGAATTCCTCTTCGAACGCTTGATTGTCGAGCCAGCGTGCGGCCGGACGATCGCGCGTTGTCCCCAGCGTGGCGGCTGCCGCACGCTTTCAGCGTGCAATCCATCCATGCCGAGGGTATCACGGGCCCAGGGCGGCGCTCGCTGTGCGAACTGGCCCTGGGCTGTCCTGCCCAGCACCTTGGATGCGAAAACCCGGCCGGAATGTGAACCGATTCGGATGGAATTTTGAAAAGCGGAAAGGCAAGTAGACGATTTCCAAGCCCCTGCCTTAATCAAGCGCCCGTGGCCGTCCCAGCTTCACCGCATCGGTCAGCGGCTTCGGTTTGTTCGCCTCGTGGCGAGCTGGTTGCAGCTCCGGGCCGTCCATGCGCTTGGGCGATGGAAGCGTCGGCTCCGGTTCCGGCGCCACAGTAGTAGGCAGAGGTTTGCGGGTCGCTTCGGGCGGTAGCTTGATCGTCACGTCCTTGTCAGCTTCGAAGACCCGGCCGTCCGCAAGGATCAGCTGGGCGACGACGCGGATTTTCTCTGTCGATGGGCAGGTCTTCCACGGCAGGACAACGTAGTAACCGGTGCTGAGAAGCCCGCTTTTCCAGGTGCGCCGGAGCTGTTCCTGCGTCAGGTCCCATCCGGACAGCGGCTTTTTGACGCCGCCGGAGGTCACTTCCAGCACCGCAACGCGCAGCATGCCGGGCGCTTTGATCGAGTGCCCGTCGCAGTCCTTGGGCTCGACGACGACCTGAATGGAATCGTCGCCCGGACACTTGCCTTCGCCGACGCCGCCGGTGCCGCGGCCCAGCATGATCTCTTTTACCTCTGCACTTATCGGCACCACGTACTCGCCGCCGGCCCTGGCGGAGTGGCTGCCGGCACAGTCTTGCAGTTGGCGCTGGAGGGCTTCGTTGTTTGCTTCGATGCGATGCAGCGCGTCGCGCGTTTCGGCCAATTCCTGCTCGCGATGGCGCAGCTCGGATTCGACCAGGTCGCAGCTGCCGCGCCTGCAGCCGGAAGCGAAGAGGGTAAAAGCCAAAGGACAAAGGACAAGAGCAACGACTCGCAGCGTTGCCGCCTTTGTCCTTTGTCCTTCAAGCGTGGTACGTACCGCGGTCATGAAGCAGGCTTGGGTTGTCCCTGGACCGCGATGAGGCGTTCCAGGCAAGTGTCAACGATGCCGTACTCTTGTGCTTCCTTGGCCGACATGAACTTATCGCGGTCGGTTTCCTTCTCGATCCGCTCGAGCGTCTGTCCGGTGTGCTTCACCAGGATCTCGTTCAGCTCTTTCTTGAGTCGGATGAACTCCTTGGCATGGATGAGGATTTCAGTCGTCGTGCCTTCGGTCCCGGCCAGCGGCTGATGGATCATCACGCGCGAATGGGGCAATACGTTCCGCTTGCCCTTGGCGCCGGCGCAGAGCAGAACGGCGCCCATGCTTGCCGCCTGGCCGATGCAGTAGGTCGCCACGTCGCAGGAGACGTACTGCATCGTGTCGTAAATGCTCATCCCGGCCGTCACGGAGCCGCCGGGCGAGTTGATGTACAGGTGGATGTCGGCCTTCGGATCGTCGAATTGCAGGAACAGCATCTGCGCCACGATCAAGTTGGCGCTGGCGTCGTCCACGACGCCCTGCAGGAAGATGATGCGGTCCTTGAGCAACCGGCTGTAAATGTCGAAGACGCGCTCTTCGCGGCCGCTTCGTTCCACCACGTAAGGTACGAGGGGCATCGCAGGTTCTCCGAAAGAGCCCGGCCCCTTGCATCCCATCGGCAGCCGGGATCGAATTGATTGAGTGAAATCACGCAAGAGGCAGCGGTCGGGCAAGGATCGCCCCGCGCCGGCCGTGCCTCGCCCTCAGAATCACTTCTTTTCGTCCTTGGCCTTCAACAGCACGTCGTCGACCAGGCCGAATTCCTTGGCTTCCCCGGCGTGGAAATAGCGATCGCGCTCGGTTTCCTTCTCGATGATGGACTTGGGCTGCCCCGTGTGCTTGGCGAGGATGTCGTTGAGGCGGTCGCGCTCGCGCAGGATCTCATTGGCCTGGATTTCGATGTCGGAGACCTGGCCGCCGACCTGCCCCCATGGCTGGTGACACATGACCTTCGAGTTGGGCAGGGTATAGCGCTTGCCTTTGGTGCCGGCCGCCAAGATGACGGCGGCCCCGCTGGCCGCGAGGCCCATGCAGTAGGTCGAGATCGGGCATTCGAGGAACTGCATGGTGTCGTAGATGGCCAGCGTGGCCGTCACACTGCCGCCGGGGCAGTTGATGTACATGTGGATTTCTTGGGTGCGGTTCTCGTACTGGAGGAACAGCATCTTCTGGATGGTGATGTTCGCCAGGTAATCGGTGATGGCGGGATTGCCGCCCGTTTCCGGCGAGCTTCCCAGGAAGATGATGCGGTTCTCCAGCAGCAAATCGCCCAGCGTCATCTGCCGCTGGCGGGCGTAATCGCGATAGCGTTGAATCTGCGGCTCGAACGGCAAGCCGCCGGACATCGGGCCGGACATCAGTTCGTGCATAGGTCACCTTTCGCAAATGACTAATGTCTAATGACTAATGACGAATCAATGACGAATCACCAAGGTCGAATGACGGGACCCCGCGAACTTTGGGTCTTGGGGCTTCGTCATTGTTTAGACATTCGTCCTTAGTCATTAGTCATTGCCCGCCCCCCCTTTCAAATCCAAACCTCGATTAGCTCGGAGGGTTGGGCGCAGGCTCTTCCGCAGCCGGCGGGGCCGCGGTCGGGTCGGTCATCTCGCCCGGCACCGCCTGCTGCTCGAGCGTGGACGTGGTCTTTTCCTCGGACTTGTCCAGCGCCACGTCTTCGTATTCAGCGCTCTGCAGGATCAGGTCCAGCGCCTTGCGCTCGATGATCTCGGCGGCCAGCGCCTCCATCATGTCTTCTTTTTCCAGCCGGGCGCGGACGCGACGCGGCGGTTCGTCGTACTGGGCGGCAATGCGCTCGATCTCGTCGTTGATGTCGTCCTCGTTGATTTCAATCTTTTCCGTCTCGGCCAGCTTCTGTAGGACGAAGTGCTCCTTGAGCGCCAGGGCGGTGCTCTGAAGCACGTCTTGCTGGAGCATGCGCGAGCGCGCCGTGATCTCTTCCTCGGCGATGCCGGAGGAGCGCATTTCCATGACCTTGCGGCCCAGCGCCTTGCGGGCCTGACGCATCAGCAGGTCTTGGGGCAGTTCCCAGGACGATGCGGCGGTGATGTGCTCCATGATCTGGCTGCGAGCCGCTTGCCGTTGTTGATATTCCAGCCGGCGATCAAGCACGACGCGGATCAGCTCCCGCAACTGCGCCTGCGAGTGGACGCCGAATTCGTGCATCAACTCGTGCGTCATTTCCGGCAAGCGCAGGGATTTGATGTCCTTGACGTCGAAGGTCGCCTGGATGGTCTGGCCCTTCATCGCCCGATCGGCCACGCCGTCGCTGAGCTGGATGTCCACGATGCGCGACTCGCCGGCCTTGGCGCCCTTGACCTGCTCGCCGAACTTCTCCGCCACGCCGTCCTTGAAAATCAGGCGCGGCTCGACGCGCAGCTTCAACTCCTTCACCTCGGAAATGACCTTGTCGCCGAAGCGCGTCGTCAGGTCGGCAATGAGCGTGTCGCCAACGTCGAGCGTCGCCGGGTTACCTTCCTTGGGAATCAACTGGCCATAGGGCTCGAGCAGACGGCGCTCTTCGCGCTCCACGTCTTCATCGGTGAACTTCTTGATCGGGCGCTTGAGCTTCAGGCCCTTGTAGTTGGGCAGATCGAACTGCGGGCGCACCTCGACGTCGAATTCGTAAATCAGCGGTCCCTTGTCCGGCACCACGATTTTACTCGGGTCGATGTCCGGGGCGCTAAGCGGCGCGACGTCGTGCTCCTCGGCAAGCTGCTCGAGGCTCTGGAGGAGGATTTCGCCTCTCACCTGGTCGGCGACGTCCTTCTTGAAGCGGCGCTCGATGATTTTGCGCGGCGCCTTGCCGGGCCGGAAACCGGACACATTGGCGTCGACGACGAGCTTGGAATAGTTCTCGTCGAGGCGCTTGTCGATGTCGGCACGGTCGACGGTGACCTTGATGTGCTTCTTGCAGGGGCCGATGTCCTGAAACTCGACCGTCTGCTGCAGCTTGGAGGGCTTGTCGGCGACGGCGGTATCCGTCCCAGCCTGGCTTTCCGTGGTGCTAGCTTCGTCCGTTCGTGGTTCGTCAGTCATCAAAGGCTCCCACCAGAAGGCAAGAAAGCCGAGAAGGAAAAGAACCTCGGTCACACGGAATGTGCGGTCCGGGTTCTGACCTTCTCGGCCGAAAGGAGCGGGTGATGGGGCTCGAACCCACGACAGCCACGTTGGCAACGTGGCGCTCTACCACTGAGCTACACCCGCCCGAATGCGCAAATCGCGATGGCTATCCTGTCGGGCTGCAAGCGAAATCAGTCTGCTGGAATTATAAAAGTGAGGGCGCTGAATTCAAGGGGGAAAAGCGTTCCGTGCACCTCCACCGAGGAATCCTGTCCCTGCCATCCGACCGTCGCCGTCCGGAGTGGAAGCCGCGGTCACGACTTTCCGCTCCCGTTGGGGTATAATCCCGAGGAAAGGACACGCCGGGCAAGCGCCGGCAGCACATGTCACAAGGCAGGATCCCGATGATTCGATTGCTGTTCGCATTCGTCATTCCCCTGGCATCTCTCTCAGTCGCCGTCGCCGCGGACTGGCCGCAATGGCGCGGGCCGGATCGCAATGGCATTTCCAAGGAAACCGGGCTGCTCAAGGAATGGCCCAAGGACGGTCCGACGCTGCGCTGGAAAGCCGACGACATCGGCACCGGCTATTCCACGCCCGCCATCGCCGGCGGCCGGGTCTACCTGCAGACGACGAACGGCAACGAAGAGTCGACCATCGCTCTTGACGAAAAGACCGGCAAGAAGATCTGGTCGCAGGCGATCGGCAAGGTCGGCAAAAACACTGGCCCGCAGTATCCCGGCACCCGCAGCACGCCGACCGTGGACGGCGATTTCCTCTACTGTTTGTCCTCCGATGGCGAACTGGTCTGCCTCGAACGCGACATGGGCAAGGTGAAGTGGCAGAAGAACTTTCGCAAGGACTTCGAGGGCAAGGTCGGCGCCTGGGCCTATTCCGAATCGGTGCTGATCGACGGCGACGCCTTGGTCTGCACTCCGGGCGGCAGCACCGCGACGCTGGCAGCGCTCAACAAAAAGACCGGCGAGACGATCTGGAAAGCCGCCGTCAAGGACGGCGACGTGGCCGACTATGCGTCGATCATGGCCGTCGAGACGGACAAGGTGAAGCAGTACGTCCAGTTCCTGCGTGGCGGCGTCGTCGGCGTCGACGCCAAGACCGGCAAGGTGCTCTGGCGATACGACCGCACCGTGGACCGGGGTGCGAACATCTTGACGCCCGTGGTGCTCGGCAACCGCGTCTTCACCGCTGGTTCGCGGACGGGTGGCGCCCTGGTCGAGCTGAAAGTGGAAGGCGAAGGCGTCGAGGCTGCAGAAGTGTACTTCGACAAGTCGCTCGGCGCCAGCATCGGCGGCGTTGTGCTGGTGGACGGCCACATGTACGGCACAACGGCCGCGAGCCTGTTCTGCGCCGAATTCGCGACCGGCAAGGTGAAATGGACCGAGCGTGCCGTCGGCCCCGCGTCGATCTGCTACGCCGACGGCCGGCTCTACGTTCGCGGCTACAGCAGCGGCGACGTGGCGCTGGTCGAACCGTCACCGGAAGGCTATCGCGAAAAGGGCAAATTTCGGCAGCCGGAACGCAGCAAGATCCAGTGCTGGCCGCACCCGGTCGTCGCCAACGGTGGGCTCTATCTGCGCGACCAGGGCGTGCTTCTCTGTTACGACGTCGCGGCGAAGTGACCGAGCGTTGGCGAGCCGGGAGCGCGAGCGACCGGAGTTCTTCAAGCGTA
>JAIEMG010000264.1 GCA_019752375.1 Gemmataceae bacterium | reverse complement strand
GTCATTGATTCGTCATTCGGGCTTCGTCATTCGTCATTCCGCGGCCGCTTGAACTGCAACGTAGCGTAGTAGAATTAACTCTTGCGCGCCAAGGCCCAGACAACGAGCGGGAAGTCCGGCTCGTTCACGAGGGAGTGGCGGCTCTTGCGATAAGGCATCCACCGTTCGAAATTGGCGACCACACAGGCACGATTTCCCCAGGAGCCGGTCTCGATGTGATCCAGCGAGAAGCCGCATTCGGCGAGGAAGTAACGCAACCCGGCTTTCGTCCAGCGGGAGCAGTCAATAGGCCAGTTGTGAACGCGAATGAGGAAGGGAGTGGTAATCAAGAAGTAGCCGCCCGTGCGCAACATTTGATAGACGTTCTTTCCGGCGCGATACGGCCAGAGAAGATGCTCGAAAACCTGCTCGGCAAGGACGACGTCGTAGGACTCGGGAAGGGCGTGCTGGCAAATGTCGAATTCGGGGTAGACCAATGACGTGTACGACTTGAAGCCAAACCTTTCCCAATGGGCTCCCGAGATTTCCATCGCGTCCAGCGCCTCGGGGTGCAGGTTAGCCATGCGTTGCTCGGTAACCTGGTCCATCACCCCGCGGCACCACTGATAGTAATCGGGAGGGCTGGGCGCCAGCGCTTGCGCCATCTTGCTCTTGAGGGCGAAGGGGGCCTTCAATAACCGAACCACGGCGGGCGGGAGCTGCTCGCGCAGCGTCTGTTTCAGCGTCAACACTCGCGAACTCCTTGAAATTGCTGTTGGTCGACCGGCAATGATAGCGCAAAGAACCAGATGTGGTTCGCTGAATCGCCGAGCGAAGCCCATACGAGAGAGAACCTGTCAACGGTATCCGTGGAAGCCGCGCGTTGCCAGCCGGGCGAGGTATTTGGCCGCACCAGCAACGGCCGGCAGACGCCGCGATAATCCGCGCAACCCGCGTGCAAGCCGTAGTCCGGACGGGCCCACGCCATCGAGCATGGCGCAGCGGCTTCGAGCCGATTGGAGCTCACCCTCCAGGTTGCGGACGTGTTGGGCTGTGTCGGCCAACCGACGGCAAGTCTTGGCGAACAATTCGGGGTGCACCAACGAGAGCGGCATCTCGGTGGCTGCGTCCAAGAGCTTTGGATAACGGGCCAGGCAAGAGCGACGGACGTAGATCAGCAAGTTCTGACGATACCACCACCAGATGTCCGCGTTGTGCCAGACTCGCGGACGCACACCGTCAATGGCGACGTAATCAAGCTCTTGAAACCGCTCCGCCCAATAGCTGGGCCACTGCTCATTGACGTGTTCGACGCCGCCTTGGTCGGGGATCGCCGCGGAAAAAGCCACGAC
The DNA here is from genome assembly GCA_019752375.1 of Gemmataceae bacterium. Taxonomy (GTDB): domain Bacteria; phylum Planctomycetota; class Planctomycetia; order Gemmatales; family Gemmataceae; genus JAIEMG01. The sequence continues at coordinate 7,274 of JAIEMG010000264.1, read as the reverse complement.
ATCTCCCAGCGCCGTGAGAGTGCGTACAAACGACTCGGCCGCCGAAGGCGCCAGGTGTTCCGCCACTTCAAAGGAAGTGACAAGATCAAAGCGCCGCCCCAGATTGACAGGCTTCTCCAGATCGTGTTGGCGGAAACATGTTCGCGGAATGTGCAGCGCGGCCTCTCCTACCCAAGGGCCATCGACCCCGTGAATGTCCGTCACGCCATGCCGTAGAAAGACCGACAGCCAGGTGCCAATGCCACAACCTATATCAATCACGCTGCGCGGCCCGACCAGATCGAGCAAAAGAGGCACAATCGCGTCGGCAGACTTGACAACTCCGTCGTCGTAGGTGGCGAAAAACTCGTCGTCATAGGCAGCCATGCCTGTCATCCTCCGGCGTTGCAACCCAGCCCGTCCGCAGACCTTTCCATTGCAATTCCGTCGTACTCCGCGGACACGAAAAAATCAATCGAGCTGATCGCACCCACCTGGCAACCTTGATTTTTCAAAGGCCAGGGGTTATCAACCCTTTCTGCAAGAGGCACGGCGAGTTGATTTGAAGCCCCATCTTGAGACCCCACTTCCGCGATACTTGCTTTTCCTGGCTACAGCGATTCTCGATCCGGCAGGAAGCCAATGACCAAGCGTGTCCTCGTCACCGGCGGAGCAGGATTCCTGGGCTCGCACTTGTGCGACCGGCTTATCCAGGAAGGGCACGAAGTGGTCTGCCTGGATAATTTTCACACCGGCAATAAGCTCAACGTCCAGCACCTGCGCGCGAATCCCCGCTTCGAGCTGGTCCGGCACGATGTGACGGTGCCCTTGCTTGTTGAGGTGGACTGGATCTTCAACCTGGCTTGCCCCGCTTCCCCCGTTCACTATCAGCATAATCCGATCAAGACGATGAAGACGTCGATCTCGGGCGCCCTCAACATGTTGGGGCTTGCCAAGCGGGTGGGCGCACGCGTCTTCCAGGCCAGCACCAGCGAGGTGTATGGTGATCCTTCGGTGCATCCGCAGCCCGAAAGCTACTGGGGCAATGTCAATCCGATCGGCATTCGGTCCTGCTACGACGAGGGCAAGCGCTGTGCGGAAGCGCTATTCATGGACTACCACCGGCGACATGACCTCGACATTCGCATCGTGCGCATCTTCAACACTTACGGTCCGCGCATGGCGCTCAACGACGGACGGGTGGTCAGCAATTTCATCGTGCAGGCACTGTCGGGCGAGCCGCTGACGATTTACGGCGACGGCACGCAAACCCGGTCGTTTTGTTTCGCGGATGACCTGATCGACGGCTTCGTCCGGCTGATGAAGTACGAGGGATCGCAATGTCACGAACCGCACAACATCGGTAACACGGGCGAGTTCACCATGAATGAGCTGGCGGAGGTGGTGCAGGAGGTCCTCGGGCGACGTTTGACCGTCGTCCACAAGCCGCTGCCCAAGGACGATCCCAAGCAGCGTCGGCCTGACATTGCTCGGGCCCGGGGCAACCTGGGTTGGGAGCCAACCGTGCCGTTGCGCGAAGGCGTCGCACGGACCATGGAGAACTTTCGGCAGCGCCTCGCGCGCGCCGCCTGAGTCGCAAACACGAGGGATAGGCCCGGTGGGCCAGACACTCTTGTCTGGCCGGCCAGACAAGAGTGTTTGGGCCACTGCTAGCGAGTCAGCGGGCAGGTACGAGTCGAGGAACAGGAGAGGTCTATCATGCAGCTGACGGTTGTAGGTGTCGGGTACGTCGGTCTGGTGACCGCTACCTGCTTCGCGGAGAGCGGCAACGACGTGACCTGCATCGACATCGATGCGGGGAAGATCGACGGCCTGCGCCGTGGCGTCCTGCCCATCTACGAACCCGGCCTGGAAGAGCTGGTCGAGCGCAACCTGCGCGAAGGCCGCCTGCAGTTCACCACGGACATGGGCCATGCGCTGGCCCAGGGCAAGCTGGTCTTCATTGCCGTCGGCACTCCCCAGGACTACAATGGCGCCGCGAACCTCAATGCCCTCTGGGGCGTGGCCCAGAGCATTCGCGAGCTGGCCGGCGAGAGCAAGATCGTCATCGTCAAGAGCACCGTTCCGGTCGGCACCAACCGCGAGCTGGCAATGCGTTTGAACGACGGCGCCCACATTCAGCACCATGCCGTCAGCAATCCGGAGTTTCTCAAGGAAGGCCACGCCATTGAAGACTTCATGAAGCCCGACCGCGTCGTCGTCGGCGTTCACGATGCGGCGCTGGGGCAGGTGTTGCACGACCTGTACGCGCCGTTCCTTCGCTCGGACCACCCCTTCCTGGTGATGACGCCGGAAAGCGCGGAAATGACGAAGTACGTGGCCAATGCCATGCTGGCAACGAAGATCAGCTTCATCAACGAGATGGCGAACCTGTGCGAAGCCGTCGGCGCCGACATCGGCGACGTCCGGCGCGGCATCGGCCACGACAGCCGGATCGGCTTCCAGTTCTTATTTCCCGGCGCCGGTTACGGCGGCAGTTGCTTTCCCAAGGACGTCCGGGCCATGGTCCATACGGCCGAGGGCGTCGGCTATACGTTGCGGATCCTTCCGGCCGTGGATGAGATCAACGAGAACCAGAAAAAGGTGCTCTTCTTCAAAGTGACCGAACTGCTGGGCACCGACCTGTACGGCAAGACGATCGCCCTGTGGGGCCTGGCGTTCAAGCCCGGCACCGACGACATTCGCGAGGCGCCCTCGCTGATCCTCATTCGCAGCCTGCTGGGCGCTGGTGCTCACGTCCGGGTTCATGACCCCGCGGCCATTCCCAATGTGAAGGCCGTCTTCGGCGATCGCATCACCTATTGCGACCGCGTCTACCACACGCTGCAGGGCTGCGACGCGTTGGTTATCGCGACGGAGTGGGCGGAGTTCCGCAATCCGGATTTCGACACCATGCGTCAGGTGCTGCGTCAGCCGTTCATCGTGGACGGGCGAAACCTGTACAACCCATCGGAGATGAGCCGGCTCGGCTTCGTCTACAGCAGCATTGGCCGACAGACCGTGATGCCGGCGGCCGTCCACTCGCAGGAGCGTCGCGCGGCGTGAGTCCGAGACGCGACCGGTTATTCTCGACGTCTTCTACCCCAGATGCTCTGCCAGCGAACGTCCGGCGCTTTTCGTGTCGGGCACACACGGAGAACCGAGTGCGATGCCGAACAAGGTGCTGATCTTCGCTGGCTCGACCACGGACACCGGGCCTTCCGAGACGGTCTCACCGTTTCGCGATCGGGCTCGCCAACTGCACAGTGCCTTGAGCACCGCGGGGATCGAGGCGATTCTCGCCGAGAGCGAGTTGGCTCAGGGCAAGCCAGTCCCTTCAGCGGCCCGACCCGAAGTCGTCACGGTCGCACCGACGGAAGCGGCACAGCGAACGCTGATCCGAAAACTCTCACCGGACGTCCTCGTTGCCTGCGGCTGGGAGAACTGGCGGCAACGACGCAGGCCGGGCGTGCCGCTGGTGCTCGACCTGTCCACGGTCAGTGCTGACGCAAATGACGGGCCTCGACTCCAGAACAAGATGCGAGCCATCAGTCATGCCGACTTTTTCTTGTGCGGATCCGATCGGCAGCGCGACTACTTCGGCGGCTGGCTGGTTCAGGGCGGCATCATGCCCGATACGACAACTCTACAGACGGTCTACCCCAGTCCCGTGGCTCCACCACCGCTGTCCCCGAGCAGCCCCGGCCTGCCTGTCTGCTTCCTTTACCCGGTCGGCGACCGATTGTCTCCGGTCGTACTGACGACACACAACGTGGTGGAACGCTGCCGGACCAGCAAGCTGATTTCAAGCCACGAGGCGTCGCCGAAGTGCTGGCAGGTCGCTCTTCAGTTTGCCGCTGGGCCTGGTCAAGAGCTGACTCTGGCGGAGCAATCCCTCGATTATCTCTGGCGCGGCGTCCCGATCATTTGTGCGGACGGCGACGAGCTGGCAGCCGCCGTTCGCCGCCGCGAGGCGGGCTGGTGCGTGGATCCGACGGAGCCTACCCAGCTCGAAAGCGTGCTGAACGAAATCCTGAGCCATCCGGAGAAACTTCGCCGCATCAGCAACAACGCGCGACGACTGGCCGAAGATTGCTTTGGCGTCGCTCAGACCGGTGCTCCCCTCATCGAATTCTGCCGGACGCCGCGCGTGGCGGAGCGCCTCTTTGTCCTTGGTGCCGGGGATGGAAGCATCCCGATCGGAATGGTGAGTCGGGCCTTTCGGAGCATGAAGTACCACATCAAGCCTGTCCTCCAGGAAGTGCCCTGGGCCTACCGAGCGGCCCGGCGCCTGCTAAAGGCCTGTCGGGCGTTGCCAACGCTGGCAAAGAAGCACCATGAGGACACCACGTCCTCGAAGCAGAAATAGACGCCAACTCTCGAACGGATGAGCCCTTCGCCGATTGCCTCTGGAATGGCAGCATTCCGGGACCGACCGGCTTCACTGATGAGGACCACCGGCCATGCCAGGCAAGGTCTTGCTGATCGCTGTGGACCCGATCCCCGAACACGGCTGCCCCACATCCGGCGGCGGTCTGCGTGCCTGGTCGCTGTTCCGCGCCCTGCGCGACGCCGGCTTTGACGTCGCCTGTTCCATCCCGCGGCCGGAAATCACCTTCCTGTCGCGCAAGTGCTGGGACCGCGTGCCGCGTGCCATGAAAGAAATTGCCTGGGACTGGGAGAATCAGGGCCAGGTCATCAAGAAGCTAGCGCCCGACGTGGTCGTATACTCCTCCAACGTGTGCAATGTCGGCATTCATCGCAAACCGCACTGTCCCGTGGTCATCGACCTGCATGGCCCGTTCATGCTGGAAAGCTGGTTCATGAAGCAGACCGCTTCGGAGCACACCTTTCAGTACTGGCGCGACAAGCTGGCGCTGGGCGATCTCTTCCTGACCGTCAGCCAAAAACAACAGCGCTTCTTCTGGAGCTGGCTGCTCGCGTCCGGAGTGGAGTTCCACGATGGCGCCGTTCTGCCGATCGCTCCCATATCGATGAGTCCGAATCTGCCGCCGCGGCCCGAGCGGCAGCCACAAGAACCGGTCTTCGTCTTCGGTGGCGGCTTTTTTCCCTGGACGGATCCCAGTGACGCACTGTTAAACCTGGTGGACGTCCTGGAACAGCGCGACAAGGGCAAATTGTGGGCTTTCACCGATTTTCACAATCTTGACGCCTCGCGTCAGCGTTTTGCGGTCGTGCGCGACCGCCTGACGAGCAGCAGCCACGTCCACTTTCCAGGGTTGCTCGGACGCGACGAGCTCATGAAGGCTTACGCGCAAGCCGACGTGGCCATTGACTTGATGAAGCGCAATCCCGAACGCGAGCTGGCCGTCACCACGCGCACCATCGAATACCTGTGGTGCGGATTGCCCGTGATCTACAACGATTACGCGGAGCTGGCCACTCCCATTCGCCGCTACAACGCGGGCTGGTGCGTCGATCCGGAAGACCCCGTTGCGCTGCGCCGCGTCCTCGATCACATCCTGGATCATCCGGAAAAGTTGCCCGAGTACGGCCGCAATGCCCAGCGCCTGGTTCGCGATCACTTCACCTGGGACAAGGCGATGCGGCCGCTCATCGATTTCTGCGCCCACCCACAAGCGCGCAAGGCCGCCGCCTGAGCGACCGATGCCGTCTCGTTCGAGCCTCTCGAGGAGTCACGATGTCCGCCTCTCTCGCAGCGACCGAGTCGCGCTCGCCGAAAAAGAAGGTCCTGGTCGTCACCGGGGACGTTTTGCCGCTGCCCGGCCTGCCGACCACCGGCGCCGGCATGCGGGCCTGGGGCCTGGCCCAAGGCCTGCGTTCGCGCGGCCATCACGTCACCATGGCCATGACGCGGGAATCGGCCCAGTCATGCGGCTACCAGCCGGACGGACGTTGCGAGGTCTTCGATCAAGATTGCTTTCAAAAACTGGTTGAGAAGCAGGCGCCGGACGTTCTGGTCTGCCAGCACTGGTATCTCGCCACGCTGTTGCGCGAGAAGTATCCGAACACCGTCATCGATCTGCACGGCCCGCTCATCCTCGAGAACCTCTTTCGCGTCGGCGTGGACGCCACGTACCTGTTCGCCCAGAAACTGCTGGCAATGTCCCGGGCCGACTTCTTCTGCTGTGCCGGCGAACGGCAGCGCAACTACTTTTATGCCTGGCTCCAGATGGCGGGATTCGACCTCCGCGAGCTTCCCATTCAGATCTTCCCATACTCGCTCGCCCCCGAACTGCCGGAGCACGAGTACCCCGACGAATTATCCTTCGTCTACGGGGGCGTTTTCCTTCCCTGGCAGAATCCGACGTTGGGTCTGCGTGTCCTTCTCGAAGAGCTGGACCGGACGCATCGCGGCCGACTGAACTTCTTCGGCGGCAAGCATCCCTGGCTCGAAATGTCCGGCAACGAGTTCGACAAAGTGTGCGCTTTGCTGAAGTCCTCGGCGCACGCGACGCTGTTCCCGATGATCGGCCGCGCCGAACTCATTGAGCGATACCGTAAGTCGAGCGTGGCCTGGGATGTGATGACGCACAACTGCGAACGTGGCATGGCGATCACCTCGCGCACCGTCGAATACCTGTGGGCCGGCTTGCCCGTGGTTTACAACGACTATGCGGAGCTGTCGGAGCACATCCGTTCGCACGAAGCCGGCTGGTGCGTGGACCCGGAAAACGAGGATCAGATTCGCGCCGTGGTCCACGAAGTGTTTGCCCGCCCCGACGAGGTCCGTCGTCGCGGACAGAACGCCCAGCGTCTGGTGCGCGAACGGTTCACCTGGGACAAGGCCATCGAGCCGCTGCACCGCTTTGTCTGCAACCCCAGTGTGGCGGTCCGCTTCAGTCGGCGCCCCCTGATGGCCGATCCGCGAATGTTGACGCTATCGGGGCGAATCTTCGAGCGCATCAAGCGCCGACTGCGCAACTATCCGCGGGCCTACCAGGCTGCTAAACAGGTCGTCCAGAGCGGTCGAAGCGGCATGCGCCTCCTCAGCGGCTACCAGGTACCGCGAGAAAGCGGACGCAAGGCTGGCTAATGAGAGACGTTCATGCGCATCGGACCCGTCACCTGTTGAGACAGAAGACATATCGAACTCTGGCCCGTGTGTTTCGCACTACGGCGAGCGCACCGAATGTACTGTCTGACCAAAGCGTACAAGGTCCGTTCACGGGTGAGAGCGTGCTGAAACTCCAGGGCTTCCGCATCAACGTCTATTGTCAGGAATACGAAACCACTCTTAGGATCCGCGCAAGAATCACTTGTGCAATTCCTGTAGGACGGATTTCCAATCCGTCCGGTTTTCTCTGGACGGA
>JAIEMG010000217.1 GCA_019752375.1 Gemmataceae bacterium | reverse complement strand
GATAGACCAAAACCGGGGCTTTTACACGCCCCGCTCGCCTTAAGTTAATGGTATTCAGCGCTCGGTCAAGATCCATGTGCCCGTTCCTGCCGTTCTGGCAGCTTCGCGCACCGTCAAACACCGTTACCTGACGGCGGTCTACTGGGCGTCCGCATCGCCCTATTCACCGATCGCACCGTTTCCTGACGGCAGAGCGGGCCGCGACCGCCGCGGGACCAAGGCCATCAGCACGCGGATATTGTGACTTTTCGGGAACGGAATGCTTCGATAAACGAGAATCGCCTTCAAGTACTTTTCGACGCATTGCTGGGCATGAAAGCAAACGGCCTCAACAGGCTTTGGCCTTTGGGTTCCCCGCCGAGGACTGGCCGTTGAGTTTGGACTCGGACGTTCTTTTCGGGTTAGCCTCGGTCCCAGAGACGTTGGTGTCATCGCGCATAGTGTACTCGTTTTGCTGAGTGTCCTGCTCCTGCATGTCCCAAAGACGAATCGTCAGCTGTGCCTTCGTCCCAATTTCATCTTACACTCAAAGTACTACTAGAGCGGAGGCAAGTACATGTCAGCAGATCCTAACATGCTCTGGTCGTGAACTTTTGCCGCCGGAATAACGATGTCTGGAGTCGTTCCCCGACAACACGGACCCGCTCCGTGCCCGCCTCGCCCATCTACGCACCCTTCGCGCTCGGCTGAAAATCGCGCGCCAGCATCTCCACGGCGGCCGGGCTGCCGAAGCAGACGCGGAGGAAGCGGTCCATGGCGCGCTGCTGAATCTGCGCCCCGGTTTCCCAGCGCGAGACCGTCGCCTCGCCTACGCCCAGCAGGTTGGCGAACTGCTTCTGGGTGAGCGCCAGCTTGTCTCGGCCGTGGCGAATCTCTTCCGGCGTCAGCAACCGGGCCTCGCGGCGGAAGGCGGCGCTGATCTGCCGGTCGGCTTCGTCATCGATGCTGATGGCTTTGCAATGGGTACAGCGCGGCACCGTCAGGGCGGGAATTTCTACCTGATAGGTCCGGCCATCGTGTTCAATCGTGGTTGCATACGGTAGGGTGGTCAGCTGCATCGCCTTCTGACCGCATTTGCCACAGCGCTTGGGATAAGTGCGGGTCGTCATCTTCGGCCGTCCTTATGCTTGCGGGTGAGCGTTGACGATCTCCACCCAGGGGTCTTGAGCGTCGTCGTCGAAGAGGCGAACCTCGATGAACAGGCCGTTTTGGAACAGGTCCGCAACGGGGACCACGGCGGACCACGGCCCGATACCAGAAATCGCGATAGTAGGTCGGCCGATCCGCGTTGGCGTGAAGCCAATCGGGGCGCGGCTCCCGCCTTTCGTCCAGCCGCCCACCTCCGCAGACAAAATCGCGCAGCAGGCGGCGGATGCCTTCGGGCGTCAGTCCCTCCAACTGCGGATTGCTTCGCGCCCGCTCGTCGGCGCGGTCATCCCACTGAATTTGTCCGAAGATGCCCGCAGCAATCGCGTGGTGAACCAAGTCGAGGGGCGTGAGGGGACTGCTCATGATTGGACATGTCCTGAATGCCATTCACTTAAGGCGAGCGGGGCGTGTGAACGCCCCGGTTGAGCGACCAAAACCGGGGCCTGGCGCCTGCCTATGTTAATGGCATTCGGACATGTCCTCTTTCATCCTCCAACGGATTATAGCGGCCGACTTGCCGTACAGCAAGTTGCGAGGCCGGGCTCCGGGCTCCGCGCTGCCGAAGCAGACGCGGAGGAACCGATCGGTTGGTTGCTGGACTCGGGTCTTCGAGTGCGGATGCAGCTGCAAATGCACAAGTACATCTGGTCCAAAGATGCCCGAGGTGTTTGACAGGCGGGCACGTTTCAGGGCAAGGCGACCCTCCGGCTCATCGGCAGCTTGAAGTTCCGCATCCGTCGCTCGCCACTGGTCGATTGCGCGGCTGGCCTGTCGGTCTATTTACGCGAGTTCGCGCCGCCCCGCGTCTGTGAGATAGAATGCTCGCGCCGGTTTCTGTTGTGAAGAGTGCAAATGCCGCTTACGACCTGCTCCACGCGCGGCTTCCAAGGACATTGAGCCAAGCCCACGGGCCGCGCCCGTGGACTTGGTTGTTGAATGTCCCCTCTCAAGGCTTTAAATCGAGCTTGCCCAGGTCGGTCGTGGTGCCGCCCTTGACGGTAATCTTCTCGCCGTCTCGACCCGCTGCGCCGCCGCGCCAGCCCATCGCCTCTTGCCAGACTTTCATGCGCCATTCACCGGCCGGCGCGTTCTCGATCTCGAACTTGCCGTCCGCGTCGGTCAGCGCGAAGTAGGGGTGATCGAACACGCGGACGTAACCCTTCATCCACCCGTGCAGATTGCAGGCGATCTGCACCGGAAAGCGCTCGTCGGCCTTGAGGTCGTCGATACGGATCGAGGCTTTCGCCCCCACGGACACGTTCTTGCCGGGATTGCGCAGCGGATGGCCGGTGTAATTGACGTTGTGGCCGATCGGCGAGCTGTTCTTGGCAACCAGGGTTTGGCCTTCGCGCATCGCCAGGCAGTGCGGGACGAACTGGCAGCAGGGTTGATCCATGTCCACTTCCTTCTGCTTGATGTCCGCCAGTGATGGATGGATTGGCAGCTTCTTCGCTGTTCCCGGCTCGGGCGCCAGCCAGACGAAGACCCAGCGCACGCCCTTGCTGTCCTTGTTGACTACCCACGATTCGCTCAGGAGCTTCCCGTTCGCCAGGCAATGATCGCGGTCCTTGTCGACGTTGATTTCCTGCGGCTCGGGCGGTCGGTCGCCGGCGAAGACCAGCTGGCCGCGGATGGTGCCCCAGTCCGGATCGTCGCCTGGCGTCGTCGCCGGCACCTTGGCGGTGGCGCGTTCTTCAGGGCGAGTCGAACGAGCCGGGGTCGTCATGGGACCGGGCTCGGTGGTGCCGGCCGCGGTGCTGGGGCTCGGGTCGCCTTCCAAACCAGCGCCGGCGCCTGGCTGGCCAACCAGGAACACGCCGCCGGCGATGGCGCTCACCGTCACCAGCACGCTCAGGGCGATTTTAATTTTGAACAGGGTCATCGTGTGCAGCACTCCTTCCACCAGGGCAAGGGTCGGGGCCGAAACCGCCGCGGTCTGTCCCGCGGCCAGGAGAGTTGCACCATGGACCGTCGCCGCTTCGAGGGTTGCCGGCACCGCGGCAACGGCATTGCCGCCCAGGCCTGCCGCGACCGCTGCCGCCGCAACGGTCAGGCCGCGGCGGATCAGCCGCTTTCGCAGCATCTCCCGCGCCCGCACCAGACGACATTTGACGGTGCCCGACGGCCAGCCCAACTCGCTGGCTGCCTCCTCGTGCGTCCGCCCTTCCAGGTAGCACAGGACGACCGGCCGGCGGTACTTGGCGGGCAAGCGATCGACCTCCGCATCGAGCACCGGTCGCAGCTCGCGCCAGGCGGCCGCTTCGTCCACGGGATGCGGCACGTCTTCCACCTCCGTTTCGCGCGCACGCCGCCGCAGGGTTCGCGCGCGCGCTTTGAGCGCCACGCGATAGGCGACCCCGTGCAGCCAGTTGCCGAGCGAACCCCACTGACGCAGGCCCTTGGCACGCCGTACCAGCACGAGGAAGGTGGCCTGAAACGCATCGTCGGCGTCGTGAACGTCGAGGAGCATCCGACGACAGACGCCCAGCACCATCGGTCCGTGCCGATGGACCAGGCCGGCAAACGCAGCCTCCTCGCGAGCGGTGACAAATCGCTCCAGGAGCTGGCCATCGTTGCCTTCCGTGCTCGTCAGTTGTCCGCTGGCCATGGAGCTGTCTCTCCCAGGGATGCGATGACTCCCGTGCATCGCATCTACTGTACCAATGCCCCTGGCCGGGGATATGGGTTCACTTCTTTCCCAAGATTGGCACGGTTGCCATTGGTGGGGCCGGCTTCCAGCCGGTCATTTGGCCGGCTGGAAGCCGGCCCCACAAGCATACCAACCCGAAACGTGAGCGAGGGATGCAGTTATCCCTCGCTCACGTTTCGGGTTGGAGAAGTCCGCCTTCTTGGCATTGGATCCAAGGGGACGCGTCGCCATGCGAGACCCTCCACGAACGGGTACAGGCGTTGCTCTACTATGCCGGGATTCGCGGGCTCGACTTCCAAAATCGCGAAATTTTTGCGGGATGCGTCTGACCTACGCAGGCTGCGCAAAATTTGCACAGCGATGGGGCGCCGCCAAGCGGGTCTTGGTCACGGTAACTGCTTGAAAAGAGCTGGTTTAGGGAATGGTGTGGAGATGGCGCAATATTTGCGGCCATCGGTTCGCCCTCACCCACCCAAACAAGAGTGTTCAACGATGATCACGCTTATTCGCCGCCTTCTGGGTCTGGAAAAGCAACCCGCTCCCGTCACTCCAACCAAGCAGTCGAACATGTTCCGGTTGCAGCAGACCTGTGCCCACACGTCGATTGCCAACGACCGCCGCAAGACCCGCCTGCCGAAATCCGGTCGCTAACGCCACTGTGGAGACGAGACAGGGCAGGACGTGTGAACGCCTGGATTCCCGTAATCCGAAGCGCTTGCGCGTTCCGCATCAATCATCTCGCCCATCAATCTGAAACGTCAGCGAGGGATATTGCATCCCTCCTGTCTCAGTGGCACGGACATTTCTGTCCGTGCGGCAATGCCACTGGGACATTCCCCGCGGCCGCTCGCCTTGGGGCGTCCGTCGCCGGCGCGTCCGGCTAACAAGATCTCTTGCGCGTCCAGCGGTGGCGTCCGGTGGCCCATTCGGACTTGCAGTGGCACTGTTACGCAACCGGACGCGTTCGTTTCCCATCCTCTTCGCGAGCCCGCGCAACCGCGACCGAAAGGACCGCCGCCGCGTCCTGACGGACGGCGGACTCGTATCGACGGGCTTCGATGATACGCTGAAAATCTGGGATGCCACGGCGCCCTGATGAAGATCGGATGCATGGTCTGAGCGGAGCCCGGCGTACAATGGCCCGCATCGTCGATCGTCTCTACCTTCCTGCGGAGGATTTCCCATGGCTGCACCGAATCGTCGCCGCTTTTTGAACAATTGTGCCTGGCTCGCCGCCGGAGTGACCGGCGGTATACTCCTGCCGCGCTGGCTCCCTCTGGGGGAGCCGGCCCTGGCACAGGACGACGCGGCCGCGAGCCCCGAGGAGCGGCTGCGCAAGTTGAAGATCGAGCTGCCGATGATTGGCAAGCCGACAGGGTACGTGCCGGCAGTACGCGTCGATAACCTGCTCTTCGTTTCCGGGTACGAGCCACGCAAGGCCGACGGCTCGCCGCTGGTCGGCAAGCTGGGCAAAGACCTGGACGTGAAGGAAGGGTACCAGGCGGCCCGGCAGATCGCCCTGATCATGTTGAGCGCGGTCCGGACCGAACTGGGCAGCCTCGACAAGGTGGTCCGCCTGGTCAAGACGTTCGGTATGGTCAACTGCATGCCGAACTTCACGCAGACGCCCCAAGTCATCAATGGCTTCAACGACCTGCTCGCGGAAGTCTTCGGCGAAAAGGCGGGCAGAGGCGCGCGCAGCGCCGTCGGCATGAATTCACTCCCCGACGGCAGCGTGGTCGAGATCGAAGCGATCTTCCAGGTCAAAGCCTGATCGGCCGACGCCGGGGCCACTGGGCTCAAGCCAGGCGGAGAGTATCCTCACCGGGGGATGAACCGGGCATTACTGATGCCTGCGCGGATAAAGTGACCAAACGGGCTCCCCTCGGCCCCGAGTACAGGGGCGAGGGGGCCGAACGTGGCATTGACCGCGCCGTCCTCAGTAATGATTGGCAGTGTCGCCTTGTTCTCCATCCATCAAGGACGTCTTCGTCATGGCTTTGACCGCCCGACCGCGGGACCCGGGTACGCCGCGACAACCGGCTTTGATGGATTTCCTCGACCCGGTTGTCCAGGAACACGGCGACCTCCCGGCCCTGCGCTCGCGCCTCGGGTACAGGCATCGCTCGGTCACTTTCAAGGAACTGGCGCGGACAATCCACGGTGCGGCCCAGCGTCTGCACGACGCGGGCCTTCGCCCGGATGAGCGCGTCCTCTTGCTTGGTCCCAGCGGTCCCGAATGGGTGGTGGCGTTCCTGGGCGCCGTACTAGCCGGCGGCGTCGTGGTGCCGCTCGATGAAAGCACCCGGCCGGAGTTCGCCGCCGAGGTAGGGCAGCGGACCGACGCCCGGCTGCAAGTCGTGCACACCGGTTTTGCCAACGCCGCCGGGGTGGCGTGCCTGCCCTTGGAGAGTTTTCATCCCGAAGTCCGCGGGCCCGCCCACTCGTTCGCGGCGCCGCCGCGCCAGGGTGGCGATTTGCTGGAGATCGTTTACACCTCGGGCACCACATCGCGGCCGAAGGGCGTGCTCCTGACGCACGGCAATGTTGTTGCCAACGTCGCCTCGCTGCGGCAAGCGATGGGCTGGCCGCCCAAGAGCCGGTTTCTCTCCGTGCTGCCGTTGAGTCACATGCTCGGCCAGGTGCTGGGGCTGTTCGTGCCGCTGCGCTTTGGCGGGACCGTGTTCTTCGCCGGCACGCGCCGGCGATCGATCCTGCGCGACTGCTTCCGGCGGGAGCGCATCAGCGTGCTGGTGACGGTGCCCGCCTTCTTGGACCGCATTCGCCAGCAAGTGCTGAACACGGCGGCCCAGCAAGGCCGGTCCACCCGGCTGGACTGGGCCCTCCGCCTGGCCGGCCGCCTGCCGCATCGCCTGCGTCGGCAGCTTTTTCGACGGATCCGCCAGGAGATCTTTCCTGATCTGCAGTTCGTCTTCGTGGGTGGGGCCGCCGTGCGCGCGGACGCGGAGGACTTCTTTGAGGCGCTCGGCATCCACGTCCTGCAAGGTTACGGCATGACGGAAGCGGCCCCGGTCATCACCTGCAACACGATGACGGCGCAACGGCCCCGCACCGTGGGGCGTGCGGTGCCAGGCGTCGAGGTGCGGACTTCCCCGGCCGGCGAGATCCTGGCGCGGGGACCAAACGTCACTGCCGGCTACCTGAATGACCCGGAAGCCACGCAGAAGCTCTTGACCGATGGCTGGCTGCACACCGGCGATCTCGGCGCCGTGGACGCCGACGGCTACTGGCAACTCCTCGGCCGACAGAAGGACGTCCTCATCGGGCCTTCGGGGATGAACGTCTACCCGGAGGACCTCGAACAGGTGCTGGATCGACTGCCGGGCGTGCGCGAGAGCTGCGTGGTCGGCCTGGAGCAGGACGGCCGCCTTCGCCTGGTTGGCTGTGTGGTCTTGAAGGAAGGAGCAGCCTGGGACGCGCAGCGGTTGCTGGTCCAGGCCAACGACCGCCTGGCCGCGCACCAGCGGTTGCAAGCCCTCGAGCGCTGGCCGGACCCCGACTTCCCGCGCACCCGGACGTTGAAGGTCAAGCGCGACCAGGTCCTGGCCCGTTGCCCGGGAAGCGGAGTGGCGGCAACTCCCGCCGAGTCCTCTGCCGCGGCAACGGACGAGCTGTTGGCATTGCTTCACGACTGCCTGGGCCTTCCGCGGGCGCAGCCGATCGGCGACCAACAGCGCCTGATGGCCGACCTGGGCATGGATTCACTGACCCGACTCGACATCCTGAGCCGGATCGAGGACTCCTACGGCGCCGACCTGCCCGAGGCCGCCATCGATGACCAGACGACGGTCGCCGACCTGCGCCGGCGGATCAACGAACAGCCGGGGGCGCAGGCGCGGCCACGCTTTCCGCGCTGGGCGCGGCGGCCGGCGGCGTGTCTGGTCCGCAATGGTCTTGGCAGTATCTGGCGGCCGCTGTTTCGCCGCTACTTTCCCCAGGAGGTTCACGGCACCGAGCACCTGGCATCGCTGGCCGGGCCGGTCATTTTCATTGCCAACCACACCAGCCATCTCGACACCCCAGCCCTGCTGGCCGCGCTGCCCGCCCCCTGGTGCCGGCGAGTGGCGGTGGCCGCGGCCGCCGACTACTGGTTCCGCGCCGATCCGACGGTCCGGAACTGGCTGGCCGGCGCCGCCGCGGCGAGCCTGTATCACGCCTTCCCCTTCTCGCGCACCGATGCGGTGGAGATGAGCCTGCGCTACCTGGGCGAACTGATGGATGAGGGCTGGTCCATCCTCCTCTTTCCGGAGGGCCGCCGCAGTGAAACGGGCCAGATCGTTCCCTTCAAGAGCGGCATCGGCTTGATCGCCCAGCGAATGCAAGTGCCCGTGGTCCCCACGGCGCTGTCCGGCTGCTTTGAGGCACTGCCGAGACATCACGTTCTCCCGCGACGAGTTCCCCTTCGGGTGGTCTTCGGACCGGCCCATCAACCGGATTTGCACACCGACCCCGCGACCGTCGCCGCCCTCCTGGAGCAACGCGTGCGGCAACTGCTGTAAGGCGAGCGGCAGGGAATCAACTATGGCCCATCCGAAAAAATCTGCAACATCGGTGCCCATAAAAGCTCTGGTTTCAGCTCATATTCCAATCGCAGATTTTTTGCGAGGAGCCATATCCGCTGACGCTGCCCTCGATCCCGACGCGCAAGCAAGGGACAGCCTGCCGACCCTTGCTTGCGCGTTTTGAAGTTGCGCATTTGTTTGATCCGCTTGTTGAATTTCACGGCGTCTGTTCTTTACCCCGAAGGGGTTGCGTGACATAGCCCAGGGTTGCCGTACTCGGCTACCCTGGGACTGCCACGACCCCAC
>JAIEMG010000244.1 GCA_019752375.1 Gemmataceae bacterium | reverse complement strand
GCTTGATGATCCACGAACGCGTCCGCACTTCGGTGCGTCCGCGCGAGTACGCTTGACGCACCCTACGAAGCTGACGGCTGACGGCTGACCGCTAACACACAAGGAGGCCCCACCATGCGTGTCAGGAAACGCATTCTCGCCTGGTTCGCCCTCACGTTGGGCATCCTCCTTGTCGCCGCATGGCCGACGTCGGCGCCGGCGTACATTGGCGGGCCGCCGGCCACGCTGGGGCACATGTGTCTCTGGTCCACCCACGTCATGACCGTGCAGGTGGAGCGGATGGATCGCGAGAAGGGCGTCGTCATCTTCCGCAAGGTGCGCGACCTGAAGGGCAAGTGGCCGGTCGATGTCATCAAGCAGGCGATTCCGATCGGCCTGGCCGAGCGCAAGATGATCCTCGACTGGGCGGAGACCGGCAAGGTCACCGTCATGTTCGCCCTGGAAAGCTACAAGTGGAGCCACACCTACATCGACAACCTCTGGTACGCGTCCACCACCACCGACTGGTCCTGGTGGAACGTCCAGCACGTCGAGCCCATCGTCCTGCGCACGTTCAGCGGGCGGCCCGAGCGGCTTAACATCGCTTGTGCGGCCATCGTTGGCGGCAAGGAAGTCGTGGTGCCGTGCATGATCGGCGACAACATGCAAGACCTGGCCCAGCGCAAGGCCAAGATGCAGCGGCTCAAAGCCAGCCTGAAGCTCACCGACTACAACGTGAAGCGCGACTTCGTCGATTTCGGCAGCGACGACTTCACCCGGCTGTCCGGCATGCCGGGCTTCAGTGCCTTCTCGCCATTGCCGAACATGGGGCTCGAAGCCCAGGCGGTTTCGGTCGTCGATTTCGACGGCGACGGCAAGCCGGACTTCTGCCTGATCGGCGGCCAGCGCGTCGCCCTGATGCAGAACGCCGGCGAGGGCTTCATCGAGACGACCCTGCCGAGCCTGACCGGCGGCTGTCGATCCGCCGTGTGGGCCGACTACAACGGCGACGGCAAGCCCGACCTGCTCCTGGCCACGCCGAACGGGCCGCGCCTGTTCACCAACCTCGGCAATGGTTCCTTCCGCGACGATACCGCCATGCTGCCGAAGAATGCGGGCGCCTGCCTGGCCGCGGCGTGGATCGACTACGACGGCGACGGCAAGCCCGACATCCTGCTCGCTGGCGGCTACCAGGGCCTGCGCCTGTATCGCAACAAGGGACCATCCGACACGCCTGCCGGTCCGCTCGTTCCTGGCAAGGCGCCCGTGCCCGGGCTCTGGTTCGAGGACGTCTCGGCAAAAGTGGGCTTCGGTCCGGACGGCATCGGCAGCACGGTCAAGGGCGACACCCTGACAGTCTGCGACGTCAACGGCGACGGGCGGCCCGACTTCCTCTATGGCGCCGGCACGGGCATGCTGTTCCTCAACACGCCCGAAGGGTTCGTGGAGGCAACGGACACTGGCATCCGCTACAAGACGGGCAAGGTCGGCCCGGTCTTCGCCGATTTCGACAACAGCGGCACCATGAGCCTGTTCGTGCCGCAACTGAGCGGCGGTTGCAAGCTGTTCAAGAACGACGGCAAGGGCAAGTTCACCGACGTCACCGCCAAAACCGGCGATCTCGCCAAGTTCCAGGGCATGGCGACCTGCGCCGCCTGGGGCGACGTGGACAATGACGGCCGCGTGGACCTCGTCATTGGCTGTCTGCGCGGACCGAACCGCTGCTACCGCAACAAGGGTGAGGGCACCTTCGAAGACATGACCGAGGGAATCGGCCTGAATCAGCGCATCTTCAACACGCAAGGCGTCGCGCTGGTCGATCTGAACGGCGACGGCGTCCTCGACATGGTCTTCATCAACGAAGGCCAGGCGTCCTGCGTGCTGCTGGGCAATGCCGACCTGCCGCGGAAGAAGACGGCATTGACGGTCCAGGTGAACGGCACCACGGTCCTGGGTAGTCAGGTGCGCGTGCTGACGCGCGAGGGCAAGCTGGTCGTGACGCAGGATGTCGCGTCCGGCGCGGGCCGCGGCGGACAGGTCGGCTCGCAGGCCCACTTTGCCCTGGAGCCGGGCGCCTATCGCGTGGAAGTGCGCTACGGGTCCGGCAATACCAAAACCAAGGGCGTCATCGTCGAGAACATGCCGGTCCGCACCGCGATCGACGAGAAGTAGATTCACCACAACGGCACAAAAGAACACAAAGACATACGGAGAGGATCAGCAGCATGAGATTCAGCACACTTCGACGGATCGCCGCGTGTTTGCTTTGTGCCCTGGGTGCCTTTGTGGTGATCTCGCCGGCCGCGGGCTGGACGACCTACCGCGGTAATGCCCAGCGCACCGGCGCGGACGACAAGGCGGGTCCGGAGAAGCCGAAGGTGCTGTGGGTCTGGGTGCCGGAAGTCGAAGACGCGATGAAGAAGAAAGCCAAGATCGTCGAGCACTTCGTCGGCTCGCCGGTGCCGGCGGGCGGTAAGCTCTTTCTCGGCGGCGTCGGCGCCTTCAACGCTTCCACGGTCTATTGCCTGGAGCAAGAGCCCAAGGGCGACAAGCAGCAGGTGTGGTCGCGGGCCGCGCCATGGGTCAAGCTGCCCGTCGTCAGTTCGCCTGCGGTGGCGGACGGCAAGCTCATCTTCGGCGACGGCATGCACCAGACCGACGGCGCGTTCCTGAATGTCTGGCCCACGGACGGCGAGCCGCCGCTGTGGGCCTATCCGCTCCCAGGCAAGCTGGTGCACCTCGAGGGCTCGCCCACCGTGGTCGGCAAGCAGGCTTATTTCGGCGCCGGCAGCGCGGGCGTCGTCTGCGTCGATCTCGACAAGGCCACGCTCGACGGCAAGGAAATTAAAATCGCCGACATTCCCAAGGAGCTGGAAGCACGTTGGCAAGCGATGCTCAAGCAGTACGACATCGACTACAAGAAGGACCCCGACTTCACCGTCAAGCCGACCAAGGACAAGCTGCCCCGGCCGTCGCCGGTCAAGGTCTGGCAGCAGGGCGAAGAGAAATGGCACGTCGACGCGCCCGTCAACGTGGTCGGCGACAAGCTCCTGGTCGCGTCGGCCTTCCTCGACAAGGAAAAGGTCGGCGATCGCGCCCTGCACTGCCTGGAGGCCAAGACCGGCAAGCCGATCTGGCGGGCGCCGCTGCTCATCAACCCCTGGGGCGGCGCATCGGTCGAGGGCAACATCGTCGTGGTGAGCGGCTCCAGCGTCGCTTACGATCCGAAGGAGCTGAAGGGCGCCAAGGGCGAGCTGGCCGCATTCGAGCTGGCCACCGGCAAGGAAATGTGGCGGAAGGAGCTCAAGGGCGGAGTGCTTTCCTGTGCGGCCCTCTCCGGCGGCAAGGCAATCTGCACCGCGACCGACGGCAAGGTGCGGGCCTATGACCTGGAAAAGGGCTTGCTCTCCTGGACCTACGATGCCAAGTCCCCGATGTTCGCGCCGCCGGCGGTGGTGAACGGCGTGGCATATATCGGCGACCTGGGCGGCGTGGTCCATGCCATCGACATCAGCAACGGCGCCGGCAAGTGGACGTTGAACCTGGGTACCGACCCGGCCGTGAAGATGCCCGGCATGATCTACGCCGGCATCGTGGCGCAGGGCGGCCGGCTCTTTGTCGCGACTTGCAACCTCGAAGGGGCGAACCAGAACAAGCAGACAGCCGTCGTGTGCATTGGACAGTAGGCGACCCGGTAACCGCCTACCGGCTTGTCGGGTCGGTGATCAAGGAGTCCGCGAATGACGAAATGGCTTTCCCCGTTCCGCTTCGCCTTGTTGGGCATCCTGGCCGCGACGCTGCTGGCCGAGGCGGCCGACAAGGAAGAGATCGTCGTCAACAAGGAAAAGCGCACCGTCACGATCCCGTGCAAGATCGCTGCGCGGAAGATCGATGATCCCGCATACAAGGAAATCTACCCGATCGAGGTCATCGCCACCTGGCCCTGGCGCAAGGACCCACCGGGCGGTCAGAAGGCGCACGAGACCGTCATCACGTTCGATTTCTCGTTCAAGCCCAGCCAGGTCCACAAGGCGCTGGAAGAGCTGGGCCTCAAGCCGGGCAAGCCGGCCCTGGGTGAAGGCGACGGCAAGGAGATGCCAGTCGCGGAAGGCCCGGAGTGCGGCATCTTCCTGGAGTTCACGGCCGACGGCGTGGACAAGAAGCTGCCGATCGAGAAGACGTTGGTCAGTCGGGACAACCCCAAGCTGAAACTGCCGCCGATGAAGTGGCGCTTCACCGGGTCGGTCATGAAGCAGCCCAACCCGGACAAGCCCGAGAAGGTCTACGGCGCCGACCTGTCCGGCACCCTCATCTCGGTCTTTCCCGTGACCGATACGACGGTCTTCCAGACGCAGTTGACCATGAAGGAAGAGAAGCTCATCAAGATGGAGACCAACAAGACCCTGCTGCCCAAGGAAGGGACGCCGTGCAAACTTGTCATTGAAGCCCCGGCGAAGTGAAGCTTTTTTTGAGCCCGCAGCGCAAGCAAGGTTCACACCCATGAAGACAATCTTTTGCAGATGGTTTTCTGTTTTGCTCATCGGAAGCCTGGCCGGGTGCGCACGGACGTCGGTTGCCGTCGATCCGGCGCCGCTCGACCGGCTGAATCCCGGCCAGGTCGCGCAGGGCGATAAGCCCGCCCCGGGCGATCGCTTCACCTTCCCCGCCGACAAGGGCGGGCAAGCGCTGTCGGAGTTGCTCCGGCCGCCGCTGAAGCTATCGGATGACGCCCAGGCACAGCCGGGACCGCGGCCGCTCGTGGTGCCCCCAGCCGTGGCGAATCCCGAGCCGACGCTGTCGAACAGTCCATCAGGCGTTCCAAGCGCGAAACTGTCACCCAAGGCACCGCCTCTGCGGCCACGCGTCCTGCCCGAGGAGGCGCCGCTGACCGCCTATCGCAGCGATCCGCCGCCGGTGCAACGTCAGGAATTCACACCCGGTGCACTGGTGCGGGTGCCGTCGCGCGATGTGAACGAACCGATCCCGTTGCCGATCCTGGCCAACCCCGGCATCGACCGCGCCCCGCTCGACGACCCCACCGCGGAAGAGTCACTGAAGGTGGCGCTGGCGGCAACGATGCCGGTCCGCAGCAACCCGGCACCGTTCGTGCGGCTGAACCTGCCCGATCCATTCGAGAACAGCCACACCGTTCGCCTGCGCTCGCTGCCGGCTGAAGAGCAGAACCCCGCCAGCGGGCCGCTGCGGCCGCCAAAGCCGTGATCTGAAATTCCAAGTTGAAAGTGAGAGCCACGAAGCAACATTCGTGGCTCTCGCTCTTTCCAGACGTCTCAAGGCAAGAGTAGCCCCATCATGACGGAGACCTGATGTGTGCCCGACCAAATTCTGATCGCATTTGTTGCCCAATCAATTCTGTACTGTTTTTGGCCTGCTGAAGCCCATTTTACCGAATTGTTGCGCATTTTGGAGAACGAAGGCGCGACGGGTGCGGTTCGCAACGCCGCGCACAACCGCGGCCCGGCATGGGCCGGGCCGCGGTCGATTCCGTCGTGAGCGATCGTTACGAGGGACTCACCGGGAAGCGGGTTTCTTCCTCCCTTGCTGGGCCTCGTGCTGGTTCAGCCAGCACTCCAGCAGGCGGACCGCGGCCAAGAACTCGTAGTCGAGCGTCCGCAGCAGGTCGATGTTGTTCCAATTCTTTTTGCAATAAAAGCAGTGGGCCAGGTTGTTGTGCGGATTGACGGTGGCCCGCATCTTGCCGCACCGCGGAGGACTTGCACCTCCCAGATGCACAACATGCCTGGCACCCAACGAAGAAAGCCCACGGGCCTTGCGGCCCGTGGGGTTGGATTCACTGGGAGACGATGGCACGGTCAGAAGATGAGCCCGATGCCGAAGTGGAAACCGTCGATCATCCGGAAGGCCTTGTGGTCCCATTGCGGGTTGACGGCATTGAACTCGAAGGCCACCGGGTTGGGCGAGGAGACCGTGTTGAAGAAGGCCTTGAAGTCGTAACCGGCACGGATCTGGACGCCTTCGATCGGAAACCACCAGATGTTCAGGGCTGCCTCGACCTCCGGGACGAAGGTCCATTCGCGGCGCGACCGCTTGGCGACGGTGGCGAAGTCCTCCCGTTCCCAACGTGCAATCTCGCGAACGAAATCCACCATGAGTGCCGCATTGACGTCGAAGCTGACCGAGAAGCCGTGGCCGATATAGTACTCGTTGCCGACGCCGATGTACGGACCGTACATGGGATTGGACACGATATTGGCGTAAGTGGCCGCATCGGAAGGATCGGCGTTGCCCGTCGAATCATAGCTGACCGTACGCCACTTGAACCGTTCCCAGATCCACGCATGCCGCAAGCCGGTCAGACCATAGCACCGGTTGCACTCGTCCTCGACGATCGGCACTCGACCGCCGATGTTAGCCTCGGTGTAACGCTGTTCGAACTTGATGGTCATTTCCGAAGCACCGTTCCAGATGCCATACGCAGCCAGCGGGTTGCCGACGGCCAGTTTCTGGAGCGGCCCCGCGTAAGCGGGCGGGAAGTTCCAGACCGGAGCGTACAGGAACGAATCGGCCAGCAGCGGGCCGTTCTGGAAATTGAGCGGCGCCAAGGTTGCTCCGCCGACGTAGCGTGCATTGAGCAGGTTGAGGTAGTTGACCTCGACCTCGAAGCCTTCCTTGAAGCGATACCCCATGGTCACGCGCCAGCCCGGGACGTAGCTCTCGCCGCCCGCCTGGTTGGAGTTCAGGGCTGGTTGGCCACTTCCAATGAAGTTGCCGACCCCGCCCGCCCCCGGAATGAAATTCTGAATGGGCGAAACTTGAATGGCACCAGGCCCGCCCAGGGCGGCCACGATACTGCCGTCGGCGTCGACCAAGCCGCGGATGGCAATGATCTGGTTGCCGATCGGATTGGTCTGCCTCCAGTAGAGGAAGTCCGCGGCGGCGAAGAAGCCGCCGTTCTCCGGCCGGTCATGATATAACGGCAGCGGAAAGACGGGGTCCGCCCGCGGCACGTCATGATCGTCCGGAACCCCACCGATCTGCCCGCGCACCGTGCTGGGGGGCAGGAAGAAGTTCGGAGCGGGACCAGGGTCTTGCGCCCAGCCCATCGTCGGTGCCAGCGCCATCCCCGTCGTCAGCAGCAACGCCAGCCAGCCCGTCCGTGTTCGCATAATCCCCATCTCCTCCATGACACGGCGCCTCGGCCCCTGGGCCGAACCCGGTCCCCCCGAATGGCGGCCCCGCCAGCGCGGGCATGGCCCGTTGCCGGTCGGTTCGCTGAAATTTTCCTGAGCAAGGAAGGTCGGGGAAGATATCAACCGTTCGTCACCTGTCAAGGGCATTTCCGGGCGTTTGTCCGCCCCCGCGCAACTTTTCTGACCTGCCTCGAAAATTGCGACCCGAATCATGCGCAAGTTCCCCCGCAGCAGGCGTCTGGTGGTTACAACCCACACAGAGCGTCCCGACTGCCTTGGCAAGTGGGGCAATCCGGAAAAGGTATCCGTGTCCTATGCTTTTTGCTTGACGAAATGGTAGCGTCGATCGAGAATTGGACTCACGTTCCAGTCAGATCGTCACGTTGCCACCCGAACTTGAGCGAATCAAGGTCTGTGCCGCGATTGTGGCCTGACTGTGGGAAGAGTTTGCGTGCCAAGGCGAGAGAAAGTGAACGGTTTCTCTTACCCAGGAGACTCAATCATGTCATTTTGTAGGCCGGTCGGGAGCACTGCTCGCTGGATGGCCTTGGTCGTGGGATTGGGCCTTGTTGTCGGCACCTTCGCTTCGGCGCAGTTCCCGCCGCCAGGTGGTCCGCCCCAGCTGCGCGGCCCGAACAACGGTGCGGGGGGCATGGGCGCGCCTCAGCCCATCCTGCTGCCCAAGCCCTCGTTCGGCCTGCTCAACAACGGCAGTCTGCTGACGCAGCAGAACAAGAACGCCAATCTGCCGAATCAGGCCAAGTTCATCTACATCGCGA
This sequence comes from Gemmataceae bacterium, assembly GCA_019752375.1. Taxonomy (GTDB): domain Bacteria; phylum Planctomycetota; class Planctomycetia; order Gemmatales; family Gemmataceae; genus JAIEMG01. The sequence continues at coordinate 712 of JAIEMG010000244.1, read as the reverse complement.
CGATGCCGCTGGGCGACCGCTTCGGCTTCAACGGCTTCGCCTACGATGACGAACTCATTCCGAACATCGGCCTCTACCCACCCCCTGGCAGTGGTGGCATGGGTGGTGGCGGCGGCCTGCCAGGTGGCGGTGGCGGCGGCATTCCCCCGGGTGGTTTCCCCCCGGGTGGTTTCCCCCCAGGCGGTAATCCCATTCAGGGTGCCAACTTCGCTCGCCGCTTGCAGCAGCAGCGTATGATGATGGCCTATCAGCAAGCCTACATGCAACAGATGATGATGGCCTACTATATGCAGGCGGCCTCCATGCAGAGCATGCAGGGTTATGGTGCCGGCAACTCAAACCCCAACACGACCTACGGCAATACCAGCTACGGCGGGTACGGCAGCTACGGCGGATTCGGCGGCATTCGTGGCAATGGGGCCACGATGAACAACATGAACAACTTTGGCGCGGGATTCGGCGGCGGATTCTGAGCGATCTTGGATTCTTCGACGCGAAAGGAGGGACTCACAGCGGCATAGCTGTGAGTCCCTCCTTCATTTAATGATTAACGCGAAGTCGGCTTTCGCGTCAGTCAAATGAAGCTCGCGAAAAACTGGATGACAATCTCGCAGCTCAGGAAAACGAAGAAACTCTCCGCCGAATGCCATTAACTTAGGCAGGCGCCAGGCGAGCGGGGCGTGTGAACGCCCCGGTTGAGCGACCAAAACCG
>JAIEMG010000316.1 GCA_019752375.1 Gemmataceae bacterium | reverse complement strand
ACCCGGGGGGCGGCCGGGGGGGGGGGGGGGTTCTCTCCGCCTTTTTTTTGCCCCCCCCGGGGGGGTAACCCCCCGCCCCGCTCGCCTTAAGTGAATGGCATTCGCGAACGGTGTCTTTTCTTCTCCCCTCTCCCCTGTACTCGGGGGTGAGGGGGTTTTCATGCCGTCCATACAGATTCCGCCCCCTCACCCCCATTCCCTCTCCCCCGAGTACAGGGGAGAGGGTAGAATGCCATTAACATAGGCAGGCGCCAGGCTCAACCGGGGCGTTCACACGCCCCGCTCGCCTTAAGTGAATGGCATTCGGGAGAGGGTAGTTTAATTCGCTCAACCGGGTCGCCCTACCAAGAAGCAACCTCCCGCCGCGCGCCTAAACCTAGTCCGCATTTCTGATGCCATTGTATCCCCGCTCCGTGGCTGTGCCAGGCTTCGCATTCATATCTAGCAGGTTGCGTAGAACGGATTTCCAGTCCGTCCTGCCAAAGCGCACGTGGCGCGAGCGAACATGCGCTACCACGGTAGCACGAGCGGTCATACGGCACGCGGGCCAAATGGATCCCTGGAAAGGTGGGCCAGACGCTCTTGTTTGGCCGGCCAGACAAGAGTGTCCGTCCCACCGGAGCCTGTACTTGGAGCGAACAGCTCGTGTGACAGCCTACCGCTGTCGCACGAGTGATTAGTACTACAGCGCTGGTTTGGAAGTACGATTCACCGGAACCGTCTGTAGCCGCAGACTTCAGCCTGCGGAGTGAATGCACGATACCTGCGACGCCCTTCCGCAGGCTGAAGCCTGCGGCTACAGACGCGTTGCGCGGATCGTTCCGAGAAATATTGCGCTGGAGTATTCGCTCGTGACACCCTCCATACCCGCGATCGGCAGGGAGGTCATGCTCCGGCTGCCCCTCACTGAACCACTCGTCGAAAGCGCTCCAGCAAGAGACGGAGCGTATCGAACTCCACCGGCTTGACCAGGTGCAGGTCGATACCGGCTTCGCGCGAGCGACGGCGATCGTCGTCCTGCCCGTAGCCGGTGACCGCGATGAGCAAAGGCCGCCGTCCATCACGCGCTCCCTGAAGGCGTTGAGCCAGCTCATAGCCGTCCAGCTCGGGCAATCCCAGGTCGAGCAGCACCGTGTCGGGCCAGTCGGCCTGGGCTTCGACGAGCCCTTGCTGGCCGTCGGCGGCGATACGGACGCGGTGCCCCTCGGCCCGCAGCAACACGGCCAGGTTCGTCGCCGTGTCCGCATGATCCTCCACGAGCAGAATGCTCAAGCCCCGCGGGGACAGGTCCGGAGAGGCGGGTGGGAACGAGTACTCTGTTTGCTGGGGAATAACCGTCATGGTGCGAGCATCCGTGGGCCGACACAAGGGAATGGAGTACATCCCGACAGCGGCGAACGGTACCGCGCCCATGCCAGGCCGTCCCCGAGCACCCAACGCGAGCGCTTCATCGGTCGACAAAAAACCCCTGGCACGCCTTCACGCGTGACAGGGGCCGTCGTTGGCCTGCGAATCTCTTCTCGCAAGTGACTATAGTCGTACCGGGTAGCATGGTCAAGAAAGAGTTCCACGCGATTTTCCCCAGGGTGTGGCAAAATTTCCTGGCGTCTTCGGAGCGCGCCGTCTCGAGTTCGGCACGGTCTGCATGCCGGCTTCAGCCGGCTCCCCGTCTGCCACCACCTTCAGGTGGTGGAGCGGGCAGCCCGCCCGGTCGCAGCCGGCTTCAGCCGGGCTTGGAATGCGTTGACGCACTCGGGCAGCGCTGCGGCTAAAGCCAGCCGGGGGAAGTCCGGCTGAAGCCGGCTGCGAGGGACCCGAGGTGCCAGGCTCCACCACCTGAAGGTGGTGGCAGACGGGGAGCCGGCTCAAGCCGGCACGCGAATCAGCGATAAAGCGAACGGGCCAGGGGATGCGCCTTCCGAGGATGCCAGGAAAGGTTGCCGCACCCGAGCGGGTTCGGGGCGCCACCCACCGCTCGCCGCTGGCTTGCGGCCAAGCTATAATGCGAGGGTGGTTGTTCCCTTCACCCCGACACGGAACGCACTCATGGAAGATCTCAAACCGAAATACGCCCGCGTGATCCTGAAACTGAGCGGCGAAGGGTTCGGCCACACGGGCAAGAGCGGCATCAGCATTGACGAGACGCTCAACGTCGCCCGCCAGGCGCAGCGGATCGTGCAGCGCGGCGTGCAGCTTGCCATCGTCGTCGGCGCGGGCAACATACTGCGCGGCGCTCAGTTCAGTGCGGGCGCCGAGGTCATCCGCGAGGCGACGGCTCACTACATGGGCATGCTCGCCACGGTCCTCAACGGCCTGGCGCTGCAGGACTGCCTGGAGCACCTCAAGTGCGAGACGCGGCTGCAGACCGCCATCCGCATGGAGAACGTGGCGGAGCCGTACATCCGCCGCCGCTGCATCCGGCACCTGGAGAAGGGCCGCATCGTCATCCTGGCGGGCGGGACCGGCAATCCGTTCGTCACCACCGACACCGCCGCCGCATTGCGGGCCCGCGAGCTGGAGGCCAACATCCTCCTCAAGGCCACGCGCGTCGATGGCGTTTACAGCGACGACCCGGAGCAGAACCCGCATGCGATGCGCTACGAGAAGTTGACGTACTCGCAGGTGCTTCGCGATAATCTACGCGTGATGGACATGTCCGCGATCAGCCTGTGCCGCGAGGCGAAGCTGCCGATCCTGGTGTTCAATTTCAAACGCGAAGGCAACATCGAGCGAGCCATCGCCGGCCATCCCATCGGCACCCTGGTAAGCGAATCTTGAATTGTCCTTTGTCCTTTGTCCCTTGTCCCTTGCGGAAACCTGAGGACAAAGGACAAAGGACAAGGGACAAAGGACAAAGTCATGAATAGCGAAGAAATCCTGTTCGATGCCGAGGAACGCATGGAAAAGGCCGTCAGCGTCTTCAAGGACGAGCTGCGCGGCTTGCGGACCGGCCGCGCCACGCCGGCGCTGGTGGACATGATCCGCGTGGAATACTACGGCTCGCCGACGCCGCTCAAGCAGCTGGCCCAGATCAGCACGCCCGATCCGCAGCAGATCGTCATCCGGCCATTCGAAGCGGGCTCGCTCAAGGAGATCGAGAAGGCCATCCGCTCCAGCGACCTGGGCATGGCGCCCAACAGCGACGGCAAGATGATTCGGCTCCAGGTGCCCGCCATGTCGGGCGAGCAACGGCAGAAGATGACGACGCGCATCAAGAAATCGGCCGAGGATGCCAAGGTTTCGTGCCGCAATATCCGCCGCGACGCCAACAAGCACTTCGACAATGCCGAGAAGGCCAAGGAGATGACCGAGGACGAGCGCGACCAGGGCAAGGAGCAGGTGCAGGGCTTGCTGAAGAAGTACGAAGACAAGGTCACCGAGATGGCGGACAAGAAATCCAAAGAAATCATGGAGCAGTAGCGAAGAACTTGCATCGGGCGAGCGGGGGGCGTCGGCCCCCTGAGGAAACACACAGCCATTGTGCATCCTCAGGGGGCTGACGCCCCCCGCTCGCCACCATGCGTTTTTCCCTCGTTACCGGGCTCAGAGCCCGGTAACGAGGATACGCGTCCCCTCGCCAAAATGCGTTCCTCGTTCGCCTCCCGGACCCACCCACTATGCGAACTCTCACCGAACTGCAAACCGAGCTCGAAGTCGCCCCCGAGGCTGGCCTCACCTCCGAGGCGGCGCTGCGCAGCCGCAAGCGCTTCGGCGCCAATCGCCTGACGCCCCTGCCGCGCGAGCCGCTCTGGAAGAAGTTCCTCGACAAGTTCGACGAGCCGATCATCAAGATCCTGCTGGCCGCGGCACTTCTGTCCATGGTCGTCGACCTGTTCAAGCCGCCGGTGGAGACGATGCGCTACGTCCTGGGCGGCGTCGGCATCGTCCTGGCCGGCCTGGCCATTGTGGCTGCGTACATCATGAAGCAGCAGCAGTGGATCCCGTCGCTGCTGTTCGTGTCGGCACTGTTCCTCTGGCCCATCGGCCTGGCGACGGGCCACGCATCTTACGACGGCCTGGCAGTGATGGTCGCCGTCGTCCTGGCGACCGGCGTCGCCTTCCTCAGCGAGTACAAGAGCGACCGCGAGTTCGAGGTCCTCAATGCCCACAAGGATTCGCTCCATATCAAGGTGCAGCGCGACGGTGCGTTTCACACAGTGCCGCTGGAAGAAGTCGTCGTCGGCGATGCGGTCGTGCTGGAGATGGGCGACGAGATTCCCGCCGACGGTCGGCTGGTGAAAGCAACGGACCTCTACGTCGATCAATCGTTGATGACCGGCGAATCGGAAGCGGTGCGCAAGCAGGTCCGTCCTCCGGATGACGACACCGACGGCCCTGAGCAGGCCGGCTGTCTCTATCGCGGCACGCAGGTGGTGGACGGCGTCGGCCAGATGATGGTGGCCGAGGTCGGCGACAAGACTTACCTCGGCAAGATCGCCCGCCGCCTGGCTGCCGATGATGACGACGATGAAGCGGAGACCGAGACCGAGCAGAAGCGTGTCAAGCGCAAGCTGACGATCTCGAAGGAGCTGACGCCGCTCCAGGAAAAGCTGGAGAACCTGGCTGGCATCATCAGCAAGGTCGGCTACGTCGCCGCCGGGGCGATCTTTCTCGCACTGCTGGCGCGCGGCATGTGGTTCTCCAATCCCCGCGAGGTGTTCTGGCCGGGCTCCGTCGCCGACGCGCTGACCGTGGCCGGAGCGCTGCTGGGCTACTTCATGTACATGGTCATCATCATCGTCGTCGCGGTGCCCGAGGGCCTGCCGATGAGCGTGACCGTGTCGCTGGCACTGGCGATGCGCAAGATGACGCGCGCCAACAGCCTGGTCCGGCAGCTCGTCGCTTGCGAAACGGTCGGTTCGACCACGGTCATCTGCTCCGACAAGACCGGTACGCTGACGCAAAACAAGATGCAGGTGGTGCGAGTCTCGTGGGAAGGCCAGGCCATCGACCGCGGCGGTCCCGACTGGGCGCTGCCGGAGAAGGACCGGGCCTGGCCGCGCGACGGCAAGCCGCTCGACTGGATCGCGCTGAACGCCGGCGTCAACTCGACGGCGAACCTGGAAGAGAAAGAAGGCAAGCTGCTGCCGGTCGGCAATTCGACCGAGGGCGCCCTGCTGCAGTGGCTGCACGAGTCCGGCATCGAGTATCTGAAGCTGCGGCTGCAGTTCCAGCCGCTTTACCAGGTCCACTTCAGCTCGGACCGGAAACGAATGACGACGGTGATCCGTCACGGCGAGCGCCTGGCTGCACTGGTCAAGGGCGCGCCCGAGTGGGTGCTGGAGCAGTGTTCTCACTATCAAAAGGCCGACGGCACCACGGCGGAGCTGACGCCGGAGCTTCGCGAGGCGACCCAGACCCGCCTTCGGGAGGCGGCTGCCCAGGCGATGCGCACCCTGGCCTTTGGCTACACGTTCTTGCCGCCGGAGACGCCCGATCACCAGGACGGCCTGCACGAGTGCCGGGATAGCATCGAACGTGGACTGGTCTATGCCGGCTTCGTCGCCATCCGCGACCCGCTGCGTGAGGACGTGAAGGAAGCCGTCGCCGATTGCCGGCGGGCTGGCATCGAAGTGAAGATGATCACCGGCGACAACATCGAAACGGCCCGCGCCATCGCCACGGAGATTGGCTTGATCGATCGGCCGGAAGCCCTGGTCATCACCAGTGCCGAGTTCAACGCGCTGGACGACGCCGACCTGAAGGCGAAGCTGCCGCACCTGCGCGTGCTGGCCCGCGCCCGGCCGCTGGACAAGTTCCGCATGGTGAAGGCGCTGCAAGAGCTGAACGAGGTGGTCGCGGTCACTGGCGACGGCACCAATGACGCGCCGGCCCTCAAGAAAGCCGACGTCGGCCTTGCGATGGGCCGTGCCGGCACCGAGGTGGCCAAGGAAGCCAGCAAGATCGTGCTGCTGGACGACGCGTTCTCGACGATCGTCAAGGCCGTCCACTGGGGGCGATCGCTGTACGAGAACATTCAGCGCTTCATCCAGTTCCAGCTGACGATCAACGTCAGCGCCCTGGTGATCGCGTTCCTCGGCCCCTTCTTCGGCGTGAAGCCGCCGTTCACGATCTTGCAGCTCCTGTGGATCAACGTCATCATGGACACATTCGCCGCGATCGCGCTCTGCTCCGAGCCGCCGCGGCCGGGCCTGATGCGTCTGCCGCCGAAGAAACGCGACGAGAACATCCTGACGCGTGCAATGCTGGGCAACATCTTCACGACCGCGGTGTTCTTCATCATCGTGATGATCGTCCTGCTGGTAGGCATGGAGAGACGCGGCGACGTCCCCGGCTGGTTCGCGGGCTCCTCGGCAGCATCGACCGAGTTTCCGGAACTGACCGTGCGCCAGGTGGCGATCTTCTTCACGGTCTACGTGATGTTCCAGGTCTGGAACGAGATCAACTGCCGATCGCTGGTGCCGGACACCAGCGGTTTCGCCGGGCTGTTCCGCAACCCCGTCTTCTTGACCATCCTCGGCATAACGGTGCTGGGCCAGGTGGTCATCATCACGTTCGGCGGCGAAGTGTTCAAGGTGGAGCCGCTGTCGATCGTGGACTGGCTGGTCATCACGGCATGCACCGCATCGGTGCTGGTCTTCGCCGAAGTGACGCGTCGCGTACGTATGAAGCTACAGAAGAGTTGATGCTCGGTCGTTAGCCCGACGCGCGAGCGAGGGACAATTCATCCCTCGCTCGCGCGTCGGGCTAACGACCGAGCGTTGGGCGAATGGAACGAGTTCGGGAGTCTGTCATGCTTGACGACGAACTGCAAAAAGCCGTCGCGAAGGCCGGCGTCGGTGGCTATCAGCGCCACGTCCTCCTTTGCATCGGCCCAAGCTGCTGCACGCCGGAAGCGGGCGCGGCCACCTGGGAAGCGCTCAAGCAGCGATTGAAAGACACTAACCTGACCGCGGGGCCAAACGCCTGCTATCGCAGCAAAGTCGGCTGCCTGCGCATCTGCTGCCATGGGCCGACGATGGTCGTCTACCCCGAAGGGACGTGGTATCACGGCATGACGGCCGACCGCATTCCGCGCTTCGTGCAGGAACACCTGATCGACGGCAAGCCGATCGCGGAATGGGTGTTTGCGAAAAACCCGTTGAGCGACGCAGGCCGCTGAGCTGACTGGCAACTTCTCCGTGTACCATCGCCCGCCGCCCAGCTATGCTAACCAGGGTGAGCCCATCCACACGTCCGCCTTCTCACTCTCTTCGGGAGGGAACCATCATGTCGCGTATCAATCGTCGTGAATTCGTTTCGCGCACCCTGCAAGCCGGCGCCCTGGCGGGCCTGGGTGATCTGGCATTCATGAAGGGCCTGGCGCCGGTCAGTGCAGCCGAGACCCACGTCAAGTTCACGCCCGAGGTCGAACCGTTGGTGCGCCTCATCGAGGAGTCGCCGCGCGACAAGCTGTTGGAGAGCGTGGCGGGTCGGATTCGCGCCGGCGTCAGCTATCAGCAACTGCTCACGGCCGTGATGCTGGCCGGCGTGCGCGGCATCAAGCCGCGGCCGGTGGGATTCAAGTTCCACGCGGTCCTGGTCATCAACTCGGCGCATCTGGCGTCCATCGCGGCGCCGGACACCGATCGCTGGCTGCCGTTGTTCTGGGCGATGGACAACTTCAAATCGGCCCAGGCCAAGAACAAGGAAGAGAGTGGCGGCTGGATGATGGCGCCGCCGGCCGCCGAGAGCAAGCTGCCGGCCGGCCACCAGGCGAAGCAGAAGTTCATCGACGCGATGGACAACTGGGACGAGGACGCCGCCGACGCTGCCATCACGGCCTGGACTCGCGTCGGCAGCGCGACGGAGGTGATTGAAGGCTTCTGGCGCTTCGGTGCCCGCGATTTCCGCGACATCGGCCACAAGGCCATCTACGTCGCCAACGCCTGGCGCACGCTCCAGACCGTCGGCTGGCGCCACGCGGAACCGATCTTGCGCTCCCTGGCGTTCGCCTTGCTCGACCACGAAGGCGACAACCCCGCCAAGCGCGATGCCGAGCCCGACCGTCCTGGCCGCGACAACGCCCGCAAGGCGCTGAAGATCCGCGCCGACTGGCGCGAAGGCGCGGCCGATTGCAATGCAGCGCCCGAGATCCTGGCGATGATGCGCAAGGCGTCGCCTGCCGAGGCCAGCGACATGGTCGTCGAACGGCTCGCTAGCAAGCTGGCGCCGGCATCGATCTGGGACGGCCTGTTCCTGACCGCCGGCGAACTGCTCATGCGTCAGCCGGGCATCGTCGGCCTGCACACGGTGACTTCAATCAACGCGTTGCACTACGGCTTCCAGACCACGGCCAATGACGAATCGCGTCGCTTCCTCCTGCTGCAAGCCGCCGCATTCCTGCCGATGTTCCGCGACTTCATGCTGAAGCGTGGCAAGGTGCGCGACGACTTGAAGCTCGATGCCCTGGAGAAAGCCGAGCTGAAGAGCAGCGGTCCGGACGCGATCGCGGAGATCTTCACCGACGTGAGCACGGATCGCCTGCTCGCGGCCCGCAAGGTGCTAGCGCTGGTCGAAACGAAGAACTTCGATCCGGAAACGCTCATGACGGCCGCCCGCCGGCTGATCTTTCTCAAGGGCGTCGATTCGCACGATTACAAGTTCAGCAGCGCGGCCCTGGAAGACTACTTCCACGCCGGCGCCTGCTCGCGCGACCTGTTCCTGGCGACGACCATGTTCAACCTGCGCGGCGCCGGCGACAAGGACAACGGGCTGGCTAAACGCACCCGGGATGCCCTGGGGGCGTGAGGCGACGCGTCGGTGAACCTCGGGTCGTTAGCCCGACGCGCAAGCGAGGGATAAATTATCCCTCGCTTGCGCGTCGGGCTAAGCGTGAG
>JAIEMG010000107.1 GCA_019752375.1 Gemmataceae bacterium | reverse complement strand
AATACTCCGGTCGCTGACGCTCCCGGCTCGCCAGGGTTGCAGCGATCCTTGTCCGGAGGGCCGTCGCGTGCTTCGCGAAGAGCAGATCGACATCCGCCGCCAGCGTGCCGTCGCGGGCAAGTTTGCGATCCAGAACCTGGGCCGCAATCGCGTCTTCAGCGACTACCAGGTCACCAATCCGACCACCGGCGGCCAGTACCAGGTCAGCATCCGCGGCTTCGAGACGGGCGACAATTCCTGCACGTGCCCCGACTTCCGCACCAACACGCTGCGTACCTGCAAGCACATTGAGGCCGTGCTGGCCGCCCTGCGCGAAGAAACGCCGGCGCCGTTGCGGCAACGCAAGGCCACCGTGGCCCGCCCGGAGGTCTATCTCGACTACGGCGAATCCCTGCGTCCCGGCCTGCATCTGCCGCCGCGCCACTCGGACAAGCTGCGCGACCTGGCCGCGGCCTTTTTTGACAACCACGGCCTCTGGAAAGGCTCCGGCAGCTACGACGACCTCATCGAAGCGCTGGAAACAGTGCCCGAGCAGGTGACGATCTTCTCCGATGCGATGGAGTTCATGGAGCGCGAGATCGAGCGACGCGAAATGGCCCGCCGCGAGCAGGAGGCGGTCAAGCAGCTCGATGCCGGCACGCTGGAGCTCAATCTCCTGAAGGTGCCGCTCTATCCGTACCAGATGCGCGGCGCCCTGTTCGCAGCCTACCGCGGCCGTTGCATCCTCGGCGACGACATGGGCCTGGGCAAGACGGTGCAGACGATGGCTGCCGTCGAGCTGCTGGTGCGCGAGCGCGGCATCGAGCGCGTCTTGGTCGTGGCGCCCGCGTCGGTCAAGTACCAGTGGGAGACCGAAATCCGCAAGTTCACCGACCGTTCGGTCCAGGTGATCGAGGGCGCCACCAAGGTTCGCAAGGCCCAGTACAGCCAACCGACCTTCTATCGCCTCATCAACTACGAGATCATCCTGAAAGACCTCGATGAGCTGAACGCCTGGCAGCCGGACGTGATCGTTCTGGATGAAGCACAGCGCATCAAGGACTGGGAGGCGAAGATCTCGCGTGCCGTCAAGAAGCTGCGCAGCCGTTACGCCCTGGTGCTGACCGGCACGCCGCTGGAGAACAAGCTCGAAGAGCTCTACAGCATCGTGCAGTTCGTGGACGATCGCCGGCTCGGTCCCGCGTTTCAGTTCCTGAACGACCACCGCGTGCTGGACGACAAGGGCAAGCTGCTCGGCTACCGCAACCTCGACAAGCTGCGCGAGAAGCTCGAGCCGATCCTGTTGCGGCGCACGCGTGCCGAGGTGCTCACCCAGTTGCCGGCCCGTACGGATAACATCGTCTACGTCGAGCTGAGCGACGCCCAGCGCGCCCCATACCTGGAGCAGCAGACGACGCTGGCCCGGCTGGTGGGTAAGAAATTCCTCAGCGACGTGGATCGCCGGCGAATCATGGGCTGCATCACCAACATGCGCATGCTGTGCGACAGCACGTTCCTGTTCGACAAGCAGACCAATGTGTCGCCCAAGCTGGAGGAGTTCGCCGAACTGCTGGGCGACTTGCTCGGCGCCGGCCCTCACAAGGCGGTGGTGTTCAGCCAGTGGCAAGTAATGCTGGCGAAGACGTCCGAGTTGCTCGACACGCTCAAGATCGGCCACACGGTCCTGCACGGCAGCATTCCCAGCAAGGATCGGCGCGCGCTTCTAGAGCGTTTCCGCGAGGACCCGGACTGTCGCGTCTTCCTCAGCACCGACGCCGGCGGCACCGGCCTGAACCTGCAAGCGGCCGACACCGTCATCAACTTAGAGGTGCCGTGGAACCCTGCCGTGCTGGAGCAGCGCATCGCCCGCGTGCACCGCATGGGCCAGCACCGCCCGGTGCAGGTCTTCAACCTGGTGACGCGTGGCACCATTGAAGAACGCGTCCTGAAAACCCTGGAACTGAAGAAGTCGCTCTTCGACGGCGTCTTCGCGGGCGACAGCAGCGAGGTCAGTTTCGCCGCGCTGGGCCGTCAGGCGTTCCTGGACACCGTGCGCGAGATGGTGGCGGAAGACGTGTCGCAGGCGCCAGCACCACCGCCCGCAGCACCGTCCCAGAAATCGGTGGTCGATCCGCGGACGGCGTTGGTGCAAGCAGGGGTGCAGTTCCTGGAAGCGCTGGCAGCAGTCGTCGCCGGAAATGGGGCCAGGTTCGCGGTGCCGCCGGATGTGGCGCAGCGCGGTGCGGCAGCCCTGCAAATGATTGCGCAGGGACTGACGGAAGTGCCGTCGAGCGAAGAAATGGAGAGCCGCGCAAAGTCGTAGCGGAGAGGACGGATGTGACGGTGTTCGCGGAATCAGGCGCCGTCGCCGGCGATTTTGGTCTTTCCGACCAACGTGCGCAAGTCATCAGCTCCCAGACCGTCGGCCCACGAACAACCGAGCAGCCAGTAATTGCCGGCGCGGGACGCGCGACAGACCCGGGCCAGCGGCATGTAAGCCGTGTCCGCCGGGTCCGACACAAACTCGACAGCGAGGAGCGTGCCCGGTTCAAATCGCCGGCTCAGCATCAGGCTGACGCCGCCCTCGGAGATGTTCGCCGCCTGAACGGGCCAGCGATTGCCCGCCTCGAGGGCGGCGATCGGCTGGCAGTCGCCGCTCAGCTCGCACACGTGGCGAATGGAAGTGCGGCGTTCCGAGCCATCGGCGAGGAAAGGACCAGAAGCAATCGAAGTCGGCGAAGACACTACGGCCTCCTTTCTATCTTTTCCATAGGGTGCAGCTGCTAATTCTACAGGATGAGCTTGAGTAGCAGATGCCCTGTTTTTCAGGGTCTTCTCAAAGCTCGTGTCAGTTTCGTGCTGCAATCGCTGCCCAAATTTGGGCATTAATGGTCGATTTTCCGGTCTCCGAATGGCCGAAAACCTTGTTTTTCCCGTGTAGGATTGCTGTTTCCCTTGTAGAAAACGCAGTTGCACCCTTTTCCATACGCGGCAAGGGCCCCATCGGGTTGCCCAAGTTAGCGGAAAACCCGCTGATGGGTCAAAGCCACTTTGGGACGCGCGAGTGGCGGGGCAAGCTAGGGGAAATGGAAAAGCCCACGGGCGGGTGCCCGTGGGCCTTGTGTTGAGCGATTGGCGGCGAATTATTCGCAGCAGCCGCTCTTGTGGCCGAACTTGTGGCACTTCTTCTTCGTGCAGCACGGGGTGCAGCAGGAAGTTTCGCAGCACGTCGGAGCGCAGGCGACCTGCTTCTCGACCTTGCGGCAAACCATCCGGGTGCAGGTCACCGTCTCCGTGACGGGGACGCAAACCGCGACGTTGCGGGTGCACTGAACGGGCACCTGACGCGTCGTGTAGCACGTGTAAGTCTCGGTCCGCTGCTCGGCGACGCACTTGCAGCAGGTGACGTTGACCTGTTCGCTACGCAGTTCCTTCTTGTAGCTCACGCACTTGACCGTGACGGGCTTGTAGGTGCAAACCTTTTCCATGCAGGTGACCGGGCACTCGACCCACACCTTGCAGGGAACCCAGCACTTCTCGGTCTTGGTCTTGACCGGCGGCGGGCAGTAGCAGCAGCCTTCCTTGTGCTTCTTGCACGCTTCCTTGATGCGGTCGCACAGGCTGGGCTTGCAGCACACTTCGCGGCATTCCCAGTGGCCCTGGTCGACGCACTTCTTGACCATCTTGGTCACGGGCACGCAGGACCAGCACGCCTGCATGACGGTCTTCTCCTCGCACACCGGGACGCAGACGCAGTAGGTCCGGGTCTCGACGCGCGTCTCCGGCACCATCTTGTAGACGGTGCAGACGCGGGTGCGCGTTTCGGGCACGCACTCGCAACGATAGGCGGTGTAGGTCTCCTGGCGGCACTCGGTCTTGTAGCAAGTCCGCGTGGCCTGGAACTGCTCGGGCACCCACTCGTAGCAGCACACGGTGCGATACGCGGGGGCACACGGAGCGGGCTGACAACACTCGCCGGCGCGAGCCGAAGCCGCGACGTTAGCGAGGACGCCAGCCAGCAGGGCGAAACGAACGCGCTGCCAGAACATGCCTTCTCCTTTGTTCGGAATTGTCCGATCGCTGCTGTGACGTGTTTCAACCGGGCCGACTCGCAGTGATCGGAAGTGACTTTTCGTCGGCCGTCACGTGAATATGACCCATGTGGAGAAACAGGAGAAGTTATTCCGATCGCGAACACGTGAAAAACTGCGGATCCTGGTCCGAAACCAGCGGTCCACGCGATCGCATCGTCCGTAGCGTGCAATCCCGTCGCAGCGATGAGGTCGTCGCTTCCTTCGAGCGCGAAGGTGCGGTGCGCGCGGGGGCACCGGACGGGAATTCGCTTGCCTGACGTGTGGTGCCGCGCCGAAAATGTCGGCGCGGGAGGAAAATCCGGAAGGACTGGCGTTCGCCAGGAGTCGAAGCGATGATCCCATTCAAATGTCTGGCGTGCGGCAAGGAAGACCAGTACGACCCGAAGCAAGCCGTCGTGCTGCACGCGCGCAAGGAGAGCGAAGCGGCCGGCAAGCCGGTTTATTACCACGTCTTTCGCTGCAGTCAGTGCGGGGCGCGCAACGAACGGCGACCGCCCGAAGGGCAGAGTTGATTAGGAGCCGTGTAACAATAAGTTGAACAATTGCATGTAGGACGGATTTCCAATCCGTCCAGAGAAAACCGGACGGATTGGAAATCCGTCCTACCGGAATTGCACAAGTGATTCTTGCGCGGATCCTTAGGGAACGTGCGAATCACTGCTTGCGCTGACCAGGCATCGGCAGACCGCGTTCCTGACGGCGCTGCATGAGCTGGCGCGAATACTCCGCGAACTGGGCGCGTTGCTGCGGGGTGCTGGTGTCGAGCATTTCTCGGCGGTGTTTGTCGCGTTCCTCGGCGCTCAACTTCGGCTGCCCGAACGGACCACCACCGCCACGCGGGCCGCTCCCATCCCCGCCACCAGCCGGAGCGCCATCGGAGTTCTTTCGGTTCGCCATTGCCATCTTGGCAATCGGACCGAACACGCTGATCAGCCGTTCCATGCGGTCGATGTCCGCATCGAGCTGGGCGACCTGCTGCTCGTGGGTCGGCAGATTGAAGTAATCGTCAATGTGCTTGGCGATGAACTTCTGCATCGTCGCCTGGAATTGCTTGCCCGCTTGCTTCTTTTGCTCGGGCGTCATCTGCGCCATCTCTTCGACGAGCTTCAGGGCGGTGTCGCGCAGTTTGTCCTCGGAAAGGTCGTCCTTCACGTCGACGAACATCTGACCGCCCAGGCCGGCGACCTTCGTGACCTGCGGGTCAGGCGGCGGTGTCGTGGTGCGGAAGTGCTGAATCGCCCAGGCGCTTGCACCCCCCGCCAGGAACACGACGGCAACGATGATCGCAATCCACTTCTTCTTCGACGATTCCATCGCACCAACCCCGAGCCGGTAGGAGAGTACGCAGTCCGGCCATTATACCTACGAGGGGGTCGTCGGGTTTCTCAAAAGTGAAACAAGCGAACCGCTTGTGGCTTCACGCGTTCGCGAAGCCGCAAGCGGCTCGGACGGTCAGAAAGCCAGTTGAAGCTGCGTTCGGAACAGGTAGCCGTCCACACCGCTGACGAAGCCGCCGATGGATTGGCCGGCGGCGCCCACGGGGTTGCCGCCTCGGTACACGCCGAAGTCGCTCTGCCACTTGAGCAACTGGCGCCGGAAGTACCAGTTGACGCCGACGGTGTATTCATTCACCTCGGCATAATTCTCGAAGGCACCATTGACGACATGGACCGAACCGACTTGCGGCAACGTCGCGGTGCTAAATGTGTTGTTGCCATTGATGTTACCGCTCTGGCCCCGAATCCATGCCCAGCGTGCGGCCACTTCCAGCTTCTTCGGAACGATGAAATAGCCGGTCGCCACGTTCATGCCATAATCGAACAGGGCATGATTCGCCGGGAACAGCGCATTGGCGGCAGCGCCACCAGGGCCGAGGTTATCCTGATAGATGATGTTGCCCAGGCCATTGGCCGTGGACTTGAAGTTGTTCAGGTTGCGGAACCACCACTCGTTGTAAACGCTCCACCCCTTGTACTTGGCGGCGGCGAAAGCGCTATAGCTGTACGCGTCGAACTTGTCCACTGCGTGAGCGCCTGCGGGGAGCGTCGCATCGCCATTGAGCACGTTGATGAGCCGCGTGCCGCCAGCCCCGCCGAATGCGGCCGGCGGTCCGCCGGGCACGACGTTGTAGTGGACCAGTTCGCCATCGCCGTAAAGGCTGCGCCGATCGTGCGGCACCACGTTCAAGCAACCGCCCACGCGCGCCACGGGTTTGCAGCTATAGTCGATGTCCGCGATGCAGTCGCCAAACAGGTCCCAGGCCTTGCGCTGCTCATTCCAGTTCCCGCCGATGTCGTACCAGAAGCCGGTGATGAAGCCGGGGTACTGGTCCATCAGCGTATTCGGCGTGAACGTCTCGCCGCCGTTGGTCACGATCGACTGGAGGAAGAAGCGGTCTTCCAGCGCCTTGACCTGGACGCCCGCGGCCATGAGGCGGGAGTCTTCGTCGGCGCTGAAGAACAGGTCGGTCATGGAGAACTCGACAAACTGATCGTTACGGTTGCCGAGGAACTCCGCGAGCCCAAAGAACGGCTTGAGCTTGCCGGCAATGATCGACACGGTCGGCGAGTACTTGGACGTGCCTTCGGGGCAGTCCTCGCCGCAGCCCTTGCTGGCGCGCCAGGGATGAAAATCGTAGAAGACGAAGGATTCGAACAGCGTCACGCCCTGTGATACGGAGACGCCGCCGCCAATCGGCGAGACCCCGAGGGTGTTGGGGGCGTTGGTGCCAGCCGTCTGCGCCACCTTGTTGTTCTGGAAGCCAAACGGCAGGCCGCGGGTGAAGCCGTTGAGTTCGACGCGATAGTGCAGGTCCGGATCGAAGACGGTGCCTTCGAAGACAATGTTGCCGCGCTTGATCTCCATCTGGGAGAAATCAGCAAAACGATTCGCGTTGGCATTCTGGACCGCCGGGCGCCCGGTCAGATGGTTGAAGTTATCGGTGACCTTGTAGCGATCGTAGACGATCTGCATCCGACCGCGAATGCGCAACTCGAAGGGGATGCGACACTCGTCGTCCCACTTGACATACCGAGGATTGGGCGTGCTCCGGATCACGAAGCCGGCCCCGCCCAAGCCGTAGCCGGTCTGGACGCTGGGTGGCATGCCGGCGCCAGGATTCTGCTGGAGGTAGTCGGCGACGATCCGCTTGACTGCACCGTCATCGATGATGGTACGGCCTTGCGGTGCCCCCTCGGGGCCTTCTTGACCGCTCACCGGGACAACGGACTGTGTCTCAACCGATCGCTGGAGCGCTTCGAGTTGCTTGCCGTACAGCTCGAGCTGCTGCTTCTGCAATTCGAGTTGCTTGCTTTGCTGTTCGATGAGGGCGCGCAGCTCCGCGTCGCTCTCTCCCGCGCGGCCATCACTCGTACCGACGAGCAAGAGCATGCACGCAAGCGGAGCGATGATCTGGCGAGGCCGACGCGTAATCTCGACCATCGAGGGACTCCCGGGAGCCGCGTGCGCGTTTTCAAAACGTCGAACGGTGCTCTCAGTGGACAGCGCAAGTAAGCCGGTACAAATCCGAGGGGGAGAGCCCGGACCAATGGGATATCGGCCAAGGCGGCGTAGGATCGGATCAACCCCCAAAGAAAGCGCGGCCGTTTTGTCGGCAATTGCCGGATTCATCGGCAGTCGTTTCCCAAATTGCCCGCACCGAGTCGTGAGTCGTCGATTGCATCAATCGAAGCATGGGCTGCCGACATTCTGTGCGGATTACGCGGGTTGTAGGGGCGGCCCCGCGCGGCGTTCTTCGCTCCAACTCCTCTCTCACGATGGATTTGAGGACGGGCGATGATTCTGCCGTTCAATTGGCCCATGAATTGCTCTCAACATCTTGTCGAGTGCGCCACTTCGCACGGAGCAAGGATTGCTTCGCCGTTACGAAGGGCCGAGACAACCGCCTGAATGGATGTAGGCTGGTGCCCCAGGGATGGGGCAAGACCTCCGGATCGCGGGCCGCTCTCGGTGAGTGGTCCGTCATATTCCCGCCGGGACCGCCACCCCGGCGGGAATTTTTGCGCGCGGAACGTACGGTGTGTCAGCTTCAGGACGCCAGGCGCGCACAAAGTCGGCATCCAGCAATAACTTCGTAGGACGGATTTCCAATCCGTCCGTATTTGCCCGGACGGATTGGAAATCCGTCCTACGTTCCGGGCAGGTCATCCGCCTAAATCCTTGCCGGACCACGAGGCCGCAAGTACGATCGTTTGAAGAATGGTTGAAGGACACCGCAAGCTGATGTCATTGTGGTGCAACATGGCAGAACCCGATCCAGCAGAAGGTATCCAGAAGAATCACTCCCCTCCACTACTCCAACAATGGCGCCCGCGACGTCGCGCGTCTACTGAAAGCCCGACCATTCCTTTCCGCACGGTGGTCCTGTCCATTTTCCTTGGCGTGTTCTTCCCCTATCTTTCATTTGATTTCGAAGTTCGAACCAATCAGTTCAGCGTTAATGGAGAGCCAACCAGTTGCTACGTAATACGAGAATGGACCTTCTTGGAAGTCGTACCACTCTACACTCAGAAATTCAGTGTCCACGGGCGGTATACTCGCGATAACGCGGAAGCAGACAAGCGTCTCGCCCAGACGTTTCGTGTCGTGTTGGCGATCAGTGGGGCACTGGTCAGCACAATGGTCCTCACGATTGTCGGGCTGACCGGGACTCGAACAGCGGCCGGAGTCGAGCCGTGCGCGCAATAAAAAACCCCGCCAGCTCTTTCGAGCCGGCGGGGTACTTTGGATTCGGTAGTTTACGTGGATGCAGAAGC
>JAIEMG010000265.1 GCA_019752375.1 Gemmataceae bacterium | reverse complement strand
TCCGAATGGCCGAAAACCTTGTTTTTCCCGTGTAGGATTGCTGTTTCCCTTGTAGAAAACGCAGTTGCACCCATTTCAAATCCGGCATCAGCCAGGACCACCGCAACGTCTACGAGCGGGCCATGAAGCTGATGAAATCCGACAAGGCCAAGGCGTTCGACCTGTCGCAAGAGCCCCTCGCCCTGCGCCAGGCTTACGGCAACAGCAGGTTTGGGGAAGGCTGCTTGCTGGCGCGCCGATTGATCGAAACGGGCGTGAAGTACGTGGAAGTCAGCCTCGATGGCTGGGACACCCACTTCGAGAACAACGACGCGGTCCGCAAGCTGGGCACCATCCTCGATCCGGCCATGAGCACATTGATCGGCGATCTGAAGACGCGTGGCTTGCTGGATAGCACCTTGGTGGTCTGGATGGGTGAGTTCGGTCGGACGCCGGCTTTCAAGAACAAGGGCCGCGATCACTATGCCCGCGCCTGGAGCACCATGATGATGGGCGGCGGCGTCAAGGGCGGCCAGGTGATCGGCCGCACCGACAAGAACGGCGCCATCGTGGAAGACCGCCCCGTGTCCGCCCCCGACTTCTTCGCGACCATCTGCGAGGTCCTGGGCGTCAACTACACCAAGCTGAACAACCCGCCCGGCGGCCGCCGAATTCCGATCGTCGAGAAGGGAGCCAATCCGATCAAGGAGATCTTCTCCTGAACCCCGTGCTCCGCGCCGACAAACGCCTCGCCTAGTGCTCCGTCAAGCCTCGAAAATGGGGTTGCCGGTGATGTGGCCGGCACAGCCGGCCCTACAGATAAAGCCTTATGTAGGGCCGGCTGTGCCGGCCGAACCCTCAATCCAAGCCTTGACGGCGCACTAGCTAGGGTCTGTCCGACGAATCGGCTCCGGACTGTAGCCGCAGGCTTCAGCCTGCGGAATGTTCGCCGCTTCCGCAGGCTGAAGCCTGCGGCTACAGACGTGAGAGCATTCACCGGACAGGCCCTAGTACGGCAGCGCCATTTTGCTCTGGGGCCAGGTCGTCAACTCGAAAGTTGCGCCGCCGCCAGACAAGATACTGGTGCATGGCAAAGGCGAGGATCGGCAGCAGTGGCCAGAATATCCATCCGATCAGCGAAAGCCAGGCAGGAGACGCTTCGGCGGCCTCCAGTTCGCAGCCCAGCGCCTGCCGTTCTCCGTTCTGCTCGATGTAGATGTCCAGTTGCCACGAACCCGCATGCGGCAGGTCGAACTGGGCGGCAACGAAAAGTTTGTTGGTTGCGACGTCCTTCGTGGCCAGGCCGCGGATTGCGGCTGAATGGCTGTCCCGCGGTGACAGGCGGATTTCAACGGCGGCATCGGGCACCGGGTCGCCGGTGGCGGCGTCCTGCACCAGCACGCTCACGTCCACGGGTCCGGCACGCCACGGCGTTGGCGAAGTGAAGACCGTGATCTGAAGATCGCCGCGTCGCTCCGAGAGGCGTACGGTGCCGCCATCGGCGCGTGCCAATGAAGCCCCGATTCCGCCCAGGAGCACGAGTGCGAACAAGCTGCCCATCGCCAGACGCATGGCTCACCCCGGCATGACGGCGCCGCGCATTTCCATCGGTTGAAACACGATCCAGATGCCGACGCCGAACAGGAGCAGCAAGAGAGCGCCCCACGGAGCGAAGGCGCACACCGCTCGCGGGAACTGACCGGTCCGTTCCCTCGCAATCCGGTAGGCCGTGTAGAGCGACAGCAGCAGCCCCGCGTCCAGGAAGAGCATTTCCAGTCGCAGCAGCCACGATGCCACGGCCACGCAACAGGTGCAACTCCACTCGGGCGCTCCCAGGGACGTCATCCCCCAGTCCAGCGCCCAGCGCTGGGTGACGGGGATCAAGGTGCCGTAGCTGGTCAGGAAGTGGAACGAGTAGTGCGTCAGCCACATGGCAGCGCCCAGCGGGACCAGGGCGTATGTGAAGCGTATCGCGACATCCAGGCCACTCCCGTCGTCGCCGCTCCACGCACGGCCCACGGCCGCGGCGGCTCCCACGAGCAGCATCGGCAGCACCACCAGCGCGACGATGAAGCCCAGCGTGACGATCCAGAAGGGGCTCGTCAGCTGAAATGCAGCGGTCAACCGGTCTTGCCATTCGACCACGGGGGCCACCATGCCTGCCGCGTTGGCGAACGCGCCAAAGACCAGCACCAGCGCAAGCGCGGCCAGGTCGGGACGGCGTCCGAAACGGCCGACGCCCGAACGGTGGGGGTCGTGCCACAGTTCCGCCGCCGGCGTACCGGCCACGATGCCGATGTTGTCGTGCGGGCAAGCGTGGATGCAGTCCAGGCAAAAGGTGCAGTCGAGATTGCCGGCTTTCCGCGGCAGGAACAGGTGCAATTCGCAGCCGGTGCTGACCGCATTGCCGCGAATGCAATCCTTGGTGACACAGCGAAGACACAGCTCCGCGTCGCGAATCCGCACCTCCAGCGGGGAGATCAACGATTGCACAAAGTTGAACTGGCCGATGGGACAGACGTACTTGCAAAACGCTGCACCGCGAAACCAGCCGTCGACCGCGAAGGCGGCCAGGAAATAGGCGATGGCGATCCAGGCCGTCCACCACGGGCTGGACCACAGCGCGAATGCCTCGTAGGCCCAGAAGAACAGCGCCAGCAACGCGACGGCCAGCCACTTGGAGCGCAACCAGCGCGGCCAGGCATGTCGAGCGGGAAGCCAGCGCCGCGCCAGGGTGCGCGGCAAGAGGAACGGACACGCCATGCAGAAGAAGTTGCCCGCCAGCAGCAGGATTAGCACGACCAGGCCGCGCCAGTGGAGCCAGGGCAGCACGCCGGCCAGGTTCATCGGCGCGATCCGCGGTCCGAGCAAGCCATCGATGATGACGACGACGGCAAGGAGGAACGTCAGCGACTGAAGTATCGGCCGCGCGTAGCGCCAGCGCAGGAAATGCCCCAGCAACGGCACGCGAAGCAGGTCGAACCAGCGCCGCACGGTTTTCGGGGACGGCGTTGCCGGTGCGATCAGCGGCAGCGCGATTCGCCGGTTGTGGGCGGCCGGCTCGCTGCGCCGATGGCTTGCCGTTTCACGGCCGGGCTGTCCATACAGCAGGTCCTTGCCGGTCCAGACGACGGGAATCAGAAATGCCAGCGAGCCGGGGATCCACATCAGGACGCCGGCCATTGCCTGGTCGTCGAGTGCCGAGATACCTCCCACGCGCGGCGCGGCTGCGTAATGCGGATAGAGGACGCGTTCCGAGAACGTCAGCAGCGCCGACAGGATCGTGTTCTGCACGTCGGCTGCAAGCAGATACGGCACCATCGCCCAGCGCGGCCAGCGCTGCCGGCTGGGATAGGGTTGAACGACCGGCCACCAGAACAGCAGGGCGCTACCGAGGAAAAAGGCGTGCTCCACGTAGTGCCAGGCCGGCGAGCGCAGCGCGAGGTCGTAGAAACGCGGTGCGTGCCAGAACCAGCTGGCCGCCACGTACAGCACCCAGGCGGTTACGGGGTGCGTCAAGCGCTCGAAGCACAGACGAACCAGCCGCAACTGGAAAAACGGGCCTACCCAGTACGAGCGTATCGGAACCGGCAGCCCGCGCAGCAGCGGGATGAGCGGAGCGCCCAGCCACAACAGCGGCGGCGCCACCATCATCAGGAGAAGGTGCTGCAGCATGTGGACCTGCAACAGCAGGTCGGCAAACGGCTCAATTGGGGAGGCCAGGGCGAAGAAGAGCGACGCCAAGCCGCCGAGGAAACAATAGAGCTGTGTTGGCCCGAAGCGACGAGCGCCGCGCTGCCGGAGTTGGCGCCAGCCGCGAATATACGCCAACGCGGTCAGAACGAGAGGAACGACAACCCACGGATCGAACGGCCAGGATTGCAGAAAGGCTTCAAATGTCGGGTCCACGGCAGAGACCCCTGGACCGCCCCATGAAGGCGGGAATGACTAATCTCCAAATGACGAATGACTAATTCTACAACGCTACGTCCACGGGAAGGATCGGCGTCCGCGTCTGTAGCCGCAGGCTTCAGCCTGCGGAGTGGCGACTGCCGGCCCTGCGACGCACTTCCGCAGGCTGAAGCCTGCGGCTACAGACATTCATGACGAATCGTGCTTTCCAGGTAGCGTTGTAGAACTAACGAATACCGAATGAACAAACCCCAATCATCGGTTCGCGAACTGTCCACCTTGGGCATTCGGCCTTGGTCATTGATTAGACATTCGTCATCAGGCATTAGGCATTCTTGGGCTCACGGGCTCAGGCTGGCCGACGACCTCGCTCCCGGCTGGTCCTTGGGCCGCAGCGTGCCGAGGAAATCGACCAGCGCATCGACTTCGGCCGGCTTGAGTTGCTTGCCGTAGGCCGGCATGTTGCCGCCGCCCTGGATCACCTGGCGGATCAGCTCGTCGCGCGTCAGGCGCGTGGCGACGTCGGTCAGGTCGGGGCCGCGGTGGCCGCCCTTGCCATCCAGGGCGTGGCAGTTACGGCAATTCTTGTTCTGCAAGACCACCGCACCCTGGAGCTGCACCGGGGAAAGCGTGTGCTTGTCCTCCGGCTTTTTCAGATCGGGCGTCCACTGAATCATGTTCTCCGGCACCGTCGTTGCGCTCCATGCCTCCATCTCCGGCGACCAGGGCGACGTGAAGCCAAGGTAGGTCAGCACGACGAACGTGACGAAGACGGAAATCACCGACAGCACCGCGATCGGCCGGCGGCGCCAGCTGCGTTCGCCCGTGTTGGAGACGAACGGGATGACAATCAGGATACCGAAAAGGAGCACCGGGAGCACGAGCATGATGAATGTCTCGGCTTCCGGCGGCGACAGGGCCAGCAGGGCAAACAGCCAGAGGAAGTACCAGTCGGGCCGCGGGTTCGCCTGGATCAACGTCGGATCGGGAACGCTGCGCGGACCGTACGGCCCCAGGTAAGCGGCGACGCCGACGGCGACCAGGATCGTGAGGAACGAGAAGATGGCGTCGCGCCACATCGAATCGGGGAAGAACGGCTCGCCGCCCTTGAGCTTCTCCTCATACTCGGCTTCGTAGGTCTTCGGATCGACCGGCTTGCCTGGCACGGGCGGCTCGGAGATGCCTTTGCGCAACACGAGGTACAGATGCAACACCAGCAAGCTGATGAGCAGGCCGGGCACGACGAAGACGTGCAGAGCGAAGAACCGGCTCAGCGTCGGCGCGCCAATCTGCGTCCCGCCAAGCAGCAGTTCAACCACTTGTGGCCCGATGATGGGTACACGGCCGGCCATCGACGCGCCGACGCCGACGCCCCAGTAGGCGTCCTGGTCCCAGCGCAGCACTTGGCCGGAAAAGCCCATGAACAGCGTGCAGGCCAGCAAGCCGACGCCGACAATCCAGGTCAATTCGCGCGGATACTTGAAGGCGCCGAACAGGAAGACCTGCGTCAGGTGGACGAACAGCATGCAGACCATGCCGGTGGCCGCCCAGTAGTGCAGGGCGCGCAGGAACCAGCCCATGTACTGGTGGTAGTTCAGGTATTCCAGGCTCTCGAACGCCTGGTCGGGCGATGGCACGTACACCAGGGCCAGGCAAATGCCGGTGACGATCTGGATGATGAGCAGCGTCATGGTGGCGCTGCCGAAGACGTACCACCAGTTGGCGCCGCGGGGCACCGGATGGCGCATCATCGGCCAGACCGAGTCCTTGAGACCGAGGCGATGCTCCAGCCAGGCGCCGGTCGACCATAGCCATCGTCGCATCATGCCTTCTCTCCTGGGCGCGGCTTGCGCATCGGGTCCTGCAGCGTGGGCAGATGGCCGCCTTTGATCTGCAACGTGCCCTGGGCCGTGATCTGGTAGTCGTATTCGAACAGTCCGCGAGGCGGCGGACCGGACGCGTGGGAACCGTCCTCGTAGTAGACGCCGCCATGGCACGGGCACATGAACAGGCCGGATGCGGGGAACCACGACACGGGGCACCCCAGGTGCGCACAGTTGATCGCGAAGACCTGGAACTTCTCGGCCTGCACGTGGCGGACGTAGGCCGATGCCTTTTGCGTCAGGCCGTCCCAGGGCTGCGCCTTCGGGTTGAGGAATTCAACCAGGAGCGTCTGCCCCACGGGGAACTTCTTGACCGGGCCGAGGTCGATCCACTCGTCGGGCTGCCGGCGAATCAACATGCCGACAAGGTAGCTGAGGATCGGTATCGCCAACACCAGGGTCGAGATGATGCCCAGGCCGATTGCCGTCCATTCGAGGATGCGGCGTCGGGTTGGGTTTTCCGCGGTTTTTTCGCAGGCTTCCGCCATGTTTAGCTGTCTCCGACCCAGCGATTGCATCGGTGGGCTTGAGAGGTCTTGATTACTTCGCGGGTGCTGGTGGTGCGGGCTTTCTCCATGACGCGAGCAGGGCCACCACGTCGGCGACGTCCTGGTTCGTCATCGGCGCGAACGACTTCGGACGAGCTGCCGGCGCGGGGTCGGCGAAGTTCGGCATGCCGAGGTCCGCGCGGCCGGTGATGACGATCCGGCGGAGCAACTGATCGCTGACCAGCGCGAGGAACGCGGGATCGTTCAGCTTGCCGCCGCGTTTGCCGCCTTCGCCGTTATCGCCGTGGCAGCCGGCGCACGCCATCATGTACACGTCGGCGCCGTTGTCCTTGTCGCCGACCAACGCGCCCTTCGCCTTGGGATCGTCGGCCAGGTAGCTCGGCAGCGGAGCCGACACGTCGGGCTTGCCGCCCCATTCGGCGCGCATGCCCTTGACGATTGCGTCGATCTGCGTGTCGGTGAGGTGGCCGCCCTCGCGCTGCTGAATGCGGTTCGTCAGGTCGGCCTGTTTCTTGTCGAATCCCAGGAAGGCCGGCATCAGGGTGCCGTGGCGGCCATTGGTGATGATCTCCCTCAGGGAACTCTCCGGAGCGATCGTCAGGAAGAGCTTGTCGTTGAGTGGAGGTGCTGGCCCCATGCGTCCATCGGCGCCATGACAGCCCTGGCAATTCTCGCGGAACAGCGTACGGAAGTCCGTCATCTGGTCCGGACGGACCGGCCGGTCGTCGGGGTTGGGCTGTCCGGGGAGCTTGCCGCAGCCGGTCAGGGTCAGGAGGGATAAAAGCACGGCGCACGCGCTCCAAGGGCGAGCGTCGAGGCGTAAGCCCGACGTGCTTGGGTCGCAGCCCACGTCGGGGTCACGCCTCGACGCTCGCCGGGCCGGATCATCAGGTCGAAGGGAGACGACGTTCACGGGTTCCCCCCGTGCGGACCGGTTGGCAGCTCGGCCTCCTTGGGCCAGCGCACCGGTTCCGCGTAGACCTTCTCCGAGCGCACCACGACGACGCCCGCCACGATGCCGTAGACGAACTGGGCAACGACAAAAGACCACCAGTCCACGGCCTCGCGCAACGGCGGATTGACCACACCCATGAAGCCGTAGGCGATGCCGGTCCACAGAAGCGGGGCCACCAGGCCGCCCCAGAGATA
The DNA here is from genome assembly GCA_019752375.1 of Gemmataceae bacterium. GTDB lineage: Bacteria > Planctomycetota > Planctomycetia > Gemmatales > Gemmataceae > JAIEMG01. The sequence goes on along the minus strand of JAIEMG010000265.1, from coordinate 1,418 downwards.
AGGTCGGCCTGGCAACATCGGCAGGATGACCCCGTACATCAGTCCCAACGTCACCGACGTGACGGCATGAATGACCAGGCTCACGAAGAACCAGCGGAAATTGAAGTGCTCCAGCGCCGCAATGTCCAGCGGGCCGCGCGTGAGGCCCTGTGCCAGCTGCTCGGCGGTCACGGGCAGGCGCGGTAAGTTGATGACCATTCCGGCCAGCAGGTTGATCGGATACCAGATGGAATGATGGTTGCTGACTGCACCGTAAATCAGCGCCGGGATCGTCATGGCCAGGCCGCCCGCGATGCCGCCGCGAACGCCGGCACTGTAAGGGTGCATCTTCTCGGGATAGCGCAGCCGATGCCCCGCCATGCCGGGCCGCAGATGCTCCACTTCACCGCGATGCTCCTGCACGGGCCGCGCTCGCTCCTCCGGCGGCACCAGCTCTTCCTGGTGATGGCCGTGGCCCGGCAGCAGGTCTTTCAGCCAGTTCCCCAGCGCGACGATGAAGATGATCGCGCCGACGATGGAAAACAACCAGTTGGTGACCAGGCCCATCCCCAGCAGCGTGATGGACGACGCCAGCACAATGGGCCAGAACGTCGGCGCCGGCATCTCCAGGCTGCTGGCATCTGCAATGGGCGGCGGAGCGGATTGCTCGTGTTCGGTTGTCATCGCGCCCTCAGCGGCTCACCAGGTAGACCACGGTAAAAACGACGATCCACACGCCATCGACAAAGTGCCAGTACCACGACACCAGCTCGGTATCCAGTGGATGATTGTCCGGCAACTTGCTCCGCGCCTCGGCGAAGATGAAGAGCATCGACATGATGATCAGTCCGATCGTCACGTGCAACGCATGGAAACCGACTAGCGTGAAGTAGGTGCTGCCGAACAGGTTTCGCCACGGCGTCAGCTGGTGCGTGAAAATCAGATCGTGCCATTCGTACATGGTCCCGACGATGAACAAGGCGCCCAACCCAATGGTGGCCAGCCACCAGCTGCGGAAGCCCGCCACGTCGCGATGATGCGCCGCGTTGCCCGCCAGGTGAATGGTCACGCTGCTGGAAAGCAGGCAAACGGTGCTCGCCAGCACCAGCGGCATGGTGAAGACTTCATCCGGCGTCGGTCCGCCCATGCCACGCGGTTGCTGGTCCGCGCCGATGTAGGTGATGTACGTCGTGATAAGCGTGCCGAAGAACGCCACCTCGGTGGTGAGGAAGGCGATCATGCCAACCTTGCCCTTGCTGAGCGCAGGCGAGACGGACGGCGGGTGGTGAACCGGCGAGGGACTGGTCGTAGTCGCTGAAGACATCGGTCAAGCTCCAGGAATTTCCCTGCCACCGGTCGGCCCTACGGCCTCAGGCTGCTTATCATTCAACTGGCGAGCGTCGAGGCGTAAGCCCGACGTGGGCTGCGACCCAAGCACG
>JAIEMG010000159.1 GCA_019752375.1 Gemmataceae bacterium | reverse complement strand
CGCGACGGGGTGAGTGGTGTGTAGCCACGCATGCGGTGCATGGTGGGCCAGACACTCCTGTCTGGCCGGCCAGACAGGTGTGTCTGGCCCACCGGAGCGCACTGCTTTTTTCGCCTTTGCGGTGAATGCCGGTCGCGCCGGGTGCCGACACTTACAGGGAGAGCGTTGCATCGTTGTTTGGTCATGAAAGGAGAAAACGGATGGCGAAGGCACGCATCGGTGCGGGACTGGTGACGGGCTGCCTGCTGCTGTGGGCTAGTGCGTCGGCATCGGCAGCGCCGACCGTCGCACAAATGCTGAGCTTTCGTCCCAAGCAGGAAGGCATCGTCTGCTCCAACCCCACGCCCCAGGAGCAGGAATCCTGCAAGGTCGAACTGGTCAAGGGCGGCCGTGGCAGCGGCTGGCTTCTCAAGGACAAGAACAACAACATTCTTCGCCGTTACTTCGACAGCAACGGCGACAACAAGATCGACGTCTGGTCCTACTTCCTCGACGGCGTCGAGGTCTACCGCGAAGTGGACAGCAACTTCAACGAGAAGGCCGACCAGTTCCGCTGGCTGCACACCGCCGGCAGCAAGTACGGCATCGACGTCAACGAGGACGGCAAGATCGACACCTGGAAGCAGATCTCTCCCGAAGAGGTCAGCCAGGAAGTCCTGCAAGCCGTCGTCAAGAAAGACTTCGCTCGCCTGCAAGCGTTGATGCTGACCGAGGCCGACATCAAGGCGCTGGAATTGCCGGCCGCCGAGGCGACGCGCGTTCGCGACATCGAGCGGAAAGCAACCGCGAGGTTCCAGGAGACCGTGACCAAGCTCGGCAGCTTGGGCGACAAGATCCGCTGGGCCCACGTGCAACTGGCACCGCCGCACTGCTCGCCCGCCGACGTCACCGGCATGAAGCAGGATTACATCAAGTACAAGGAAGGCTCCGTCACGTATATCAATGAGGCGACGAACAAGACCGAAGGTCTTCTCATCGGCGAATTGATCCAGGTCGGCACCGCCTATCGCATCATCGACGCCCCCGTGCCCGGCCAGGCGGGCGTTATCGACGACGAACCGAAAGACGGCCCCAAGGGCACGACGGTCGACAAGGTCCTTCAGCCGTTCATGGACGAGCTGGAACGTCTCGACAAGACGGCGCCCAAGCCTGATGCCTCCGCCGCCGAACTGGCCCGCTATAACCTGAAGCGCGCCGACATCCTCGAGAAGATCGTCGCCCAGTTCGACAAACCGGAGCTGAAGGCCCAACGCGACCAGCGCGACCAGTGGCTGCGCCAGGTCGCCGACTGCCTCAGCGCCGCGGTGCAGAACGATCCCAAGGACAAGGCCGCCCACCCGCGCCTGATCCAGCTCAAGGACAAGGTCGTCAAGGAAGTGCCGCCCAGCGGCGCGGTCAGCCACATCGTCTTCTGCGAGATGTCGGCCAAGTACGCCATCCAGCTCTCCGACAGCAAGGAGATCAGCAAGGCGCAGGACGAATGGCTGGAAGCGCTCGCCAAGTTCGTGACCGATTATCCCAAGGGCGAGGACACTCCGGATGCCCTGATGCAGCTCGGCATGGTCAGCGAGCTGACCGGCAAGGAAGACAAGGCCAAGAAGTGGTACGAGCTGCTCATCAAGGACTTCCCCGAGCACCAGCAGACGGCGAAGGCCAAGGGCGCCAAGTCCCGCTTGGAGCTCGACGGCAAGGAGCTGACTCTGGCGGGCCCGACGATCACGGGGACCACGTTCGACGTCAAGAGCACCAAGGGCAAGGTCGTGGTCGTCTACTACTGGGCCAGCTGGAACACCCAGTGCATCGGCGACTTCGCCAAGTTCAAGGACCTGATCGACAAGTACGGCGCCAAGGGCGTCGAGCTGGTCGGCGTCAACCTGGATAGCAACGTGGACGAGGCCAAGGGCTTCCTGGCGAAGAACCCGGCCCCCGGCGCCCACCTGTGCGAGAACGGGGGCATGGAAAGCAGCCTGGGCAAGGGCTACGGCATCATGGTGTTGCCGACCCTGTTCCTGGTCAACAAGGAAGGCAAGGTCGTCAGCCGGACCGTGCAGATGAGCACGCTGGAGGACGAGATCAAGAAGTTGATCAACTAGCCTTCGTTCGCCCGGCACGGTCGCTCTGGCCGAGCGACCTGGCGAGCCGGGAGCGTCAGCGACCGGAGTGCTTCGAGGTCATGAAGATCTTGAGAACTCCGGTCGCTGACGCTCCCGGATCGCCGGCGCTTTTCGAGGTCATGAGGGTTTTGAGAACTCCGGTCGCTGACGCTCCCGGCTCGCCAGGAATTCAAATCAAGCGACCCAAATCGGACGACCAGACCACGAGCGGACGCGGCTGTTTGTAGAGTACGTAGTTGATGGCACTGTCAAGAGCACACTGGTTCGGCAGTTTCCGCTTCGATCCGTTCTCCGTCCACCACGTCTCCGACTTCGGCTTTCCATACCGGCGATTTAGCACCCGACTGCCATAGGCCTTGAAGTCAGCCAGAATCTTGCGCGGGTCAGGGTCCTCGGGCACCTGAACGACGAGATGGAAGTGGTTGATCATCAAAGCCACGGCGCGCAGAGTCCAACCGCGAAATGTCGCCGTTTCCTGAAATTGCGCTAGCAATGTCTCGGCTTTCAAGAGATCCAGATAGATCCTTGGTCCCTTCATCTGCCCCAAGGCGCTGTGATAGAGCCCGGGAAGGCTATCCTCCCAGGGTTCTCCGGGCAGGTCGTGCTCGATGCGAAAAGGAGTCGCTTCGTCGTCTGGACGCAAGTCGCGTACCGAAGTGACAGAGCCACGCGGGTCACCAGGCAGCCAGGTGCCGTAGGTCGTATTGGTCAGGAGCCAGGCACGCATCATGTAACTCCAGCGCATTTCTGGCGAGCCGGGAGCGTGAGCGACCGGAGTACTGCCAGAGCTTCAAGTCCTTGAAGATGTGAAGCACTCCGGTCGCTCACGCTCCCGGCTCGCCAAGTTCATTTTCTTTGATACGCTGCCGGATCACTCAACCCCGCTTCTTGGAACCCCTTCAATCGCAGTCGGCAGCTGTCGCAGTGGCCGCAAGCTCGCCCTTGCGCGTCCGGGTCATAACAACTGAGGGTGTGGGCAAAATCGACGCCGAGGCGCGTGCCATCCTTGATGATCTCCGCCTTGGTCATGCGGATCAGCGGCGCGTGGACGCGAAATGTGCCTTGCCCTTCCACGGCGGCCTTCGTTGCCAGGTTGGCGAGTTGTTCAAACGCGCTCAGGAATTCCGGCCGGCAGTCGGGATAACCGGAGTAATCGAGCACATTGGCGCCCATGAACAAGTCGAACGCCTTCACGACTTCGGCATGCCCCAGGGCGAGCGACAGCAGGACGGTATTTCGCGCTGGTACGTAAGTGATGGGAATGCCCTGGCCGATGGCCTCGTCGGGCCGATCCTTGGGCACGTCGATGCTGGCGGTCAGCGCCGAGCCGCCGATGGCACGCAAGTCGATCTTGACGATGGTGTGGCCAGCGGCGCCCAGCAATTCCGCAACGCGACGGGCGCTCTCCAGCTCGATGCGGTGCCGTTGGCCGTAATCGACACTCAGCGCAAAGCACTCGAATCCTTGCTGCTTGGCCAGGGCCAGCGTCGTGGCGCTATCGAGGCCGCCGCTGAGCAGCACGACTGCACGTTTCGTCATAATGGCTCCGTGTAGCGGATCAACTTTCCAGCCACATTCAGGTCGGGCTGCACGCCTGCAGAGACGGCAGCAAGCAATGCAGCACCGTAGGCAGCTTCCTCGCGATGCAGGGGGAAGGAGAGCGGCAGCTCGAAGGTGCTTGCCACAATGCGCGCCAGTACGGGATTGGCGCGCAGGCCGTTGCCGGCGCCGACGATGCGGCTGCGCGGGCGATGCGTGTGCTTCGCGGTCTGCTGGTAGCCGTCGTGAAAGGTCCGCGCCATGCCTTCGAGGAGAGCGCGCGTCATGTGGGCCGGCGTAAAATTCTGGACAGACGCTCCTGTCCATGCCGCTCGCAAGGCCGGCCGGGCGCGGGTGCCGCTGAAGAGCGGTTCGCATCGCAATCCGTCGGCGCCGGACGGCACTTCGGCCGCCAGACCGTTCATATGCTCGTAGAGGGACTCCTTCGCTTCGGCGCCCAGGAGTTGCGTGCCGACGGACCGGAAGAAACATTCCAGCACCGCGTACGAGCTGCCGCCGCACAGTCCGGCTGCCACGAGCAGGAAGCCGCCGCGCGGGAACGGCCGGGTCTCCAGCAGCGAATCGGCGCGGAATGCCTCATGATAGGTCGCCACTTGCGCGCCGGTTCCGACGTTCACCAGCACGCTCCTAACCCGGTCGGCGACGCTCCCGAGAAAACTCGCCTGGTTGTCGCCGATGCCGATAAAGACCGGCAATCCCTCCGGAAGGCCTGTGGCTTCCGCCATCGCCGGCGTGATGCCGCCAAGCCGGTCGCCGGATGGTCGGACTTCGGGAAAGACCGAGTGCGGCAGGCCGAGAGCGGCGATCATCTCGTTGTCCCAATGGCCGCGCGACACGTCGAATATACCGCCGCTGGCGGCGCAGGTCGGGTCGGTCGCTGGTCGGCAGCCCGTCAGCACGGCGGCGAAATAGTCCATCAGGAAACATGCCGTGGCGTCGTTCGGCAGCGTGCCAACTTGCTTCATCCAGAAGAGGGTCAGGCCCAGGTAGCCGGTGGCCAGTCGGCAGCCGGTTCGCCGTGGCGCATCGGGGCCGACCGCGTCGATGGCGCGGCGCACATAGGTGTCGCCGGCACCGGGAACCGTTTCTTCACCGCGTTGGTCCTGCCAGTTGATGAATGGCGTGAGCGGCGCGGAAGAAGCATCGACGAGGACGACCCCGTGCTGTTGCCCCGTGATGCCGAGGCCGACGAGTTGTGCACGCTCGGCGCCAAGCTTGTCGGTCACACTGCGAAGGCAGCGACACGCGGTGTCGGCGATGCGGCGTGCGTCCCACTCGGAACGGCCGTGGGACTTGTCTGCCGATGCGGTGATTGCCGACGTGTTCTGGGTGGTTTCGCTAGTGCGGATGGTACCCGTCTGCGCATCGAGAACCAGGGCTGTGATTGTCGTCGTTCCCAGGTCGATGCCGAGCACGAGCGGCATGGATGGTCCTTCGGTGTCGGTTCGTCTTACTGAAGCGAAGAATGGGACGTTCGCTCAATCACGCACTTGCTGATAAATGCGCTGAAAATCGGCCTGGCATGCTTGAAATGCCTGGACGATCGACGGGTCGAACTGGCCTTCCGACTCGTACAGGATCCGGCGCACCGATTCCTCGTGTGTCAGCGATGACTTGTGAAAGCGTTTGCGGCGCAGGGCGTCGTAGACGTCCGCGATGGCGACGATGCGCGCAGCGGGTGGAATGGCGTCGCCGGCCAGGCCGTCCGGATAGCCGGCGCCGTCGTAGCGCTCGTGATGATGGCGAACAATGAGTGTCGCGGCGGTGAGGAAGCCAAGCGATTCGCCGTACTCGCGAGCCAGGGCGTCGAGCATGGCGGCGCCGATCAGCGTATGCGTCTCGATTTGGGCGCGCTCGGAGGGATTCAGCTTGCCCGGCTTGCTAAGGAGTGCGTCAGGCAGACCAATCTTGCCGATGTCGTGCAAGGGCACGCAGCGCTCGACCTGTTCCAGGAACGGGCCGTTGACGATGCCCACCCAGCTCTGATCGGCATTGAGCGCCTTGCCCAGCGCCCGGCAATAGAGCTGCAAACGGCGACAATGGCCGGCGGTCTCGCCGTCGCGTTGCTCGGCCATTTTGGCCATGGCGAACAGCAGGGCGTCGTGGGCCTGGTGCACGTCGTCGGCCCGCGCCCGCAAGCTGTCTTCCAGCTGGCGATTGGCCGTCATCAAGCTGCGAGCCAGCATGTCGGTGCGGTCCTGGGCATCCTTGAGGCGAAGCAGATATTGCACCTTGGCGGCGAGACGTCGCATGTCGAGCGGCTGATGGATGCAGTCGTCGGCGCCCTTGCCGAGGACTTCCGTCAGGTCGGGTACGGAACCGCGTTCGGAGAGAAGCACCACCTTGAGGTGCGGCACCGGCGGGCGTTCGCGCAGCCGCTTGCAAACCTCGTAGCCGTTGAGGTCCGGTAACTGGAGTTTCAGCAAGAGCAAGTCGCACGGCTCGTCGCGGACGATGCGCAACGCGTCCTCGCCGGTGGCGGTTTCACCGACGAGGCAGCCCAGCGGTTCCAGTGTGGAGCGAATGCCGTCGCGCTGCTTGGGGTCGTCATGAACCACGAAGACCTTCCAGGTGTTCTCCCCCACCAGCGTGGCGGCGGAAGCCTCGTCCGACGGCTCGGACGGATGATCCAGGTTGAATATTTCCCACGGCGGGGCTGCCGGTGCGGCAAACCTTGCCAGCGCGTTCATGACCGTCAACGGCAGGGCCGGACGCTGGGCCGGGTCGCGGTCCATCATGCGATCGATCAGCGCATCCAGTTCAGCCGGCGCGTCGGGACGCAACGTCCGCAGGCGGCGCGGACGATTCGCCTGCAGCGCGCGCAGTGCCTTGGCCAGGCTTCGCTCTTCGGGATACGGCGTCTGGCCGGTCAGCACCCAGAACAGCGTGGCGCCCAGGCCGTAGATGTCGGCCTGGTGTCCGACGGCGGAGGGGTCGAAGCTCTGTTCCGGCGCCATGAACTCGATGCTGCCTAGCAGGCAGCTTGGATCGGTCAGCTGGCTCACAAACTGGCGGGCCAGGCCAAAATCGACGAGCTTCACCTGGCGGTCGCGCGTGAGCAGCAGATTGGAGGGCTTGACGTCGCGATGGACCAGGTGGTGATCGTGCGCTTCCTGAAGACCGCAGGACGCCTGACGAATCCACTGGCACGCCTGGGCGATGGGCAGGATGCCGTTGTCGATCACATACTGTTCCATGTCGCCGCCGGACACCAACTCCATCACGAGGTAATGCAGGGCCGGCGAGGTCGGATTGGGCGGCGGCAGCCGGCCTGCGTCGAAGGCCATCACAATGTTGGGATGGTGCAGGTCGGCCAGGACGCACATTTCGCCGTAGAAGCGTTCGAGCAGCGCGGGTGGCAGGTTGTCGTCGACGGGCAGCACCTTGATGGCTGCACGCCGACGCAGCAGCGTGTGTTCGCCCAGGAAGACAATGCCCATGCTCCCCGAACCGATGCGCTCCAGCACACGGTAGTTGCCAAGGACCAGGCCGTGCGTGTTGCCCGTCAGCACGCGATCGAGCTGGTAGGGCGTTAGCAGTCCGGCCTGGATAAGGGCGTTGCTCAGGCCCTCGGTGGTGCTTAGCTCGTCGAGACGGTGCGCCTGTTCGCGCAGAAACATACCGACCATGCTGGGGCCGACGATCTGCATCTTCACCAGATTGTCGACAAACGTCTGGCTGCCCGGCGGCAGGGCGGGGCTAGGCATGAGCGTCGGCTGACCGAGGCGGGGGCGGGATGAGGAGCGATAGGCACTGGGGATGCGGCCGGCGCCGAAGTCTTCAGGACGTCTCGGACTCGTCATGATCGTCACCGTCTCCGCAGTCCCACGCCGGTGGTTCCCGACACGGGCGAGCGCCGGAAACACCTCTCTAGAACGCAATCCGCGTCATTGGGGAAGGCGGCGAGGAATCCTGCACCCACAAGCATAGTGTGCGAATGCGGCAGGAGCAAAGGGAAACGACGGGGCACTGTCCGGAGCGTTCTCCCAACCTCCATGCCGCCAAGGCGAGGTGCAATGCTGCAAGATCAATTGATTCCGATCACCGGTGCCGCACAGTCGGCGACGCTCGCCGTTTCGCTTGTTCCGTGACGGCACATGCTGGCCGCTTCTTTCCGTTCCTTGAGGGTGTGAAGTGTCCGTTTTTGCCGTTTGGTTACGGCGGTCCGAAACATCCAGGACTGATTTCGCCGCTTGGTGACGGCTTTCCGGATCGGTCAGCATTGCGGTCTTGAGAACGAAACCGCGGCGCGGGCTGAACGGATGCAATGGGCAATCATTCCTTTTCCTGTTCAGTTTGATCCCCGTCGTACAGGCTCCACCTGACGCCTTCCCGTTCACCGGCGGCAACTGGCTTTACGTCGCCCGGTTGGTGTTCAGAGAAGATCTGGGCAATCGTACGGTTTTTCATCCTCTCATATGCCCCTTCCAGGCCGTACCTGCTGAAATAGTCCTTGTGAATTTCACACAACCGCCGAGCAGTCTCTGGGGACAATACATCGATTGCCGCATTGTAAGACGCGATGAATTCGTCAAATGTGGGACAGTTGAGACTTACATCATTCAGTTCGTTCATGGTCAATACCCCCGGGCCGGTCACACATCCTCGCCAATCGCTCTTGCATCTCCGGGAGGGACAATCACACGCTTGGGGCCGCGCACAATTCTACCTTCCTGCAAATAAAGCTTTCCCTCACGTATTTCGTAGAATTCGTAGACAGGGTCTGCCCCCTCGATGTTTGGCAGACACGTTATTTCGCCACTTGCAGTGTGAATCAGAGGTGCCAACTCGGCTAGTAATTGCAGAAGCCAACGCCCGGTGTCCCTCCCCTGATACTGCAACTCTAGGGAGTTTGACGTCAATTGCACCTTGAGTCCTGAATTCCTAAGAATCGCGTGCGCCTGCTCGGACTGTTTGTCATTCAAGCTAGAAAATGTAAGGTATCCGTCGTATTCATATAGGTCGGACATGAATGTCTCCAGTTGTTCATGCCGGTGATGGAGTCAGGTGGAGCCTGTACGACGGGGATCAAACTGGACAGAAAGAGGAATAGAGGAATGACTGCCCTTTGCGTCCGTTCAGCCAGCACCGCGGTTTCGTTTTCAAGACCGCGGTGCTGGCGCTCCCGGTTAGAGGCCCTAAAACAATGATTGAAGTTGCGGTGGCAGAGGGCATTGAGTCGAAATGGAACGCGGAGCTGGCGCTACG
>JAIEMG010000026.1 GCA_019752375.1 Gemmataceae bacterium | reverse complement strand
AGAATGGTTGTGTTCGGTGGGCCAGACACTCTTGTCTGGCCGGCCAGACAAGAGTGTCTGGCCCACCTTGCCAGGCACCCCGTTGGCCCGCGTGCAGTATATCGTCCGGCAAGTGTTGGTTGCGGTGCGTCCGCGCGCGTACGCTTGACGCACCCTACGAACTCTAGCCGACGAGATGGGGCCCAATCCTATCCGACCCACGTTCCACCGGCAAAGGCGCGTATTCCGCCCGGCTCGAAATGCACTACCGTCGACTTCCCGCGATGTGACAAGAAAAATGGCGCTTGGCGCCCTCGCCGCCAAGCGCCTGGCGATGGGGTGAAGCAGCAACGGGGCCGCGATACAATGAATTTGGTCCGTCTCCCAACGAGGCCGACCGGCCCATCCGGCAAAGGAGCAGAACATGAAGGCGATCATCGGGTTGCTGCTGGGGATCGTCGTCGGCCTGGCACTGGCGCCAGCGCCGCGAGCCGTTTCGCGCGCGGAGCAGGCCGATCCCGCCGTGGTGCATTCCAAAGCGCAGATGGAAGCGGCACGGAAGACGTTTGTCCTCGTCTGGAAAAACTACCAGGAAGGGCGCAGCAACGGCGAATCGGTTTACTGGTGGTCGCGCCGCTGGATGGAAAGTGAACGGCAGCTCAGCGACAAGAAGGCGGACCAGATTGCCGCGATCCAGGCCCACCGGGAGCGCATGCGTAAGCTGGAGCAGATTGTCCGCGATTTGCAGCGCGGCAACAATGCGGCCGTGAATGAGCTGACCGCGGCGGAATTCTATCGCCTGGAAGCCGAGACCTGGCTAAAGCAGGTCCAGTAACGGCGACTACCGACCTCGACGGCCGTGCCGGTTTCGTGGCACAATTTACCCACTCATGAGAATTCTCCACACGGCCGATTGGCACCTCGGCGATCGCCTGGGCCGCATTGATCGTACTGCCGACATACAGCGCGGCGTCGAGCAAGTCGCGCGCTATTGCATCTCCGAGCAGATCGACGTGCTCCTGGTCGCGGGCGATCTCTTCAGCGAGCTGAGCCGTCCGGAGGGACTGCGGCAATCGATCGACCACTTGCAGCAGGTGTTTTTCGATTTCCTCCTGCGCGGCGGCACCATCGTCGCGTTGACCGGTAATCACGACAGCGAGAACTTCTGCCTGACGCTGCGGCATGCCCTGACCCTGGCCGCTCCCACGTCGGAAAAACCCGGCACGCTCTTACGCACCGGCCGTTTCTACCTGGCGACGCAGCCCGGCCTCTTTCGCCTGGACCATCCGACCGGCCAGGTGCAGTTCGTGCTGATGCCCTATCCAACGCCGTCGCGCTACCTGGACGGCGTGGCCCAGCGCTACGACAGCCTGGAGGAGAAGAACCGCGCCCTTCAGGCCGGCTTCACGCGCCATCTGCGCGAGCTGCTTGCTTCACCGGCCTTTCAAACGGAATTGCCGACGGTCCTGGGCGCCCACATCCACATCAACGGCGCCGTCCTGCCGAGCCTGTACCGCATCAGCGAAGCCGAGAGTATCGTGTTTGGTGCCACGGACCTGCCCGACCTCGCGTACGTCGCGCTCGGTCACATCCACAAGCCGCAGTTCCTTGGCGGCAAGCCGAGCGTCCGGTATTCCGGCAGCGTCGAACGGCTCGACCTGGGGGAGAGCTTCGATCAGAAGTGTGTCGTCGTTGTCGAAGTCGGTCCAGAGGGTTGTCGCGGCACCCCGGTGGAATTGAAGCTGGATGCGACGCCGATCTATCAGGTCGATGTCTTCGATCCGAAGGAGGACCTGCCCACGCTGCGCGAGCGCTATCCCGATCGCGAACGTGCCCTGGTGCGCTATCACTTGCGCTATACGGCCGGCGCGGACAACCTCGAAGCCATTCTGCGCGAGCTCGATGCCATCTTTCCCCGCTGGTACGAACGCTCCTGGCAGGAGGCCGGCGAACTGGGCGGTGCTCGCGCGGCTGCCGATGCCGTGTCGTTGCACCGCAGCTTTCACGACACGGTCTTCGATTATCTCAACGTGGAGCTGGCCGACCATCCCGACCAGGGAGCGCTCCGCAAGCTCGCCGAGGGGCTGCTGACCGAGGAGAGCGCATGATCCCTCAGCGCATTCGCGTCCGCGGCTTCCTCTGCTATCGCGACGAGCAAGAAGTCTCCTTCGACAGCGCTTCTCTCTGGATGCTGGCCGGCGTCAACGGCAGCGGCAAATCGGCCATCTTCGACGGCGTGACCTATGCCCTGTTCGGCGGTCACCGCGCGGGCAAGGAGCACGCCGACGAGTTGATCAACAAGGGCAGCGATCGCGCCCTGGTCGAGTTCGACTTCTTGCTGGATGGACATCTTTATCGCGCACGCCGCACCCTCAAACTCAAGAAACAGGGCGGCGCCGCCTCCACGCAGCAGATCGAACGCTGGGACACGGACGCCAACCGCTGGAAGCCCGTGGAAGACACCACCAACAAGCGCGATTTCGACCGCTGGGTCCACGAAAACGTCGGTCTGACGTACGAGACGTTCACTTCTTCCGTTCTCCTCATGCAGAACCGGGCGGAGAAGCTGCTGGAGGCCGGACCGAAAGGCCGCTTCGAGGTGCTGGCCGGCGTCGTGGACCTCGACCGCTTCCAGCGTCTGCACGAACGCGCCGATGCACGGCGCCGGGAGCTGAAGGAGCAACTGGAACGCACGCAGCTGCGGCTCAACGAACTGCCCGAGGTCGGTGCCGCGGAGCTGGAAGCGGCTGACGAGCGCATCGTCCGCGCTCAGGAGACCGTGGATCGGTGTCAGGGGGAATCGCAACAGCTTCAGCGTCTACTCATCCAGGCGGAACAGTGGCGGGCCTTGCAGGGCAAACGGACGGAGGCGCAGCAACGATGCAGCGCTTATCGGACTCTGCTGGCCGATGCCGAAGGAATCGAAACCGCCTGGGCCAGGCTGCAGGAACTGCGCGACGTGTTGCCGCGGATCCGGAGTCTCGCGGAACAACGACAACGCTTGAAAGCGTCGAGTGAGCGGTGTACCCGGCTCGTCGGGGAGCAGCGCGGTCTCGCGGAGAATCTTGGCCGGCTGGGTGCGGAAGCGGAGCAGGTCCGAAAGCGGCAGGACGTCTTGCAACAATCCCTGGCCGACGCGCAGCTACGCGAACAGGTCGTCAACGGTCGATTGCGCGAACTTTCGACCATGCTTGCTGCCGTGCATTTTTGCGAGCAACAGCGCCGCGAACTGGCCCGCATCGACGCGGAGCTGGCCGCTTTTCCGGCCGAGCCGGGCGCCTTGGTCGCCCAGCTGCAGCGGGAACATGATCGCCTGGCGTTGCTGAGCCAGGCATTGCCGCTGCTGAATCATTTTCAAACCGCGCGCACCGAACTGATTGCCGCCCGCGAGCGGCTGCAAGCGGCGTTCCGAGAAGGCACAACAGCGCGTCAAGCGGAAGCAAAGTTGACCGCCGAATTGGCGGTTCTCGGTCCACTCCTCGACGACGCGACGCTCGCTCGCCAGAAGGCCGACGAGCTCGCGACTGAAACGCGCACCCTGTTCGAGCAAGCACGCAAGGACCTCGAACAGTTGAACGAACTGAGCGGTGCGAAGCTCTGCCGGCTTTGCGGCCAGTTGTTAACTCCCGGCCACATCATCGAAGAACGCACGCGGCGCGGCAACACCCGTACGGCGGCGGAAGCGGCATGTCAGCAAGCGGCGCAATCGCGAACGCAAGTCGTGCAACTGGAGAAGCGGCTTCAGGATGAGAAGCAAACGCTGGAGTCACGACTTGCCGCGGTGCGCGATCAAATCAAGGAACGGCTTCGAAAGCATGCCGAGGCCGAACGCGATATCCAACGCTTGGGCGCCGATCTTTTGCGCGATTATCAGGGATTGCCGGACGCGCTGCGGTTACGCATTGGCTCCGAGCCGCCGGACCAGTGGCAGTCGACCGTTTTTCCCACGTCGCGGGACCTTGCGACGCTCAAGGCTCAGGCACAAGGCAAAGCGGCGGCGCTCCATGAGCTACAGTCGGCGCAAGCAGGCGCGGAGAAGTGGACGCGCTTGCAGGCCCAGCGCGAAACGACGCAGAGGACCCTCAAGACACAGGAGGCGGCGCTACCCGCGGAACCGACTGCGCTGCAGGAAGAGTACACCCGGCTCGAAGCCGAGGACACGGCTCTCAAGAAGTCCTTGCTCACCCAGCGCACCGAATGGAAGACCAACCAAGCCGCGGCGGAACGGCTTCAGCTCGAGGTTCGGACGCTCCGGGAACAGCTCGCGGACAAGGAACAACAAGCCAGTGCGGAGGAAGTGCGCCGCGAAGCGTTTCAGAAAGCGGTGGACTGCGCCCGCACCGCCTTGCCGGCCGAGTGGCAAACGAAAGCGGATGCGGCACGCTCCGGAGACCTCGAACGCTGGCAGAGCGAGTACCAAACCCTGGAGCAACAGAACATCCTCGCACGCAGGGAGGAATTGGCCCAGGCACGGGCCGGGCTGCAGGCTGTCCAACAGCGATTGGAGGAGCTGGAGCAGGAAGTCGAGAAGGTACCCGCGGACGCTCGCTGCGATCCTGCCGCGCTCAAGCTGCGCGCGGTGGCGCTTGCCCAGGAGCAAACGCTTTACGACGCAGAGCTGCGTGAGGTGCATAAACAACGCGATCGGCTCCAGGAACGACAGGCCCAGCGGCGGGAGTTGAGCGACACCCACGCCGAGCAGGATCGGCAGCACAACCTGCACCGGCTGCTCGCGGAATTGCTGGGCCGAAATCGCTTGCAGCTTTACCTTGTCCGGCAGGCGGAGCGTGGCATCGTGGACTACGCCAACGCCGTGCTGGATCGGCTCTCCGGGGGACAACTTTATCTGCGCCTGCGCGGCGAGGAAGACAGCGACGCGGATCAGGCGTTGCAGCTGGAAGCGTACAATCGCGGCACGGGGGAAACGCCGATTGGCGTCGCGTTCCTGAGCGGCAGCCAGCGCTTCCGCGTGGCCGTCAGTCTCGCGCTGGGTATCGGGCAATATGCGAGCCGTCAGCATCGGCCGATTGAGTCGGTCATCATCGACGAGGGTTTCGGATGTCTGGATCGGCAGGGACGGCAAGTCATGATCCAGGAGCTGCAAAATCTGCGGGGCCAGTTGCGGTGCATCCTGTTGGTGTCACACCAAGAAGAGTTCGCGGATGCGTTTGCCGACGGCTACCGCTTCGAGCTGACCAACGGCACGACGCAGGTAACGAGATTTCAGCGCTAATCGCTGGAGCGTGTTGACACCCGGCTTGCCGAGCGTGGGTATGTTTCAGTGAAATGAACGCCGTTGTGAAGCGAATAGCTTTTTCGAAGAGCAGCTTCCACAGCAAGTCCTCGGTTTTCCCTGGTGGAGATTGAACATGCGATCGTCCCTGGCAATGGTGTCGGCGTCCTGTCTGAGCCTGGTCTTTCTGTCCCCTGTGCGTGCCGATGATGCGGCAGCGACGAAGGCCATCATCGACAAGGCTATCAAGGCACACGGCGGCGCCGAGAACGTGACGAAGTTCAAGGCCGGCACTGCCAAGATGAAGGGCAAGGTCGAGGTGGGCGGGATGACGATCGAATACAACGCGTCGGCGTCTATTCAGGTGCCCAACAAGATGCGCGTGGACACCGATATCGACGTCATGGGTCAGAAATTTACCTTCATTCAGGTGATCAACGGCGACAAGGGCTGGATCCGTTTCATGGACAAGACCATGGACATGGACAAGGACCAGGTCGCCGAGGCGCAGGAGCAGATGTACGTGCAGTGGGTGACGTCGCTGGCCCCGCTGAACAACAAGGAGTTCAAGTTCTCCCCGCTGGGCGAAGTGAAGGTCGGCGACATCGAAGCCGTCGGCGTTCAGGTGTCCCACAAGGATCGCCGGGACGTGAGCTTATTCTTTGACAAGAAGACCGGACTGCTGGTGAAGAGCGAAACGCGCTCCAAGGATGTGCAGGGCGGCAATGGCCAGGAGTTCACCGCGGAGACGATCTACAGCGGCCACAAGGAATTCAACGGCACCAAGCACGCCACGAAGCACATTCTCAAGCGTGATGGCAAGGACTTCGGTACTGCCGAGGTGACCGAGTACACGTCTGCGGACAAACTGGACGACAGCACGTTTGCCAAGCCGTAAGGCGAGCGGCAGGAAATCTTCTACCTGCTCGTGCTGCCCTCGAGCCTGACGCGCAAGTTTTGAAGTTGCGCTATCCTCTCGTTCCCAAGCTCCGGAGTTTGTGAATTAATCGCCAAAAGGCTGTTTTTCGCGACGTAAGTCCTTATTCGATGGTCGCAAAACAGGCCATTTGGCAATTAGTTCACACGCTCTCCGGCTTGGGTACGTAGCGGAACTCGCCAGAGTTCCGAACCGGATCCTGTCGCACGGAAGTCTGGCGACTTCCGCTACACGGCGCGCTTCATCTCCTGTAGCGGAACTCGCCAGAGTTCCGAACCGGATCCTGTCGCACGGAAGTCTGGCGACTTCCGCTACACGGCACACGACAGCCCGTTTGGCGATTCGTTCTCAGGCTCTCTGGCTTGGGAATGCAGGGCGAGAAGCTCCAGCTTCTCGCCCTGCATGTCTTGCGCGACTCGACGCCGCCCTGGCCAGCACCTCCAGAACACCCTCCGATCAAGGCCGCGCGAATTCCTTCGCCAGAAATGCCTGGGCTTCGTCCCAAAAGTCCGCGGCCGTGCCCCAATCCACCTGCATTTGCTTGGCGGAGCGTCCAGCCTCGATCGGTGGCGGCAGCGCGGCTTTCACGTTGGGATTCAGCGGAATCTGGGCGCTCGCGGTTTCCGCGAGACGCGTTTCCACCTCGGAACTGAGCAGGTAATCGATGAGCTTGCGCGCCCCGTCCGGGTTGGGAGCGCCGCGGATCACCGCCACGGTGTTGGGAATGAACAGCGTGCCCATGCGCTCGCCGACGGGAGCGTCGCGGTCGGGGAAGATGATGACCACGGGGTGGCCGGCTTTCACTTCCTCGATGGCGTCGTCGGTGTCGGTGATGCCGACCGGCACTTTGCCCTCACCCACGCTCACCGCGACTTGCTTATTGCCGTCGAGCACTTGCACCTGGTTGTCGCGCAAGCCGCGATAGTAGGCCATGGCCCGACCCTTGCCAAGCACGTCGAACAGGCATGCGGCCTGCGTCGCCGAGGTGCCGAACATCGGCTTGGCCATCGCGACCTTGCCCTTCCAGCGTGGGTCCGTCAGCTCCAGCAAGCTGCGCGGTCGATCGGCCTCGGGCAACTTGGTGCTGACAATCAGCACGCGGGCCCTCGCGGCGAACGCGTGCCAGGTGTCGTCCTTTGCCTTGGCCCACTCGGGATACGGGGCCGCCGACGGGCTGGCGTAAGGCTCCAGCAGTTCCTTGCGCTGGAGGCGGATGGTCGAGACGATCTCGTTGTTCCAGAAGACGTCGCAGCGTGGCCGCTGGGCTTCGCGCACCAGTTCTTCGTAAAGGCTGACCGACTTCGTGCTCTCGGTGTCGAAGTGCGGTGCGACGCTGAGCCCGGTTTGCTGCTTGAAATCGCCGAAGACCAGTTCGGCAAACTCCTTGTCCTGGGCGCAGTAGAGGACCACGCGCGACGGAGTACGGCTGCAGCCGGCCAGGCTCAGGGCGGCCAGGAAAGCCAGGCACCACCAGCCGAGATTGGCCGGACTGGGTCCCGCTCGGAAGGGAATGGCTGCCATGATCGAATCACCTCACGTGTTGAAGGAAGACCGGCTGGCACGACTCACTTGCCTTCGACGCTTGGACTGTCTCGCCTTTTCGGCTCCATTAGTGACGTGTTCTCGGCTTCACGTCCCACAAGAACTCCGCCGTGCTTCGCTTAGTCCCTGGCGGCGCTGCGCGCTCTGTCTTGCATGATGCACCTCATTTCCGAAGACAGCCATGTGAAGCCCGATGGACGTCTGGGCATTGCTGCTCTTCCTTGTCGATCCTGTCGTACTCGACCCAGTCGTTCAGGAAGCGCTGGTTCGCATGCGTCCCGCCTGGGGATGGCTTTGCCCACGCTAAGAGCCGCAGTCTGGTAGAAGACGATGTGTGAAAGTGGAAAAGAACGGACACGCCGCCCAAATCAGGGGCGCGTTCAGGTGAATCCTTGCCGTCGGGCAACGGCAAGAGCGACGCGGTCGCGGAGAGTGATGCGGACAACCAAATCCATGTTCATGGTAGGTTGAACGTACTCCACCCTCTCGGGACTGTCAAGCCACCGGCCGAGGACTCAACCGCACCGGGGCTTAGAGCCGGCGTCAGAGGCCGGCGACTGCCCATTACAGCTCGTTATTCCTTCTCCTTACCGTCTTCCTTCACCGGCTGAGGCGCCGCGGCTTCCGGCACCAGCTTGATCGTCACCTGGAAGC
The DNA here is from genome assembly GCA_019752375.1 of Gemmataceae bacterium. Lineage (GTDB taxonomy): Bacteria > Planctomycetota > Planctomycetia > Gemmatales > Gemmataceae > JAIEMG01. The sequence continues at coordinate 550 of JAIEMG010000026.1, read as the reverse complement.
CGAAGTCCTTGGTCGCGGTGCCGTTGAACGGCTTGAGGTTCCGGGATGACCGGGTTGTCCGGCGGCAGCGGCACGTCGGGCCGCGTGCCGGGCACCCGCGTTTCCGGCAAGGTTTGCGGCCCTGGTTGGGCCTGTGCCGGCAAGGCCGCGGCCAACGCAACGATGGCGCAGAGCAATGAGTGGCGAATGGTCGGCGTCATGCCTTCCTCGCTCCTCGGTCGTGACACGGCGGTCAGTGGGTCCACCCCGGCATCCTTGCCGGCGTAACGACCCGCGGCAGCCATCGTGTTACGAACTTTACAGAGTGTATTATCGGCGTGAAAATCGTGCGCACCCAGGCACGGGGCGGTTTCACTCAGGGCAGGGCGGGGAACGCAATGGCGCAAACCGCAGAGCCGGAACTGCTGGCACTCCGCGTGCAACTGATATCATGATGCTGATTTCGCAACCCTGGCGAGCCGGGAGCGTCAGCGACCGGAGTTCTTCACGAACCGGCGCTTTTGAATACTCCGGTCGCTGACGCTCCCGGCTCGCCAGGGGTGCAGCGATC
>JAIEMG010000075.1 GCA_019752375.1 Gemmataceae bacterium | reverse complement strand
CACCCCAGTTTCCGCCCCGGCCTCCCCCCCAGTAGAACCCACTGTTACCAAGCGGGATCCCGTAGCCGCCATAGCCGCCGCCATAGTAGCCGCCGCGATAGCCACTGTTGTAGTGGTAATTGGGAGAATAACCGTAGTTGCTGTAGCCAGTTGAGTAGCCCGTGGGATTGTAATAGTAGCTGTTGTACGTGCTGATCCCCGGACTCGACGCGGTTACGCCCCACGGCACCCAGGCGCCGTTCTCGAACACCAGCCAGTTGTCGCCCGACTGGTAGTACCATTTCTGGTCCTTGTCACTGTAGAGATACCAGTAACCATCCTTCTGCTCCCAGTGGTCCGCTCGGGCGCTCGGTACGACGGCCAGCGCGCCAACGGTCAGACCCAGCATCAACAAGCCCTTGACGGTACGCATCAGAACACCTCGCTCTTTTTCGCTTCTCCCGTGCTAGATGGACGAGCCCGCTGGGCCACGGGAGTACGCCTCAACGGCTCGCATGCTCAGGCATTGTCTTCGACACGATTAATTCCCTCTCCTGGCTATTCAGCACATTTCGTACCCAAGCGAGCCCAGGAATGGACAAGCCTCGGGCCGGCGCGGTGATCGCGCCGGCCCGAGGCCCACAATGAGAAACGAGGTTCGCGGACTCAGGCTATCCCCAGCACACCAACCCCGGTTCGAACGGGTTCGCCAGCGCCTTGTGCCGCGGCAGGACGCGCACCGCATAGCCGTGCTGTCCGCTCGAACGGCAAGGGATGGTGCCGTGGTAGACCCAGGTGCTGCCTTCGTGCGCGCCGTTGTGAGTCATCGATACGGTGCGCGGCAAGGGGATCTCGCCGAGCGAGTCGACGACGCCGTGAAAGAGCTGCACCTCGACGTCGTCGGGCGCCAGGCCGCCGAGGTTCACGCGTGCCTTCACCGACATGCTCGAGCCAACCTGCATCGGATCGGCGCCGTTGGCTTCCACGCCCTCGACGCGGATTTGCGTCCAGGTCTGGCCCAGCCGGCGCCGCCATTGCGCCAGGTCGTGGGCTTGCCGCAAGTTTTCCGTCGTCAACTGCGTGAAGCGCTGGGCCGACGGCCAGTAGCACTTCTCCACGTACTCCTGCACCATGCGGTTGGTGTTGAAGTAGGGACACATGGTCGCCATCGATCGCTTCATCATCTTCAGCCAGCCGCGCGGCACGTCGTCGCTGGAGCGCGTGTAGTAGAGGGGCACGATCTCCTGCTCGAGCAGGTCGTAGATGGCCCGGCTTTCCACGTCGTCCTGATAGGGCAGATCGGTGTATTCCTCGCCCGCGCCGATGGCCCAGCCGTTGTCGCCCTGGTAGCCCTCGACCCACCAGCCGTCGAGGATGCTCAGGTTCAGGCCGCCATTGCAGCAGATCTTCATGCCGCTGGTGCCGGAGGCTTCGAGCGGCCGCCGGGGATTGTTCAGCCAGACGTCAACGCCTTGCACCAGGTGGCGCGCGACGTTCATGTCATAGTCTTCGAGGAAGACGACGCGGCGGCGCAGCTCGGGGCGCCGGGCCAGGTGCGAGATTTCTGCAATCAGTTCCTTCCCGCCATGGTCGCGCGGGTGCGCTTTGCCGGAAAAGATGATCTGGACCGGCCGGTCCTTGTGATTGATGATCGCGGCGAGGCGGTCCAGGTTGCGGAACAGCAGCGTGCCGCGCTTGTAGGTGGCGAAGCGACGGGCGAAGCCGATCGTCAAGGCTTCGGGGTCGAGGACTTCGTCGGCGCGGGCGACCTCGGCCGGCGGAGCACCGCGGCGTTTGAGCTGGGCCTTGATCCGCTGCCGCGCAAAGGCCACCAGGCGCTCGCGGCGGCGTTCGTGCGTGCGCCACAATTCCGCATCGGGGATGTTGTCGGCCCGCTTCCAGATCGAGTGATCGGTCGGCCGTTCTTCCCACTGGATTCCAAGATAGCGGTCGAAGAGCAGCGACATCTCGGGCGCCAGCCAACTCCGGGTGTGGACGCCGTTGGTGATCGACGTGATCGGGATCTCCGATTCCGGCAGATCGGGCCAGATCGTGCGCCACATCTTGCGCGAGACGCTGCCGTGCAGCTTGCTGACGCCGTTGGAGACGTTCGCCAGGCGGATGGCCAGGACCGTCATGCAGAACGGCTCGTTGGCGTCGCGCGGGTTCTGCCGGCCCAGGGCCAGCAGCTCGTTCTTGTCGATCCGCAGCTGTGGGAGATAGCTGCCGAAGTAGTGCTCGATCAACTGTGGTGCAAAGACGTCGTTGCCGGCGGGCACGGGCGTGTGCGTGGTGAAGCAGGTGCCGGCCGCCACCGCTTCCTTGGCCGATGCGAAGTCGAGGTTCTTCTCTTCGATCAGCGTCCGGATGCGCTCGATGCCGCTGAACGCCGAATGGCCTTCGTTCATGTGGCAGATGCTTGGCGGCTTGCCCATCGCACGCAGCGCACGAATACCGCCGACGCCCAGGATCATTTCCTGGCGGATGCGCATGTCGCTGTCGCCGCCATACAGCTGATTGGTGATGCCGCGGTCTTCCGCGTTGTTGTTCGGAATGTTGGTGTCGAGCAGGTAGAGCGGCACGCGGCCGACCTGGATGCGCCAGATGCGGCACCACACTTCCCGGCCTGGGAACGGCACACTCACCAGCAGCAGGCTGCCGTCTTTTTTAGTTTCCGGAATCAGCGGCAGGTTGAAGAAGTCATTTTCGGGATAGCGCTCTTGCTGCCAGCCGTCGACGTTGAGGTACTGACGAAAGTAGCCTTCGCGGTACATCAGGCCGACGCCGAGAAGCGGCACGCCGAGGTCGCTGGCTGCTTTCAGATGGTCGCCGGCCAGGACGCCGAGGCCGCCGGAGTAGACGGGGACGCTTTCGTGCAGGCCGAACTCGGCGCTGAAGTAAGCGATGCGACAATCGATGGCCGCCGCCGTATCGCCGTACGATTCGTGAAACCAGGTGCTGCCGGCCATGTAGCGATCGAATGCTTCCTCGACACGGTCCATGTGGGCGAGAAAGCCGTCGTCGGCCAGCAGTTGCTCGAAACGGCCTTGGTCCACATTGCCCAGGAGCTTGACGGGGCTGTTCTCGACCGTCTCGAAGACGTCGTCGTCAATGCGGCGAAAGAGGGAAACCGCATCGTGGTTCCAGCACCACCATATGTTGTAGGCGAGCTTTTGCAGCGCCTGGAGGCGCTCGGGCAAGTGCGGCATCACGGTGAACGTGCGGATCGAACGGCCAGCCATACGCAACCTCAAAATGTCCTTCCGTGGGAGGAAAGCCCACAGAGAAGCACAAAAAGGCGGAAAAGAAAAGCCCGTTTTCCTATTCTAAGCATTTTAACAGGATCGTTGAGAGTCTGTCCGAAAAGGGGACGACGGGACGGGCGACGGCGGAAACGGTCGCCGTGACACTCGGGTCGGGCTCTGTGGGGCAAGCTTCCAGCTTGCCTGGCCGGCTGGAAGCCGGCCCCACAAACACCCTCGGACAGACTCACAGCCACGAACCGGCGAATCTGGGGAGCCTCGATCGTGCGCACACTCATCACCGGCGGCGCCGGCTTCGTCGGCTCGCACCTTTCCGAGCGTTTTCTCGCCGAGGGGCACGAGGTCCTCTGCGTCGACAACCTCATCACGGGAAGCCTGTCGAACATCGAACACCTGCGCGGAAACGATCGCTTCAGTTTCATTCGCCACGACATCTCCCATCCGCTGGAGATCGACGGCACGCTGGACAACATCCTGCACTTCGCTTCGCCAGCCAGTCCCGTCGATTATCTGCGGCACCCGATTGCCACGCTCAAGGTCGGCTCGCTGGGCACGCACAACACGCTCGGCCTGGCGAAGTTGAAAAAGGCACGCTACCTGGTGGCAAGCACGAGCGAAGTGTACGGCGATCCGGAGCAGCATCCGCAGCGCGAGGATTACTGGGGGAACGTCAATCCGATCGGGGTGCGCGGCGTCTACGACGAGGCGAAGCGCTTCGGCGAGGCAATGACGATGGCCTATCATCGCTTTCACGGCATCGACACGCACATTGTGCGCATCTTCAACACCTATGGCGAGCGCATGCGCCTGGACGACGGCCGGGTACTGCCGAACTTTGTCGGCCAGGCCCTGCGCGGCGAGTCGCTGACGGTTTACGGCCAGGGCACCCAGACGCGGAGCTTCTGTTATGTCAGCGACCTGGTGGAGGGGATCTTCCGGCTGCTGTTCGTGGACTTTCACGATCCCGTCAACCTGGGCAATCCTAATGAAGTCACTATCTTGGAGTTTGCGCAGGAAATCCTTGCGCTGACGGGCAGCGCGAGCAAGATCGAGTACAAGCCGTTGCCGGCCGACGATCCCAAGGTGCGCCGGCCGGACATCACGCGGGCGCGGCAGCTGCTTGGCTGGGAGCCGAAAATCGACCGGCACGAGGGCCTGGAGCGGACCGTGGAGCACTTCCGCCGGAAGATTCAGAAGAACTGATACTCCCGCCCCTTGCGCCGTAACAGTACGACGCCGCAAGCGACCGCCCTGGATTGTGGGAAAATCCTTGACAGTCGCCTTAGCGCACGTTCATATGAGTGAATTCAACGGTTTCCACACAATCGTCTTTCGCCTCCGCGCTGGAAGGGTTCGCCCCCTCTCCCACCACGAGAAGGTGGAGCCACTCGGTATCGGGGGAAGGAACGCTCTGCCATCCACCCGGGAAGTTGTTGGGCAGCAGGGATTGCGTATTTCAAGACAATAATCGGCCTAATCGCCGCATCGTAGGAAGTAGCCAGCTTTTGTCCCTCCAGACCGCTGCCGCTGAGGGATGCATCACAAAGGCATTGGCGAGCTCCTTGCGGTTAGGTCACTCGGTAGCTGTTGGCCGAACGTGTACCTGGCCACGGCTGGGAATCTCCATCGTCTCTTAGCCAGGGACCACTAACATGGGACTTACCGTAAGTCGCTCGCGCTGGATCGCGTTCCTATCACTGTGTCTCGCAATCCTGTTCATCTTCGTTGTCGTCCCCGGCTTCTCCCCAGTTTATGGGCAAGAAGAAGGTGGCGATAAGGGTGAGAAAAAAGCGGATACGGCAGCAGCAGCGGATGGCAAATCACCGAACTTGTTCTGGCACATCGTCAAGTCCGCGGGCATCGTGTTCGGCCCACTCCTCTTGCTGGTGTCCATCGGCCTCGTCGCGTTGATCGTGCTCCTGGCGATGGACCTGCGCATGGGCGTGGCGATTCCGCCCGGCTTCGTCGAAGAATTCACCGACACCGTCAACAAACGGCGTTTCAAAGAAGCGTTCGACATGGCCCGCAACGATAATTCGTTCGTGGCCCGTGTGATGACGGCCGGCATGGGTCGTCTGCAATACGGCATCGAAGATTCGCGTGAAGCGGCCTTCAACATGGTCGAGAGCGTCAAGGCCAGCAAGGAACAGCTGATCGCCTACCTGGCCACCATCGGCACGCTTGGGCCGATGCTCGGACTGGTCGGCACCGTGTTCGGTATGATCCTCGCGTTCATGGAACTGGCCCGACCCGGCAGCACGCCGCGCCCGGACAAGCTGGCCGACGGTATTTCCCACGCCCTCGTCGTAACGCTGCTGGGTATCGGTCTGTCCGTGCCCGCTATTTTCTGCCACGCCATCTTCCGTAACCGGTTGATTCGTATTTCCATGGACGTCAGCAACATCGCCGACGACCTGTTGACGCAGATGTATCACAACTCGAAGCGGCCGCCGAGCACCCCGGGCATGGCCCCGCCTCCGGGGCCGAGTGCGGACTCTCGTGCGGCACAGCCCGTCGGCATCCGCCCGGCGTAATCGAGAACCAATATCGGTGGGCCAGACAGCAATGTCTGGTCCACTCACCCGAGCAAGTTTTTGAAGCGCAGGTGAACCCATGAGCCACGGTGGAAGCGAAGGCAGCGCGGAACCGAATCTGACGCCCTTGCTCGACATGGTGTTGCAGCTGGTCATGTTCTTCATGCTCGTCTGCAACTTCACCATGGAGAACGTGAACGAGGACGTGAAGCTGCCGCTGGCCCAGTCCGCCAAGCCGGCGGACAAGGCCGAATCGGAAGTCCTCTACCTGAACCTCGACAGCAAGGGCAATTTGGTGGTGACCGGGCGCGAGCAGGCCCTGACGTCGCTGGCCGAGATCGGCATCTACCTTCGTCAGCAGTACAAGGAAGCCGAAGAAGCCGCCCGCACCAAGGGCGACAAGTCCGGCGACGTGAAGACCGTGGTCATCATCCGCGGCCACAAGGACTCGGACTTTGCACCGGTCTTCAACGTCCTTCGGGAAGCCAAGCAAGCCGGCTTCAAGAAATGGCAGCTTCGGGCCACCATCGTTCGGAACAGCTAAGGAGCATCCCGCCATGTCGCACCGTCGCCGCCGAGCCGACGCAGACCTTGAAGTCACGCTTCCGATCACGCCCATGCTGGACATGACGTTCCAGCTGCTGACCTTCTTTATCTTCACCTACCATCCGTCCGCCATCGAAGGACAGATGGACTTTAGCCTGCCGGCCTCCGGCGAGGCACGCGCCCGTACCGAAGCGGACGTGGATCCGAACAAGCCGTCCGACACGGAACTGGCGCTCAAGTCGCAGATCACCGTCATGCTCAAGGCGCAGAAGGACGGCCTCAACGACGGCGTGATCAGTGCCGTGGTGGTGCAGACGCCAAACGGTGAGTCGTCCTTCACGAACCTGGAAGGCCTTTACAAGTTCCTGAACGACCAGCGCACCAGCCAGGACATCACGAACAAAGACGACATCCAGATCGCCGCCGAGAGCAAGCTGAAATACGCTTACGTGATCGACGCGATGGATACCTGCTTGAAGGCCGGTTTCACGCGCGTGGGTTTCGCGCCGCCCCCGGACCTGACGACGAACTGACAGCCGCTCCTGTTCGATCGGCCCGGAGCGATTGCGACGGCTCATCCCCCTGACCTGTCGCCAGCGCTCCGGGCTGATTGTGTTCTCTGGCGGGCCCACACCCGCATCCGTTCGATCCGCTTCGATTGGTGCTGCCCCAATCGAATGACGTTCCGCGTGTCCCGCATCGTGCGGGGCCGGAGTTTCATTCCTGGGCAGCTGCGAGAGCGATCTCCGGCTCCCACCGAGTTGAGGATCATCCGCATGTTCTGCCGCCGCCGCCAAGCAGACGCCGTTGCCGAGATCGTTCTGCCGATCACTCCCATGCTCGACATGACCTTTCAGTTGTTGACGTTTTTCATCTTCACCTATCACCCGGCGGGACTCGAAGGCCAGATGGATTTCAGCTTGCCCGGCGCGGGGAGCGCGCCTGCGCCCGAGCACACCGAGATCGTCTGCCCGCCGGACGTGGCGCCTGAGGTCAAGTCGCAGATTACCGTGACGCTCAAGGCCCAGCGCGACGGCCTCAATGACGGCTTGCTCAGTGCGATCATCGTGCGGCCCACCGAGGGCGTCGAGGTCGCGCTGACCGGCCTGCCCGCGCTGGCGAAGTACCTGAAGGACCGTCGCGATTCCCCGCGGGGCGGCGCGATCGATGACGTGCAGATTCAGGCGGAGAGCAAATTGAAGTATGCGTTCGTCATGGAGGCGATGGACACCTGCGTCCAGTCCGGCTACCAGCGTGTTGGCTTCGCGCCGCCGCCGGACCTGAACTAGGCGTGGGCTTGCGGTCGTCGGTCATTGTGCGCGATCCGTGAAATCCCTCGTTGTCAGCACGGCAGCTTCGTGATACGAACAAGGAACCACCGACGGCCCCGTTCCGACAGGAGATAGGCTCATGGCGATTCCCACGCGTCCGGCGCCGCTGCTGGCACTCGCACGGGTGGTGCCGACGGTCTTGCTCGTCATGGCATCGGCATTGTCCGTTGACCGGGCACGCGCCGAGGATCCCGTGCCGACGGACAAGCAGGGGCAGGCGGCATGGGCCGCTCTGGCCCATGTCCTGAGTTCGCAGCGCCTGGAAGGCGTGATGGCGGCAGTCGTCCTCGCTGGCGAGCCGGAGAACCCGGCGCCGCCAGCGCCGGTCAACCCGGTGGTGCTGGAAGATCGCTTCCGCGGTCCGGTCGCGGTTGCCGAAGTCGTCGGCATCCAGAATGGACCGGCAGCGGCGGTTATGCTCCAGCGCGGTCTGCAGGCGGGTCTGTGGGAGGTCAAACCTCAGAAATCGCCCTTCCCGGACAAGGACATGCTCACGGGTATCGAGGACCGCAAGCCCGTCCTCAATGCCGATCAGAACTCCTATGAATCGCGCGCCTACTGCTACCTCGTCTTCCATGCCCGCGAGATTCCCGTCGACGCACTTTCCAAGGTCGCCAGCAAGCAAATTACCTATGCGCATCTGTGGGACGACCCGAAAAAGTATCGCGGCGAGCCGATTCACATCGAGGGGCGGCTGAAGAAGCTGACCAGGATGGATGCCCCCAAGATCCTCTGGAACGACGGCATCCGCACCCTGTACGAAGCGTGGGTGTTTCCCGAGGAGTACGGCGCCAATCCATTTTGCGTCATCTTCTCGGAATTGCCCAAGGGCGTTCAAACCGGTGAGAAGATCGAGTACCCCGTGACGTTCGACGCTTACTTCTTCAAGCGCTATCGCTACGCCACCGTCAACCGCGAGACGCGCGACGCGCCGCTCTTCATCGGCCGCACGTTTGCGATCCAGGGCGTCAAGCCCGCCAAGCCCGAGGCGCCCGGCGTCTTTGACGGCATGCTCGTGCCGACGGTGATGGCGTTCGTCGCTGGCCTGGTGGTGCTCTTCTTCGGCCTGACCTGGTGGTTCCGCCGCGGGGACCGTGTCGTGCAGTCACGCATTCGCGAGGCGCGCGGCACCGGGTTCGTCGAGCCGGGTGTGAACGAAAGTCCACACGATCGGACTCCGTTGCCCGACGAGGAACCCCAGCGAATGGACGGGCCTGGCTTGAATTGAAGGATTTGGTGGAAAA
>JAIEMG010000082.1 GCA_019752375.1 Gemmataceae bacterium | reverse complement strand
GCGTGTAAACGCCCCGGTTTTGGTCTCTCAACCGGGGCGTTTACACGCCCCGCTCGCCTTAAGTTAATGCCATTCGGGACGCACCTCAATTGACACATGGATGTCAGCGATGATCTGAAAAAAAAGACGCACCTGCCATCGTGCCCTGGGGCCTCGCCCATCCCGTCTTTCCTGCCGCGACTTTCTCGAATACGAAGGAGGGGTTCGCATCGCCGCAGCCCCTCGTTATCATGGGGATTGGAATGAGGAGAAGCCTCGCGCGGCCCGGGACTGAACAATGCCGACCATTCACCAACCTTTGCCACATCGCTTCGCTCGTCTGGCGGACGCTGCTGCCGCGGAAAGCAGGGCGTTTCAGCAACTCGGTGCCGCTGAGCGCCTGCGGGCCATTTTCGATCTAATCGCATCGGGAATGGTGCTGTTACAGCAATCGCCGCACCGCGAAGCCGCGCTACGGCAGCGACAAGCCGACGAAGCGCAATGGCAACACATCCAGAAAGAGTTGTTCGCCCGCCATGGCCGATGAGCAAGCCCTGCCGCTGCCGTTGGATCTGCTGACCGCCTTGCAGGAACAGGTCCAGGTGCTCGAGCAGGGCCAATTCCGGTATGCGCTGATCGGGGGAATCGCCACCGGATATCGCAGCCGCCCTCGCTTTACCCAGGACCTGGATTTCTTGCTCGACGTGCCGCTCCTCGCGATGCCCGGGCTGCTGGAGAAACTTCGCCAGCGCGGCTTCGCGGCGAATGAAGATACCGTCGTGCGCGAATGGGCGCACGATCATTTGACCGTACTGTCGTTTCGCGGAGTGCGGATCGACTGGCTGAAGCCGGTGGTCCCGCTGTATCAACACGTGATCGATCAGGCCCGAACGGAGTCCTGGCTTGGCGGCGCCATCCGGATTGCGGCGCCCGAAGGATTGATCCTCACCAAGCTCCTGGGTTTTCGACCGCAGGATCAGGTAGATATCGCGAGTCTGCTGACTGCCAACCTGGGGCAATTGGACTTGCCCTTGATCCGGAACGAATGGCAGTCGATCGTCCCGGCCAACGACCCGCGGATCCAGTGGTTCGAGGAGCAGGTGCGGCGGACGACAGCGACATGACCCGGCGGAGGCGTGACATGGCGAAAGCAAAGTCCAAGCCGTATCCCCCGCCACTTCTGGAACGGATGGCCTTGAAGACCGCCGTTCTCCTCAAGGCCCGCAGTTTCGCGGACATGGGGATGGCGGAAACCGCGCAACCGATGTGGGCCGTCGCTGCTTCCCATGAAGGACAGATCGCGCCGCTTCTGGACCTCCTGGGCCGAGACCTGGAGGCGGCGGCGAGTCGCCTGAGCGCCGCCTCTTGTTACCAGAAGGGCCACAAACCTGTACAACGCGGCCCTCCGCTCCGCGCCAACACGCGCAGGAACGGCGGACAGCGCTCAATGGATCATCGCGACGAGAAGTGCCGACGGGAACGTGAATGCCCGGGGCGGCAGATCGATGCGGTGGAACGGAGCCCAGCCAATGACTAGGCGACCTCGTCTCGGGGATGCCGAGGTTTGAGTTGCGTCCTGCTGACCTTTGCTATATTGCAGGATACGCGTACACAAGGAAAGATAAGAGGAACGGTTACAGTGGTAATCACCGAGGGTCATAATGTCGCTTCAGGCCGCTCACGAGTTGCTTGGCTGGCCCGCTCCAGCACGCATTCTCAGCCCGGGGGGAGCCGGCCCGGCGATGCTCGCGCAATTGGCGAAGCAAAAACTTGAGAGCGCCGTCCGCAGGATTCCAGGGTGCCAACATGCTCGAGTTGGGATACTGGTAGACAACCCAGAAGCGAATGGCAGTCAGGCCCTCCTGGCTGTCGTTGTGGAGTTCAACCGGCCGGCGCCAGACGACGCTCTCCGGGAGGTGCATCGTCTGGCCTGGAACTTCGCTCGTTCACCGCTGCTAATCACCGCTGATCCGGTTACACTCCGCTCTTGGTCTTGCTGCGAGCCTCCGGACACGGACGATGACCTGTTCGGATTGGCGGAAATCCTTGAAGGCCGACTCGACCTAACCGGACCGAATGCGGGGCAAGCCTACGTGGCGCACGCGCTTTCCTGGCTGTCACTTATATCGGGCGATTTCTTCCGAAGGCCGGCCGCAGCCCCGCATTTCAACCGTAACAACGCGGCGGATCGGCTACTGTTGGAGAACCTTCGAGAGGTCCGCCGGCAGCTTCACGCTGGCGATGACGAAACCGAGCGGCCTTCTTTGGACTACGCTACGATCCACGCACTGCTCGCGCGCCTGATGTTTCTGCAATTCCTGGAAGACCGAAGGGACACGGAAGGGCATGCGGCGCTCAGCCCAGATTTTTTTGTGCAGAGGCACCAAGACGGAACGCTTACGGGGGCGTACACGTCTTTCTCAGAGGTTCTGAGCACGAAGGCGGATACTTACCGCCTATTTGGATGGCTCAACGACAGATTTAACGGCGACCTTTTTCCCACAGAGGCCGAGCAGAGGGCGGAGGAGCGCTCCGTCACGGCCAAACACCTCAAGTTTCTCGCCAACTTCATCCGTGGGGATATCCAGCTGCGTCAGGGACAGCGGTTCCTGTGGAGGCAGTATTCCTTCGACGTAATTCCACTGGAGTTTATCAGCAGCATTTACGAAGAGTTCATCCACAACAGCGACGCGGAGCCAGGAAAGGGGGTAGTGTACACGCCTGGCCACCTGGTCGATTTCATTCTCGACGGCGTGCTTCCCTGGGACGGCACCGGCTGGGACATGAAAGTGCTCGACCCCGCCTGCGGCTCCGGCATATTTCTCGTGAAGGCGTACGAACGACTCATCCACAGGTGGAAACTGGCCAATCCGAACGAGCGCCCCTCTGCAGCCGTTCTACGGTATATTCTCGAGCGGTGCCTCTATGGGGTCGATACGCAGGAGGATGCAGTCCGGGTCGCTTCTTTCAGCCTTTACCTGGCCATGTGCGACGAGATCGACCCGAGGCGGTATTGGACGCAGGTGCGATTCCCCAGGCTTCGCGGCAACACAATCAACTGCCATGACTTTTTCGAAGACGGTCCCACGCTGACAGACGGGGGTGAACTAAGGAAATTCGATGTTGTTGTCGGCAATCCACCCTGGGGCCGAGAAGAGAGCATCCCCGACGCCGTCAGCGCGTGGGCCGAGCGCGAGTTGGAGCAGCGACCCGAGGAAAACAAGCGCTCGTGGAAGGCGAGCTACGTGAGTATCGGGCCCTTGTTCCTCCCCAGGGCCGCCGAAGTGATCAAGACTGAGGGCACCATTTCTCTCCTCCAGTCCAGCGCCGTGCTGCTCAACGACGTGGGCACTGCCCGTGAACTACGGGCACGACTCTTTTCCGAGTTCGTCATTGAAGAGGTGGTAAACCTGGCGCCCCTGCGGTACATCCTTTTCAGCCACGCCAGCAAGGCTACCGCGCCCCCGGCCATCATTTCCATGAGGCTGGCTCGGGAAAACGAGCCAGCCGGCGAATTTGTCTACATGTGCCCGAAGCCGGCGCGGACCGTCGAGGACGACTACCGACTCCTCATCGGTCCGCACGACGTCCATTCGGTGCGCACGAAAGAAGTGTTGTCCGGCCGCAATCCCCTCACGACTCTGCTGTGGGGAGGTCGCCGTGACATGGCGCTCCTGAGCAAACTTGCCACACTGCCAACGCTTCAGGGGAAAAAGGACGAGGGTGCTGTGTTAACCCGGCAAGGCATCAACCGGGGGGATAGACAAAGAAAGCAGGAGACGATCGCCGGCAGGAAAATACTTGAGACTCCCAACTTTCCAGAGTCGGCCTTCCTGCTGCTGAATCCAGCGATATTGCCGACGAACACTGACCCCACGATAGATACGAGAGCTTCGACGAATTTGGACGCGTTCGCCCCCCCTCAGTTGCTCATCAAACTGGGCTGGATGCGGGCAAATGGCCGATTCCGTGCGGTACGCGTAAACCGCGCGGGCAAACTTGGTGTGCTTTGTTCGAAATCATATGTCTCCGTGTGTTCCCCCGCTGAGAACGAGAAGTTGCTTGACGCCGCTTGCCTTGTCTACAACAGCAACTTTGCCTTGTACTGGCTCTACCTTACGAACCACCGCCTCGCTTCATTTATTGCGGAGGCCACAGTCAAGGACTTGCTCCGTGTCCCACTGCCTACGCTCAAAGAGCAAAACGACGGCCTGATCGCAATCAGCGGGTTTGCGGAAGTTGACGAGCGTGTACGTCGAGCGCTCGGGCTACATGATGCCGACTGGGCGCTGATCAGTGACTTCTTCACCTACACGCTTCCGGACTTCAAGCAACTGCCGGACGCACCCGGCGGGCAACCCACGCGCAGGGAAGGCCCGGGCGACGAGTTGTCGAGATATTGCGATTACCTGCTTGGCGTGCTCGCAGCGGCCTTTGGCGACCCCGAGCGCTTCTCCGCCACCATATTCAGGGACGACGGGCCGGAACGTCTGGCTGTTCGCTTGGTCGCTATTCACTTGAATCGAGTCGACAACGAACGGGTCCGTTACGAGCCTATCGCCTCACCTCTACTGATTAAGAAGCTGCAGGAACTAGAGAAGATGCTCAGGGCAAAGTCGACCGGGTCCGGCGGGATCACGTTTCAGCGAGTAGTGCGCGTGTATAGCGATTACCTCTTGGGCCCGCGCCACGTGCCCACCCTGTATCTCATCAAGCCCGATCAGGCCAGGTACTGGACGGCCTGCGCGGGGATGCGGGACGCCGACGAAGCATTCAACGAGATCATGCTTTGGGAGGACACTGAAGGCGGAAATCGCACCGCGCGGGAGGGGGCATGAATCGGCGGCAGAGCTACTCCCAGCAGGTCTTTCCCATGACGGCGGAGTTCACGGCGAGTCTGAAGAAGTTGAAGGGCGACGGAGTGAAGGTCATGCTTGGCTACGTTTGGGCCGGATTCGACGGATTTAAGACGGAGATCTTGGACAAGAATCTACCGCCGACGCGGAACAACGCCGATCTGGAGCGCGACTTGACAGAGATGCTCTATCCGTATATCCAGCGGGCGCTTCCTGCGTTGCTTCCCTATTACCTACAGCACGAAAGGAAAGAGAGGGAACAGGCTATTCCTGGCAGGCAACCGCCCGAGCCCGACCTGTCATTCATTCTGCACTCCAACATCCGTGTCACATTTCCGATGGATGCCAAAGTCCTCGAGCGGGACACCGTTGCGGCTATGGCGGATTATGCCGCCACGGTTAAAAACAGGTTTATCACGTGCGTCTACGCCCCGTTTTCAAATGGGTGCAGCTGCTAATTCTACAGGATGAGCTTGAGTAGCAGATGCCCTGTTTTTCAGGGTCTTCTCAAAGCTCGTGTCAGTTTCGTGCTGCAATCGCTGCCCAAATTTGGGCATTAATGGTCGATTTTCCGGTCTCCGAATGGCCGAAAACCTTGTTTTTCCCGTGTAGGATTGCTGTTTCCCTTGTAGAAAACGCAGTTGCACCCTTTTCAAATGAGGGCGCCATGATCGCCTTCCTACTCGGCGGGCAGGTGAGAACTGTGTTCCAAAGCTTGGGCGCCGCGATAGGTTGCACGATTTCGCAGAGAGCGTACATCCGCACCCGCAACCACAGGACATCGTCCCACGACCGAATTGCTGCCGCCTGCAAGTACAAGAAATTCCGTTGCCACCACTTGGTGATGCCACTGAGCGCAGTGTGACCTGGTAGGCCAACCCAACCGCCCCGCCACCGCGCGGCTTCTCAATTGCGGTTGGAGCTGGTCGCCGGAGTACGTCACCAGCTTGGTGTGTACGTCGCCCCAGTGGGATTCGAGATACGGGTCCATTCCCGGAAACGGTGAAGGCATGGTCGATCCCTCCAAGGGATAGCCGATAGCCGGTTCCATTATACTTCTCGTGCTGGCGTGAACCCTTCCCCTTGCGATTCGACTTGACTGATCGTACCAGGTGATTTCAGACTGAAGCATGCTACGGCCTTCGTCGTTGGTGGGCGTGCCGGTGACGTAGCCACGGGAGATGCCAGTGGTCCACCGTCACGAAACGGAGTGTGACGGTGAGAATAGTAGGGTGCGTCAAGCGTACTCGCGCGGACGCACCAGAACATACCCTTGCCGGATGACATTCCGACGTGTCTGCGTTTCGGTGCGTCCGCGCGAGTACGCTTGACGCACCCTACGGGCTACGGGCGACCACCGGGCGTGTGTGTCAAAATGACAGGCGCCACCGTCACCAGTCGGTGTTGACGGTAATCAGGTCGATGGGAAGTGTGAGACGCCACCGTCACGAAACGGTGTTTATCGGTGGATCGCCTGCCAGATCGGCAGGCGAAGCTGAAGCACCCGGAGCCCCGATCAACGGGGCTCCGGGTCCTGCCTCATCCACCGGTGTGGGTCACTTGCTGAACGTCTGCGTGATCGATGCCTTGTTCTTGGCCAGGTAGCCGTCCTTGGGGCAGAGCCACCAGTCGGCTTCACGGTATTTGTTCCAGGTGGTGCCGGACGTCTCACCCACGGCCCAGATGCGGCAGCGGCGGCATTCGATCTTCCAGTTGTCGTCCAGGAGTAGAGTGGTCTTGCCGGGCTCGACCTTCCAGAACGTCTTGGTCGCGTCCTGCGGGTGCCAGACCCATTCGCCCTTGTCGGACAGGTATTCGTACATGACGTAGACGCGAATCGTCTCGGCCGTCTGGTTCGTCACCTTGAGGAAGCAGCGGTTCTGTTTCTTGACGCGATCTTTCCACTTGGGATTCAGCTCGATCGCCTTCTCGTAGTCGTTCTGGGCGTCGCCGAGCCGGCCGAGCTCTTCCAGGGCGGAGCCGCGGAAGAAGTAGGCATCATTCTGGTTCTTGTTCAGCTCCAGGGCCTTGCTGTAGATGGCCACGGCCTGTTTCCACTGGTCCTTGAAGGTAACGGCATTGCCGAGCGAGACCCAGAGCGATGGGTTCTTCGGGTCGTACTCCAGCGCGATCTCGAAGTTCTTGATATGCGCGTCCTGCATGCCCTTGTCGCGGTAGGCCCAGCCACGAGCGTTCCAGGCGTAGGTGAGGAAGGGGTTCATGTTCAGGGCCGTCGTGCAGTCGGCGATGGCCTTGTCGAAGTCCTTCAGGTCGTGATGAGTGTCGCCGCGGTTGGCCCAGGCGACGGCGTTCTTCGGGTCGGCCTCGATGGCGCGGCTGAAATCGGCCAGCGCCCGCGTCAGGTCCTTGCGCTTGAAGTAGACGATGCCGCGGTTGTTGTAGGCTCGCGAGAATTTGACGTCGAGCTGGATGGCCTTGGTGTAGTCGGCGACGGCCTTGTCCAGGTCGCCCTTCTTTTCCCAGGCCCAGCCGCGGTTTTCGTAGGAGAACGCGTCGTCCGGATCGATGCGGACGGCCTCGTTGCAGTCGGCAATCGTCGTGTCGTGGTCGCCCTTGCAGCCAAACGCCCAGCCGCGCTTGCGATAGGCCGGGGCATGGTTGCGATCCAGCTTGATCGCGGCGGAGAAGTCGGAAATTGCATCGCTGTACTTGCCGCGTTCGGACAACCGTTCGCCGCGGAGCACGAAGTCAGCAGCGGTCTTCGGGTCCATCAGGCGAACGGTCTGCTGCACGAACTCCTTGACCTCGGTCACGTCGATGCCCGTGCTGATGAGCTGCACCGGCTGGTCGTTGTGACGCATCGTGCTGCTCGACGTGACGGCCACCAGGTGGCCCTTGTCGTCGACGACGGGGCCGCCGCTGTCGCCGGAGTTGATCGGGGCCTGGGTCTGCAGCACCTTGGCCTTGCGGAAGGTCTTGGTCTTCTTCGCGAGGTCGAGATGGTGCCAGTCCCACTTGTAGACCTGGCGAACGGTGCCGGACGTGTAGACCCACAAGCCGTCGCTGGCGCCGGGGTTGCCGATCGAATGGACGCGGTCGCTTGGCTCAGCGCTGTCGGCGGCGAGTTTCAGCTCCCCCGTGCCTTCCGGCAGCGGGTCGATGATCTGAATGACCGCAAGGTCGCGAGCCACGTCCGTGTCGAGCACCTTGCCGCGAACGCCCCGCTCGTCGGCATAGGCGGTCTTCTCGACTACCAGCTTGCCGTTCTTGAAGACCGGGAAGATGATGGTGACCTTGTCCTCGTTCTCCACGACATGGTGGTTGGTGACGACGAGCTTGCGTTCCAGGTCGACCACCCAGCCGGAGCCGGTGCCGACGCCTGGCACCTTCACCCAGCAGGTGGCGCGCAAGACCTTCTGATAGAGACCCTTGGTCTCGTCCGCGGCCCGGACTGCGGGGGCCAGGGTCAACAGAATGCAGAGCGACAGAGCGGCGACGAGGCGAGAATTGTGGCGAACCATTGGGGAGTACCTCGATGACGCAGCGGCGGTAGTTTGGGGAGAACAACGGGATCGAGTGAAGCCGGATAGGCCTCTGCTAGAGAAAACGCAAGGCGGAGCCACACCGGACATCGAACTGAGACATTCTCCGTAAATGACCGTTCACATGAGGCTTGCGCCGTGGCACGACCCTCGGCGCGCGGGACTGATTTCAGCCTAACGATCGTCGCGATGGCTCGCAAATACTTTCTTGCGGCCGTCGCCAGACAAACGCGGGGAGAAGACGCAGAGATGGTAAGGAAGGCAAAGAGCGCAGTCCGTGCGGGCGGAGGGGAGATTGGACGAACAACGGATTTCGACGGTTCGGGCACTTCGCCAAACACTGGTCGATATTGGGAATTTGGGAGGAGAAGAAGAGAAAGAGAAGGATGAGGAGTAAGAGATAGGAAGAGGATTAAGAGCAAGAGAAAGAGAAGGATGAGGAGTAAGAGTAGGAAGAGGATTAAGAGCAAGAGAAAGAGAAAGAGTAGGAAATCAGGAGTCCAAACTGGGCGGCGAATGCCAACTCGGCTCCCCTCGCCCCTGTACTCAGGGGAGAGGGGATGGGGGTGAGGGGTTTTTCAGGCCGTCGGTGCCAGCTTCACCCCCTCACCCCCATCCCCTCTCCCCCGAGTACGGGGGCGAGGGGAGCTCGTTTGGTCGTTTGGTCGCTT
>JAIEMG010000009.1 GCA_019752375.1 Gemmataceae bacterium | reverse complement strand
ACAAACACGTCGGGCTTACGCCTCGACGCTCGCCCGGGCTGGCGCCAAGACGCCGGCAGCCGCCGCTCACCCACCCCGACGAGGAGGATAATTGGTCGCTGCTTGCGGCGTAGCACTATGTGCTACGCCGCAAGCAGCGATTTCTTTTATCCCACCAAATCCCGGATCGGCTCCCCCTCGGTGATTACCCGGTTGACGTCCGTGGGCACGCCGCGCATCACGCGCACCTCATTGGTATCGAACAACGTGTGCATGATCGTCGACGTCAGGTTGCTCACGCCAATCGGCTCGGTCTGCGGATCGCCGCCGTTGGCGGTAGACTGACCGACCACCCGTCCCATCTTCAGCCCGCCGCCGGCGAGCAGCAGAGGTCCGAGGTTGCCCCAGTGATCGCGGCCGCCACCCTTGTTCACCCGCGGCGTCCGTCCCATCTCTCCACACGCGACGAGCAGGATCTTTTCACTCAGACCGCGTGCTTCAACGTCTTCCAGGAAGGCGGACAGGGCATGATCGAGCGGGGCGCCCATGTAGCGCATGCCCTCTTCCACCGGTGCGTTGTTGACGTCGGCGTGCATGTCCCAGACGAAGTTGGTGGTCGCCGTCACGAAGCCGCAACCGGCCTCGCATAGCCGGCGGGCCATCAGGAGCAGCTTGCCGAGCGACTTGGCATTGTCGGCGTAGTTCTTGTGGTTGTTCCACTTCTTGTTGATCGCCTCGGGCCGGACCAGCGGCGCTGTGTCATAGCGTTCGATCGTCTTGGGGTCTTCCTTCGATAGGTCGAAGGCATCGCCGACGCCGCGCAGGACCACGTCGAAGGCTTGCTCCTCGAACCGATCCATCGCTTGCATGGCCCCGCTGCCGTCGATGTTGCGCTTGATCTGATCGAGCTGGGTGCGCAAGGCGCGGCGATCGTCGAGGCGATCTCGGGACAGTTTCAGCTTCATGTTCTGCTGAAGCGTGCTGCTGCCCCCGGGCACGAACGGCGCATAGGCGGCACCAACGGAGCCCGTGGATCCCAGGTTGCCAAAGCTCTGCGTGCCCGGCTGCGTCGTGCTATCGACCGCTTGAGGATAAAGCAGGACGTTGGTCGGCATGCCGGAGACCGGGTGATTCATGCCGACAACGCGCGAGTAGATCGAGCCGACATTGGCGCCGAGCGTGTCCTTGTGGACGACCGGCTTGATATCGTGATTGGCGTCGCCCGGACGATACGACCGCACCACCGCCAGTTTGTGCGCTTGCCGGGCCAGCTTCTCGAAGGTCTTGCCGAACGTGACGCCGGGCAGCGTGGTCTGCACCTCGCCCGTGACGCTGCGAATGCCGTCCGGCGCGGACATCTTGGGATCAAACGTCTCGAACTGCGTGGGACCGCCTTGCAAGAAGAGGAAGATGACCGACTTGTCGGTCAGGAACGACTTCGGCTCCGACGCGGCACGCGCCGCCAGGAGCTGGGGCAGCGACAGACCACCCAGGGCCAGGGAGCCAACGCGGAGGAATTCACGACGATTGTAGCCTTCTCGCTGGTCGAAGATCGAGAACATGGCAGGTCCCTCGCGGTTCGCAGGCAGGTTTGGCAGGAGGGCAAGGAAGGCATCGCTCCGGGATGCAGGTGGGAGGAGGATGCCCGTCTCTTACTTGATCGTTAAAGCTAACCCGGCGCAACGCGCGTGTCAAGCGTGTTATTGCTTTTTGTGCCCGTCGGTTCCAGGCGCGCTCATCGGGCGCTCATGCCTCCAGTCTCGCTTTCACCTGGCCGATCAGCGCTGTCGCAGCCGACGCGCTGGGCGCCTCGGCGATGACACGGACGATCGGTTCCGTGTTGCTTGGCCGTACGTGGACCCAGCGATCCGCCCAGTCCAGCCGCAGACCATCCAGCCGATTGGCCTTGGCGTCAGGCCAGTGGGATTCCAGCGCCGGGAACAGGGCCGGCAAGCGCTCCGGCTGGGCCGGGCACTTGTCCTTCACGATCTCATAACCGGGAAGTTCGGCGACCAGTTCGCTGAGCTTGCGGCCCGTCTCGGCCATCAGGTTCAGAATCATGCCCATGCCGATGAACGGGTCGCGCACCCAGCCGACGCGCGGGTCGATCACCCCGCCGTTGCCCTCGCCGCCGATGACGGCGCCGACTTCACGCATCTTCTCCACCACATTCGCCTCGCCAACCGCGGAGCGATGGCAGATGCAATCGAACCGCTTGGCGATGTCTTCCACGACCCGCGAGGTGGACATGTTGATGACCACCGGGCCGCGCTCGCGACCCAGCCGGAAGCGCACTGCTAAGGCGAGCGTCAGCTCCTCGCCGATGTAACGCCCGGTTTCGTCGATCAGTGCCAGCCGATCCGCGTCGGGATCGAGGACGAAGCCAACATCCGCGCCCGCGTCTGAAACGAGCGCGCGGATGGAGCCCAGGTTCTCTGCAATCGGTTCCGGTGGATGGACGAAGCAGCCGTCGGCATGACAGGCGTTGCAAACGGGGTTGGTCCGGAAGGAGTCCAGGAGCCGGCGTCCGAGCGGACCGCCCGCACCGCCATTGGCATCGAGAAACACATGAAGCTGGGCCGCGCGGATTTGCGTCACGTCCACCAGTTGCAGCACCCGATCGCGGTGGCACTCTTCCATCTGCGAGCGCCGTTCCGTGATGAATCCGATGTCGTCCCACGCGACGCGACGCAGCACGCCGGACTCAAAGAGCGTCTGCACCTGCTTGCCTTCCGCCGCACTCAGCACACCGCCCTGCGGACCGAAGAGTTTCAGGCCGTTCCACTCCGCGGGGTTGTGGCTGGCGGTGATCTGGATGCCGCCCGACGCTTCCAGGTGGCGCACGGCCAGCCCACACGTCGGCGTGGGGGAGATGCCGATGTCGAGCACCTCGCAGCCGGCGCTCGTCAGGCCGGCAATGACGGCATGACGCAACATCGAACCACTGGGCCGACCATCGCGGCAGAGTACGATGCGGCCGCCGTTGAGATGGGTCGCCAGCGCGGCGGCGAACTGGCTGGCGAGTTCCGGCGTCAGGCCCCGGCCGATGATTCCCCGAATCCCCGAGACGCTGACAATGACGCTGGTTCCCTGAGCCATCTTGGTCGTCTCCGTTGCCGCCGGCTCGCCCTCGATGCCCACGATAGCAGGACGCCGTTGCAAGCCGCACTTACCTTAAAGGCCGCAGAATTGGCAGCCGATGATACTCCGGACCCACCGATGGCGCGAATCGCAATCCCGCAGGTAATCCATGCAAATGGGGAAAGGCACGTGGTCTGGCTGGCTTTGCCTCGTCCTGCTGGCGGGCTGCGCGTCCCATCGTCCGCACGTGGACCAGGCATTGCTGTCCACGCAGGCGGTGCCATCCCATCGCAAGGACGTCGATGACCAATATGTCGCGAGTTGCCCCGACGTGCTGGACGTGCGCATCGAGGGTCGCCCAGACATTGTTCCGGGCCGGCGCCGCGTCGGCCCGGACGGTCGCATTGACCTGGGGCCGCTTGGCCGAGTGACGGTGGAAGCCCTTTCGCTCACCGCAATCCGCGCCAAGGTGGCGCAAGCAGCGCGGACGTCGCCCGAAGCGGTGCATGTCTACATCGGGGAGTATAACAGCCAGCAGGTCTTCATCTTCGGGGCCGTCAACGGTCTGCAGCGCGCCGTGCCCTATCGCGGCCCGGAGACCGTGCTCGACCTCCTGCAACGCGTCGGCGGCATCACGCCGGGTGCAGAGCCGCTCCAGGTGTACGTCATTCGGTCGCACGTGCCGGAGAATCAGCGGCCAGAGGTATTTCCCGTCGATTTGCAGGCGATTGTGATGAAGAAGGACCAGCGCACCAATCTTTCCCTGGAGCCGTTCGATCAGATTTACATCGGTGAAACGCGTCAGTCAGCCTATATGAAGTGCGTGCCGCCTTGCCTGCGTCCGCTGTATCAGGCCATGTGCGGATTGCAGCAGGTCGGAGGCGCGCCCGGTCGCGGGCCGAACAGCACGTCGCCATTGATGAAAGACTCGCTGGCCAGCCGTTGAGCGCGCGATCACTCCGCCGGCCTCACAGTGGCTATACTTCGCGCGGTAGAGAATGGTTGTGTTCGGTGGGCCAGACACTCTTGTCTGGCCGGCCAGATAAGAGTGTCTGGCCCACCTTGCCAGGTATCAAATTGGCCCGCGTGCAGTAGAGCTCCGGCGTTGCCCCATCCAAATCCGACTTGTTCTCGTCCGCGCCGAACGCTATACCCTCGCCGCTTCAGATTCCAAGGCCCTTGGCCTGATGCAGGAGGAGGCGAGGATGCGTGAGCTGAGCGTTGGACGCCCCGCCATCTGGGGTTGGCTTCGAGGATTGGTCGCCGTGGCGTCCCTGGGCGCGGGCGCATTCGGCCTGGGTTGGTTGGTGGCGCACCACGTCGCGCCAAACCGGGCGACGGCGGGCCAGCTGCCGGCGGCGCCGCCTGCGGCATCTTCCGCTCCCGTCGCGAATGACGCCGGTTACGCCAATCGCGAGGTCGCCTACATCAACGGCAATGTCCCTATCACCCGGGAGGACCTGGGCGAGTACCTGATCGAGCGCTTCGGCGCCGAGAAACTGGAATTGCTCGTCAACAAGAAGATCATCGATCGCGCCTGCGAGGAGAAAAAGATACAGGTGACAGCCGCCGAGATCGAGTTGGCCCTGGAAGAGGACCTCAAGGGCATCAATGTCACGCGGCAGCAATTCCTCGATAACGTGCTCAAGCATTATCGCAAGACGCTGTACGAGTGGAAGGAAGACGTGTTGCGTCCGCGTATCCAGCTCACCAAGCTATGCCGCGACCGCGTCCGCGTGGAGGACGACGACATCCGCAAGGCGTTCGAATCGAAATACGGCGAGAAGGTCGACGTCCGCATCCTCACGTTCAGCAACGCTCCCGGCAAGGAACGTATCGTCTTGCAGGTCTACGAGAAGATCCGGGAAAGCGATGAGGAGTTCGATCGCGCCGTGCGCAGCCAGGAAAACGGCGCGCTGGCGGCGGCGGACGGCCACGTCAAGCCAATCTCCCGGCACACGTCCACGCCGGAAGTCGAGCGCACCGCATTCAGCCTGCGTGCAGGCGACATCAGCCCGGTGGTGCGTACCGATCAGGGCTTCCTGATCATGAAATGCCTCGGCCGCATTCCCGCCGATACGACGAAAAAGATCGAGGACGAGAAGGACGTGCTCTACAAGGAAATGCTCGACAAGAAGATCCAGGCCGCCATTCCAATCTACTTCAAGGAGTTGCGCGCCAAGGCGGAGCCCAGGTTCTTCATGAAGACGACGGAGAAGCAAGAAGACGTGGTTCGCGACTCCCAGAAGCTTTACAACGAAACCGGCGACATGATCAGCCCGGCGTCCCACAAAGTGCCGGGAGGCAAGTAAGAGACCACCAGTCGCGGGCGGCTTCGCGGAAACGTGAAGCCGCCCGCGACTGGCTTATTTGGCTGGAAGAATGCCCGGCAACGCCTTCATCACTTCCCCGACCTTGTCCTCGGTCAATTCCCCCGCGCGATAAGCGAAGTTCGCCACTACTTTGCGTTTGACGAAGAACAGCACCGTCACGTCCGCTTCCTTGTGGACCTTGTAGCTGGGTGGCCCACCCGCGTCCTCGAAGACGCCCAGCGGAATCGTGCGGATCGAGTGCTTCTTGCTCCAGTCAACCACCTTCGGATCGAGCGTTGGCTGATCGTCGCTGAGAAACGTGATCCAACCGCGCAGTTCGGCTGCCTTGTGCTCGGCCACGGCCTTGTCGATCTGCACCGCCAGCTTGCCGAGAGGATCGCTCAGCTCCCGGGCGAAGACGACGACGGCCGGCCGATCGGCGGTTTCGCAGACGAAGCACTGCGATTGCCCGCGCTGAGCACCAGTGGCTACGACAAAGGAATACGGCCCTGGCCGCTGTCCCGACTGGAGGCCGGACTGGCACGGCTCCGCCGCGGATGCGAGGACACAGAGAAACGGCAACGCGGCACAAAGGAGAACGCACGTTCTCAACATCGGCTTCCCTCCACGTCACTTCTCGGTCGGGTTGGTCTTTTCGTCATTGGGCACGGCTTGCGGCTTGAAGTCGTGCTTCAGCCAGGCCAGTTCGCTTTCGAGAGCACCTGCGTCCGCCTTTTTCCAGCAGCGGCGGGCTAGCTCGGCGTAGCGTTCCGCTTCCTCAATGCGCCCACACCGGCTGCACAGGACCTGCAAGCCCAGGGCGGCGCGGACGCTGCCGGGGTCATGAGCCAGTGCTTCCAGGAACGCTTCCTCCGCCATCTCGTCCTTCCCGCACTGCAACGCGGCGGTGCCCCACGACTCCATGTAGTACGCGCCATTACCCCAGGCGTGGTGGGAGAAGTCGTCCTTCACGCGCTCCACGGCCTTGAAGATGAGCTTCAGCCCCGCGTCCGGTGCACCGGTCTGGCACATGAGCAACCCTTGCGTTTCCCAGAGGCGCAGCTCCAGCTGCTTGTTGCTCTTGCCGTTCTGAAACGCTTGCTGAAGTACTTCCACGTCGGCCGCGGCGCGGCCATGATTGGCCTGGCGCAGGTGGAGGAGTGCCGACAGGTAGCTCTGCGTCAATTTGTCGCTCTTGCGGAAGGAGTCGATCATCTTCTGGGCGTCGTCCCAGGATCGCTCGGCCAGGTGCAAGCGGAACCAGGGCATTGGATGGCGATAGCCGGCGCTCTGCGCTTCCTGTTTCACGGCCCGTGCCTCGCGGAATCGACCGTCGTGCACCAGGGACACCGTGAGGATTTCCAGGTGATGGGCGAATTGATGGTCTTCCGCGGGTCGGACCTTCATTTCCTTGTGGTACGCACGCTGCAATTCGATGGCACGGGCGCTGCGGTCGCTGGTCTTGTCCCAGCGGCCCAGGCGAGTCGCCAGATGCGCCTGCATGTGGAAGGCGTGCGGCATGCCGGGCGACGACTTCATGTAGTTCTCGGCATACGGCCAGCCCAGCGCGGGCCGCCGCTGGTTTTCGTAGAGGTGAACCAATTCGTGATTGGCGCCGGGGTGCAGCGGGTTGATGCGGAGCAGCGCCTTGTAGTAGGGAATCGCCTGAACGGCGTTTTCGCTGATCTGTCCGCGGTAGAACCAGGCTTCCTCGTCATCGTCGTACAGCGCCAGCACTTCGTCGAGCGTTCGTGCAGCCGTCTTGCGTCGGTCCGCGTCCGCGATGTTCGGCAATTGCCCCTTCTCCTGGAGGCGGGCCGTGATCAACAGCTGTTCCCGATGACTGGCGAGCGGTTGCTTCTCTTTCGCCTTGGCCAGCGCCTGGTTGCCGTCACCCTTGCTCCACTTCTCCATCGCCCGGCTGAGTCCCCACCAGGCCATCGCACAATCGGGGTCGTGGCGTGCGGCCGTCTCGAAAGAGCGGGCGGCTTCCATCCAGACGTACGAGTAGTAGTAGCCCATGCCCTGCTCGAACAATGCCTGGCATTCCGGCGACGACGTGCTAACACGATACTTGAAGACGCACAGGTCCGGGATGATCTTGGCAGGCGCCAGTCCGCACATGGGCAGCTTGACATCCGCGGCAGGCTTGTCCGGGGGCTGTTCCGCAAGTGCCGGCAGCAGTGCGAACAGACAGGCCGTGCAGATGCTGCTTATCGCGCGGTACGGCGTCATGGGACGGTTCCTTCGAGAAAGCGATCCAATTAATCCATTGTGGATGGGGCCGACGACCGATGCTAGCCGAAAATCGTCGCTTCCGGTCGGCTGCGAAGCGATTATGAGGGTAAACTCCGATCCCTCGTCCATGACTCGCGGCACCGTCCTTGTGTAACGCATGCCCGTTCTCTGGAGGAAGGAGAACAACATCATGCGTGCCCGTGCGAAACTTCTCGTCGTGGCCTGCCTTATCCTGTGCGTGCGACCGGTCCAGGGGGCCGATCTCACCAAGATCGAGCGTACTGTCGCCAAGGGGCCCCAGTACCAGGGAAAGCCCAAGTACTGCCTGCTGGTCTTCGGTCCTGAGGCGAAGTTTCGTGTCTGGCTGATCCTGGACGGCACCGTCTTGTACGTGGACCGCAACGGCAATGGGGACCTGACGGAGCCAGACAAGCGCGTCGCCGCCCGTTACAAGCGAGACGATCAAAGGTTCGGGTTTCGCCCCGGCCAACTCGCCGCCCCAGACGGTACGATGAAGTACAACCTGTCGCTGCTCCGGATGAACGCCGACGGCTGCGACATGGAAATTGAGTGCAAACCCGGCTACGCACGCGCAGGCTTCGACGGTCCGGGCAAGTTGCGATTCGCCGACCGGGCGAAGGATGCTCCCATCATCCACTTCTTTGGGCCCCTGACGCTGACGCGCTTCGAGCCGCAGGCGGGGTCGGTATCGCAGTGCCTCAAACCGCAACCGCTGGTTCGAGGTGAACCGAGTGACCTGGCCTTCAGCCTCGGCACGCCTGGGTTGGGCAGCGGCACCTTCGCCAAATATCCCCACGATCCCGAGCTGTCGGCTTCCGTGGAGATACGCTTCGCCAACGGCAAGACCCACACGGCCGTCTTGAAGCCCGATGGCTGAAGCTGCTGCCCCTCCTTCGCGGCCCCCGTGCGGGTTCCCAACGACATCGAGCTCGGCAAAACGACCATCATCGTGAGCGTCCCCAAGTGGAAGGATCGCGTCACTCCGCTGCAGATTGAAGTGCCTGTAGTGGCAGAAAAGCCGTTGTCTGAGAAAGCTGTCAAATAAACCGATGCGTGAGCCGAGACAAACCAGCCAGGCAAACGCGAGAATCAGCGTGGATCCAGCCACAGCCGGTTACGAATCACTTCGGCAGGGTGTCTCAACCGGCACGACCACCGAGAAGACCGCCAAGCCGATCGTGCCGCTATTCAGCTTCGCGCAAGCCGCACCACTTCCAAGGCGCCGGCGTTGCAGGGCGCATCCAGGGCGACGTGATCCGCAGTGACTGGCAATGCAGGGCACACGCTGTCGGTACGAGCGAATGTGCACAAGCAGCAAGCCTTACATTCCGCACGGTGGCTCGCGTTGGCTAGTTGGGCGGGCCAGGAGAATTTTTACGGGGTCGGTGGCG
>JAIEMG010000196.1 GCA_019752375.1 Gemmataceae bacterium | reverse complement strand
TCGCTTGCGCGTCCGGCTAACCACACCGGCGATTTTCCTTGAAGTTTTCGTAACGCGCAACTTCAAAACGCGCAAGCAAGGGGCAGCTCGCCGACCCTGACTTGCGCGTCGGGCTCCCGGGTATGTCTAAGACGCTCGGCAGCACAAAACTTCCCGTGGCACGGACATTTCTGTCCGTGCCGTATCTGGCTGCACGGACAGAGATGTCCGTGCCACACGGGTTCTCTCCCTCACGCAAGGCTTCACTTGCTGACCGTGGGTTCCAGCCAGACGCCATGAGCGCCGTGGACCTTCTTCCGGCCCGTGATTTCCAGTTTCAGCACGTCCACGTCCTTCACGGACATTTTGCACTCCTGAGTGTCGTCGGCGGTCTCCACGGGCTTGGACTTCCACAGCGGGTGTCCATCGCCATAGAGGATGAACGTCATCGGCGAGTCGGTACCCGGTGAGGAATCGTTGATGCTTACTTCGGCCTGAAACGTCTGGTACTGCTTGCCCAGCGAGTAGCTGACACTGGCCGGCCCGTCAAACGACGGATGCATGCCGATGCCGTGCGGCGATACCTTGCTATTGACGGTAATGGTCGTGAACGGGTTCGGAATCTTCCCTCCATCCGGAGTCAGCGGCAGCGGCCAGTTCATGGAGGCGATGGGCTTCCACTCGCTGAGGAAGGCACGCGCCGGCATTGGCTGCGCGGCCGAGGTGGGAGTAACGCGTCTGGTGTCGACGGACGCGACCGTCGGAATCGCCGGCTTGGAGAACCCGCGTACGATGCCCCACGCCACGCTGACGACGAATATTCCCATCAATGCTGCCAGCCCGGCAAGCCAGTAACGCCGCGCGAGTGTGCGTGCCGATTGGGCCCATTCCGGCCTGGATAGCGGGACTGCACGCGTCTGGGACGGGCTCCCGTCCATCAGGCGCAGCCGTTCCAGCACCGCGTCGGCCGATGGCGGCCGTCGCTCGGGCTGCTTGGAGAGCAACTGCATGACCAGGTCGGAGAGCGGACGTGGAATCGCGTTGGAGAGCTCGTGGACCGGGCGCGGCGACTCGACGGCAAGCGCCGTGAGCACGGCGGTCACGTTTGGGCCGCGGAAGGGCTCCATGCCGGTACACATGCCATAGAGCACTGCCCCCAGGCTGAAGAGATCGCTGCGGGCATCGACGTGTTCGCCGCGCGCCTGCTCGGGCGACATGAAAGTCGGCGTCCCCACGACCATGCCCGTCTGGGTGAGGTGGACTTCTTCTTGAAGCCGGCGCGCCAGGCCAAAGTCCAGGATCTTGATGCGCTCGCCCGGTGCTTCCAGCCAGATGTTGGCCGGCTTGACGTCGCGATGGATCAGGCCCCGGCCATGGATCACGGCGAGCGCACTGGTCATCTCGCAGGCGAGACGCACGATCCGGTCCGGTTCGAGGCGAGGGCTGCGTTTGAGCCGATCGGCCAGGGATTCCCCCTCCAGCAGTTCCATGGCCAGATAGACGGCGGAGCCCTCCTGGCCCACCTGATAGACCGTGACCAGGTGCTCGTGCTTGAGCGAGGACATGAGACGCGCTTCTCGAAGGAAACGCTGTCCACTCTCGCCGTCCTGTCCGATCTCCGGCTTCATCACCTTGAGTGCCACGCCCCGCGCCAGCGTCATGTCCTCGGCGTGAAAGACATAGCCCATGCCGCCCTTACCCAGCAAACGCAGCACGCGATAGTTGCCGAGGCGTCCGAGATCGCCGGACTTCACGGGTGGCGACAGAAATGTGTAGGAGACCTGCACCTGGCCTTTGACGGCCGGAGTGCGCGACGTCGGGGGCTTGGGAGCCGGCAACGGCGCATTGTCGCCCATCAGTGTGTCCTGAATCACGGCTTCGTTTTTCCGGATGGCGGACAGGACCGGATCGACGTGCGTGTCCAGGCGCTGGGCGCGCGCTTCGCACTTCGGACACGATTCCAGATGGGCCGCCACCTCGCTCAAAGACGGTTCAGGCAGGTTCCCCAGCTGAAAGGCGTGCAAAGCAGATTCGGACGGACAGCGATCCGGACTCATGCGCGAATTCTCCAGAGAGAGGTCCGGTACCAACCTTTCGTTGCGCCTGCGCCTCTTCTTTAGCAGTTTAGTTCATGAAGAATCCCACATCGATGACTTTCTCGGTGCCGCGGCGGCTGCGGGCGGGCAGCAAAGCAGGGGAAGAATTGGAGTCTCGGTGCCACTTCACCTGTAACCCGGGAATTCCGCAGGTAGCGGAAGTCGCCAGACTTCCGAGACAGGACGCAAGCCGGAACTACGCGGGAAGCGCCTTTCGCGACCACCACGGGAGCCGGAACTCTGGCGAGTTCCGCTACGTGTAGAGTGTCACGTTCAGTTACGACGTGTTGAGTGTCGTGTAGCGGAAGGCGCCAGACGTCCGAGACAGGACGCAGTCTACGTGCAAGGCGGTGCGCCGACGGGAGGCGAGCATGAAAGCCGAGGGCAATGAGCCAGACCACGATTACTTGAAACGCCTTCCGGCGGAACACTATCGCGGTCAAGCCTACGTTCATTGGTCGATGGCAATGGATGAGCGCAAAAAGGGTTGGCTGGTGCCGATCTTCTATTAAGTTTCGCGAGATCCTCACGCACACCATGTTTCGTTATGGACTCTGCTGTCCGATCTACTGCTGCATGCCGGACCACTGTCACTTGCTTTGGATCGGAGTCCTGGATGGCTCCGCTCAGCGTAACGCCGTCAAGTATTTTCGCAAGCAGCTCAATCCGATTCTCGACAAGCTTCAGGCCCGGTTTCAAAAACAGCCTTACGATCATGTGTTGCGCGAGGAGGAACGGGCGAAAGATGCCTTTGAATCCGTGGTCGAGTACATCGCGCGCAACCCAGAGCGCGCGGGTTTGGTGAAGCCGGACGGGTATCAAGAGTATCCCTATACCGGCTGTCTGATTCCAGGCTATCCCGAGTTCAAGCTTTGGCAGGTCGATTACTGGGAGCGTCTTTGGCGGACCTATGCGTACCTGCGGCGACACGGCTTCATGCAAGTCGCTTCTGGCAAATGATGCCGTGAAGCCAAGTCGGAAGTCTGGCGACTTCCGCTCCATAAAGGAAGTAATCGGAAGTCTGGCGACTTCCGCTACACCAGCGGAGTGGAAGTCGCCAGACTTCTGTCGCGGCTGCTCCACGGCTCGACGCGTGGTGTCAGTAATGGGAAGTCTGGCGACTTCCGCTACAGTCGCCGTTGTCCGAACGGCTATTTTCGAATGCGTGCCAGTTCCAGCTGCGAGCGATGGCCGTCCTCGACCCATTCCTGACGCACGAGGCGTTCCTGGCCGTCGTAGTACAGCTCGACCGAGACGCCGCCGGACAGGCGCCAGTGGGCGACGTTCTGGAGTTGCCCCATCACGCCCACTTGTGCCGCACCGATGTACTGAAGCGTGGCGTTGATGTCGCGGCCGGTGTCCGCGTCGAGGAGCGGTATCGCCTGGTTGCGCTGGCCGGCGGCCGGCAGCTGCCAGTAGGTGGTAACCCAGACGTCGGGCCGGCTCATGTGGTCCTGGCCGTTGACCTTCACCCGCAGCGAGTTATTCTCCGGGACCGCGTTCACGGTGAAGCGCTTGCCATCGTCGTTGCTGGAGCTATCGAAGCGGGCGAGGCGGCCATCCTTCCAAACCTCGGTACCGCGATAATTGTAGTTGTAGGTCTTGAGGCCGCCGAGGAAGCTCAGACGCACGTCGGCCTGGCCGGCCATGCTGACGGTGCCGTCATCATTGCGGCTGATCGTCATGTGGTACTCGCCGGCGGGCTTGCCGTCGACCTTGATGGTGAAATCGCGCGTCTCGCTGTCGGCGGCCGACGCAAGCGATGGCAGGCCCAGGATTGCCCAGGCCGCCAGGATCGCCACGGCAACGGACAGGGGAGAGTGGGAAAGGCGGGGCATCGGTCTTCTCCTCCGGGTCGAACGAAATGCACCACGGTCCACCGCGGGACGGACCGCGCGGCGGCGTTATAGCGGAAGCCCGACGGAAAAAACAAGTCCAGCGGCACAGTCGGATGTGCATCGTTGCGAGTGGCCTGGGGATCGCCGTGGCCGTAGAATCGGCAGGGTTGGCGCGAGCGCTCGCCGATCCCGAGCGATCGCCAACTCCGTCACTCTTCTCGCCTTCCCATCGGAAACGAAGGAACCCGCATGGCTGACCTCGAACCCGGCGGTGACGTCAAGGTGATTCGCGAGCCGAGCGTCTATCTCGTGGGGCGACAAACGGTGGATGACACCGCACTCGATCGTTTCCTCGCGGACCACGGCGTTCGCTGGCAAACCGACACCGAAGTCGCCGGCGAATGTCTCACCGAGGTGGCAGGTCGGGTCTGCTACATGTCGTTCGTGCGGCCCCGACCCGGCGGCAATGCGGCGTACCTGGGACACATCAAGGAAGTCGGCCACGGCTCGGTCCTGGAGCATGCGGTCTGGGACTTCGTCTTCACCGGCATCAGCCGATCGCTGACGCACGAATTGATCCGACATCGTGCGGGATTTGGGTACTGTTTGACGGGCGACACGTTGATTTACAGCGACCATTTTTGTCACGGCAAGCGTGAAGGGACGAAGAAACGATCCCTGAAAGATCTCTACGACCAGACGAAAACGCCCCACGGCCGATCTCGGCTGAAGTTGTTGCGATTGCGTTGCCTTGACGAAGGGTCGATGACGTTTACCACCGGCAAGGTCGCACGGGTCGCCTGTTCCGGACCGAAGCCTGTGTTTCGCGTCGAGTTGGACGGCGGCAAGGCCATCACCTGCTCGCGCGACCATCGGTTTTTGTCCCCCAGAGGCTGGCTGCCTTTGCACGAGATTGTGCAGGGCTTGGAATTATCCGCTGGAGGCATCGCCATGTATGGCGGCCTGGACACCCCGATCGCGACCAATGGCCAGCCGGCCTACCGGGACCGCGAATGGCTTCGCGAACATTACGTCGAGGCAGGTTTGGAGCAGGCGGAAATTGCGGCGCTGGCGGGCGTCACGGAGCACACCATCCGGGCGTGGGTGCGCAAGCTTGGCTTGCAGAAGCCGCTGGGATCGTGGACCAAGGGGCGTTCGCCCTGGAACAAGGGGAAACAGTACCGCGCAGGCTGGACTCACTCCTCAAGAACCAAAGAAAACCTGGCACAGCAAAAGCGCGGCCCGAACAACCCCCAGTGGAAGGGGGGCATTACGCGCTTCGGCGTCCGCCTTCGGGCTTCCGTCCAGAAGCTAGCGCCAGAGGTCCTCCGACGTCACGATTACACATGCCGCCTGTGCGGCCAGCGGGGTGGCTTGCTCGTCATGCATCATGTGCTGCCGATCTGGGCAAGGCCCGACCTCGCTCTGGAAGTCCTCAACCTGGTCCCCTTGTGCAATCCTTGCCACTTGCAGGTCAACAATCACGAACTGGAATACGCGGCGAGATTTGGGGCCGACGCGGGAGAAGTCAGGGCGATCAGTCCCGAGCAGAAACCCCGCGGGTCCGGAAATCTCCTGGTACCGCGGTTCTGCACGATTCGTGCCATTACCTACGCGGGAGTGCAGGACACGTTTGACATCGAGATGGAAGGGCCACACCACAATTTCGTCGCCAATGGCGTTGTCGCGCACAACTCTCAGCTCAGTCAGAGGTACGTGGATGAGTCGATTGCCGAGTACGTCGAACCGGATGTGATCGCTTCGGACCCAAATTTGCATCAGATTTGGCTGGACGCGGTGGCTCACAGCCATCAAGCTTATGTGCGACTGGTCGAAGGATTGCAGGAAACGTACCGGGATGAGCCCGACAAGACCCTCCGGCGGAAGCTGGCCCGTCAAGCCGCGCGGAGTGTCCTGCCCAATGCGACGGAAACCAAGATCTTCGTGACGGCAAACGCCCGGGCGCTGCGGCACTTCATCGAGCTCCGCGCCAGCCGTCATGCCGAGGTCGAAATCCGCAAACTCGCCGTGCAGGTGCTTCGCTTGATGCAGGCCGAGGCTCCCCATATTTTCAACGACTACCAGCTGACGGCGTTGCCCGATGGCACGTTCGAAGCCACCACGCCCCATCGCAAGGTCTGACCGAGGATTCTGCCCCGCGTCCGCACGCGGAAGAATGAAGAAACGGAGAACGCTCGAATCGAGAAGGATGAATGTTGTCATTCTTCCTTCTCGGCTCCGGCTTCGTCCTTCCTCATTGCTCCGCATCGGACGCGCAACCGTGGTTAGGAAAACACATGCCATCAAACGGCAATCTCGTCCAGGGCGTCCTGGAAATGCACCAAAAAGGTTACGGCTTCCTGCGTAACCCAGCCCGCAACTACGTCGCACAGCCTGCCGACCCCTACGTGCCCAACCCCGTCATCCAAAAACTTGGCCTCCGCGAAGGGTTACTCCTCGCCGGCCCCATCGAGGCGGCGAAGAAGGGGGCCGGCCCACGCCTGGCCCGGGTCGAGCAGATTGAGGGCCAGGACCCCGCGAGCTACAAGCCGCGACGGTTCGACGACCTGACCGCCATCGATCCGCACGAGCAAATCAAGCTGGAAACCGGGGCGGAGCCGCTCACGACCCGCGTGATGGACTTGCTGACGCCGATCGGCAAGGGACAGCGCGGCCTGATCGTGGCGCCGCCGCGCACCGGCAAGACCGTCTTGCTCCAGCACATCGCTCAGGCCGTGTCGCTCAATCACCCGGAAATGCACCTGATGATGCTGCTCATCGACGAGCGGCCCGAAGAAGTGACCGACATGCGCCGCACCATCAAAGGCGAGGTCGTCGCCAGCAGTTCCGACCGAGACACTGCCAGCCATCTGCGCCTGGCCGAACTGGTCGTCGAGCGAGGCAAGCGTCTTGCGGAACAAGGCAAGCAGGCGTTCGTTTTGCTGGACAGCCTGACGCGGCTGGCACGGGCGTACAACAAGAGCGTCGGCAACAGCGGCCGCACCATGTCGGGCGGCATCGACAGCCGGGCGATGGAAGTGCCACGCCGCCTGTTCGGCTCGGCACGCGTCTTCGAGGAAGGCGGCTCATTGACAGTCATCGCCACCGCACTGATCGACACCGGCTCGCGCATGGATGACTACATTTTTCAGGAGTTCAAGGGCACCGGCAACATGGAGCTGGTACTGGACCGGAAGCTGGCCGACCGCCGTATCTATCCCGCCATCGATTTCTCCCAGTCCGGCACACGGAAGGAAGAACGCATCCTCTTCCCGGAAACGTCCAAGCAGGTCACCCTGCTGCGCCGCAGCCTGGTGAAGATGAATACCCTGACGGCGATGGAGTCGCTGGTGACCCAGCTCGCCAAGTACCCATCCAACGCCGCGTTCCTGGAGCGCGTGCAGACCTACATCCGAGATTGACGTCCTGGCCAGGGAACGATTAGCGCGCTCGCGGGTGCGGAGCCGTGCGCATTCAGCGTCAGTACGAAGCGCTTGCCCTCGCCGATCGGCTGGGGAGCGCGGCGTGCGTGTGCTCCGTTACATCCGCTCAAGCGCCGGCTGCAATTGCAAGTTAGATGAAGAATCAACACCCAACCCTGTAACGAGTTAAAGCACGGGACGCTGCCGCACCAGCCTCTTGCGCTTCGCAAAACCAAGTTCCCTTTCGCTTGTCACCCGGAATCCCCTGTTCGGGCACCCGATTTGCATCAATCAGGCACACACCCACATAATGAATGCCCTTGAACAGGGAGATGAACCATGGCGAGCCATGAACAGATCAGTGCGCTGATCGCGACTTTTGCGGACTGCCAGCAGGCGGAGCACTATGTCGAGGAACTCCGCAATGCCGGCTTCAAGGGTGATGAGATCGGCGTCCTCTCGCCGCACGACACCCATGAGGACGTGGAAGACCAAGCCGTCGCTGGCGCCATCACCGGCGGCATGTTCGGCGCGCTGGCGGGCGCGGTCGCTCTTGGGCTCATTCCCGGCATCGGCCCGGTGCTGGCGGCCGGCTCGCTCGTGGGAGCCGCCGCTGCGGGCGCTGCGACCGGCGGCCTCCTTGGCACGCTTATTGGGCTGGGCATTCCCGAAGAACGGGCGCGACGCTACGAAGAGGAATTCCTGGCGGGTCGTACGCTGGTTGTGGTCCAGGCGCTGGGACGCGGCGGTGAAGCGCTGAGCATCTTGCGACGTTGTCAACACCGTCTCGAACCTTCCCAGCGGAACTGATCCAACACTCCACCGGCGCCAACGGCCGGCAAGGGAGCTTCCGATGAGTCTTCCGTCGAGCAACGGTAAGGATTATCTGGACCTGCGTCCCACGGGGCGCGGCCTGGCCATTATCGGCCGCGCGGAACATACCGACGAACTGCTGCCTCTCTTCGAGCAGGGCGGCACACCGTGTCGCCGTAGAGCGGACGGCATTCGGTTTGGCCGGGTCGTCGAGAAGGATGATGTGGAACAAGTGCCGGAGTCGTACAAGAACGCCGAGCGCTCCTGAACACTCACGCATCTTTCGCTCGATCGGCGAGTAGATCGGGATCGACGCTGTCCGGCACCCGGAAGAGCCCCTGCTGCACGCGTTGCAGCAGGCCCTTGGCAATCAGCCCGCGGTCGCCGTAGAGGATGGAGTGGACTTTGTGATTGTCGGGATACGCGTAGCCCTTCATCCCAAAGAACTCGGGGCAAGCACGCCAGGCTGCCACCGAGATGTCATTGAGGGTGAAGGGCTGTGCGATCGTCCGAGCGATGCGAAGCAGGATCAACCAGTGCCCGCCAGCCCGCAGTTTCTTCAGCACCCTCTTGCGCGTCTCATCCTTGTCGCGTTTTTCAGCGATCGGTTGGGGTGGATTGGGATTGTCGAGGTGGTCCCATAAGCTCCGCTGCGTCATGGCGCTGGCTCCTGTCGTGCGCTGTTCCCTCTGGGAATTGTAATCGCCTTCTGCCGTCTTATTCCAGGCACGTTGCTACATAGGTGAGAAGGATGGTCACAGCAACCCCGACGCGCCAGTTTTGAAGTTGCGCCATTGGCCTGTACTTCGCTTGAATTCGCCGAGTAGCTTCTTTACCCCGAAGGGGTTGCGTGACATAGCCCAGGGTTGCCGTACTCGGCTACCCTGGGTGGACGGCATCCTTGA
>JAIEMG010000361.1 GCA_019752375.1 Gemmataceae bacterium | reverse complement strand
TCATGGTCCAGGCCGTCGCCGCCGAGCGCCGGCGAGCACGGAAAATCGTGTAGAATGTTAAGGCTTCAGCCTGCGGAGTGGCGTCGCGGGGATGGCAGACTCACTCCGCAGGCTGAAGCCTGCGGCTACAGACACGCATCCCACTCCTTCCAGAGGAAGGAGCGTTTCGAGCGATCAGACACCATTGAAACCTTGCGGGGTTCAATGAAGTAAGTTCTACTGAGCGGTTCAATTGTGTCTGATGGTCCTGTTCGGAAGAGGAAGGTCCATGCGATTTCACTGTTTCCGCATCGCCGCCCTTCTCGCCCTCACGCTTGTCGTCAGCCTGGTCCTGAACCGGGACGCGCCCGCGGATGCCGAGCCGTCCACCGCCCGCCTGGCCAAGAAGATCAGCAATGTGACTTTTACCGACGACGCGAACAAGACGCTGTCGCTCTACGACATGAAGGACAAGAAGGCGATCGTGGTCGTCTTCCTCTCCTTCGATTGCCCCGTTTCGACCAGCTACTCCCAGCCGCTTGCCGACCTGGCGAAGGCCTATGCCGACAAGGGCGTTGCGTTCGTCGGCGTCTGCCCGTGCGATGACGACGCCAAGGCCGTGGCCAAGAACGCCAAGGACTTCAAGCTGCCTTTCCCCGTTTACAAGGACGCCAACCCGAGTGCGGTCACTGCTTTCCAGGCGGACTACACCCCGGAAGCATTTGTGATGGACGGCCAACATGTCCTTCGTTACCGCGGCCGCATCGATGATCTCTACGTGGCCCGTCTCAAGAAGAAGAACACGATCACCAGGAACGACCTCAAGCAGGCGCTGGACGAACTGCTGGACGGCAAGGATGTCAGCCAGCCCGCCACGCTGGCGATCGGCTGCCCGATTCCGAAGAATACCACCGCCAAGCCGGCGACCGGAAAGGTGACGTATTACAAGGACGTGGTCGGCATTCTCCAGAAGAACTGCCAATCGTGCCATCGGCCCGGCGACGTGGGACCGTTCTCGCTGATGACGTACAAGCAAGCCGTCAACTGGGCTGCCGACATCAAGGACTACACGCAGTCGAAGAAGATGCCGCCGTGGAAGCCCAGCGAAGGCGCCGGGTTCCGGGACGAACGGACGATGACGGCCGAAGAGATTGCGACCCTGGCCGCATGGGTGGACGGCGGCACTCCCGAAGGCGATCCGAAGGACGCTCCGCCGCCGCGCAAGCTGACCGAAGGCTGGCAGCTCGGCCAGCCCGACCTGGTGCTGACCGTGAACGACGACTTCCATCTGGGTGCTTCGGGACGCGACCTGTTCCGCTGCTTTGTGCTGCCGACCAACCTGGATGAGGACAAGTTCGTCACCGCCGTCGACGTCCGGCCAGGCAATCCTCGCGTCGTCCATCATACGCTGAACTTCATCGACACGCAGGGACGCGCCCGCAAGATGGAAGCGGCCGCCAAGGAAAAGGCCGGCAAGGACGACAAGGACCACGGTCCCGGCTACACCGTGCAGATGGGCGTCGGCTTCGCTCCGAGTGGAGCGTTGGGCGGCTGGGCGCCTGGCCACGTTGCCCGTCATCTGCCCGAGGATACCGGGTTCCACCTGCCCAAGGGCTCGGACGTGGTGATCCAGACCCACTACCACCGCAACGGCCGTCTCGAGAAGGACCGCCTCCAGATCGGCCTCTATTTCGCACCCAAGCCGGTGAGCAAGCGCTTCCAAAGCCTGGTCGTGGCAGGCCGGTTCCTCTTCATCCCCGCCGGCGCGGAGGACTACAAGGTCAAGGGCAGCATGTGGGTCGATCAGGACTGCGTCGTTCACTCCGTCCTGCCGCACATGCACATGCTCGGCAAGCAGATCAAGGTGACGATGACGCCGCCCGAAGGCGAGACGAAGGCCCTCGTGGCCATCAAGGACTGGGACTACAACTGGCAGGAGACGTACTTCTTCAAGGAGCCGATGGCGGTCAAGTCCGGCACGCGCTTCGACATCGAGGCCGTCTACGACAACAGTGCCAAGAACCCGCGCAACCCGTTCAATCCGCCAAAGCTGGTTCACCTGGGCGAGCAGACGACCGACGAGATGTGCTTCGGTTTCATCGGCGCAACGTCCGACAAACCCGGCCGGATTCGCCAGCTCCGCACGGAGCCGCCCAAGCCGGCCAAGTAGGAGATTCGCCGCTGACGAGAATTTCATCATGCGCGTGCTGAATGACATCGCTGACCGCAGCGCGGCCTGCCTCGTTAGCCCGACGCGCAAGCGAGGGATGATTCATCCCTCGCTTGCGCGTCGGGCTAACGGCTGTGGCATTGGCCGCGCGGGCTGTTGGTTTATCGGCTTCGTCTGCTTGGTTTCCGGCGCCGTCGCCGACGAGCCGAAGAAACGCGACGGCCCAACCGTTCAGGTCCCCTACCGTCTGACCGATACCAAGCACGTCCTCGTTCGGGCCAAGCTCAACGGCAAAGGCCCTTACAACTTCATCCTCGACACCGGCGCGCCGGCACTCTACGTATCCACGGCCGTGGCGAAGAAGCTGGGCGTGGAACCGGACGCCAAGGGCTGGGGCACCTTCGATCGCTTCGAGATCGAGGGCGGCGTGGTAATCGAGAAGGCGAAGGGCAAGATCGACGATCCCTTTCAACTCGAAGGCATGAACAAGCTGGGGCTGGCCGGCGTCGAGCTGCACGGCGTCATCGGCTACAACGTGCTGGCCCGCTATCGCATCGGTTTCGATTTCACCAAGGACAAGATGCCGTGGACCCGGCTCGATTTCGATCCGCCGCTCCCCGAGGGCATCGGCGGCAAGGGCGGCGTCGACGCGATGAGCGGCATCGTCAAGATCATGGCCACGCTGCTCGGCAACCAGATGGAACGCGAGATTCGCTATCGCGGCTTCCTCGGCGCGGAGCTGGCGGAGAAGGACGGCGACCCCATTGTGGAAGCGGTCCTTGACGGAAGCCCTGCCAAGACGGGTGGACTGAAGACAGGCGACCGCATCACGCACGTCGACGGACAGCGCACCAAGTCCGTGTCCGAAGTGCGCCGCGCGATCGGTGGTGCCGTGGCGGACGATACGCTCGAACTCACCGTCCTGCGCGATGGCGCGAAGCGCTCGCTCAAGGTCCAGCTCGGGAAGGGGTTTTAGCCATGAAAATGCGACTTACGCTGGCTGCCTGCCTTTTTCTCGGGCTCGTCCTGCCCGTCCGTGCCGAGGAGCCGAAGCCGGTCACCGTGCCGTTTGAGCTGCTCAAGACCAAGCACATGGCCATTATGGTCAAGATCAACGGCAAAGGCCCTTATCGGGTGATCTTCGACACCGGCGCGCCGTTTACGGTGATCAGCTCCAAAGTGGCCAAGGAAGCCGGCGTGTTGCCCAAGGACGCCGCCCAGCCCGTGTTCGCGTTGTTCGGAGCGATGGGCCAGCATCCCATTCAGACACTCGAGCTGGGCGAGCTGAAGGCAGAGAAAGTGCCGGCCATGGTGATGGATCATCCGGCCGTGGCAGCACTCGCCAAGGCAACGGTTCCGCTGGAAGGCATCGTCGGCTTCCCGTTCTTCGCACGCTACCGCATGACGCTCGATTACCAGGCCAAGACGTTGACGTTCTTGCCAAACACCTACGAACCGGAAGACATCTTGCAATCGCTCACGGCCACGCTGATGGCGCGCAAGAAGCCGACGCCGAAGGTGCTCGCACCCGCAGCCCTCTGGGGCTTGACGGTGGCAAAGGATGACAAGGACGAGGAAGAGGGTGTCACCGTTCAAACGGTCCTGGAGGGCAGTCCCGCGGCAAAGGCTGGACTCCTCGCGGGCGACCGGCTTCTGACCATCGACGGCCGCTGGACCGACAGCGTCATGGATTGCTATACCGCGACGGGCTTCGTCAAGCCGGACAGGACCGTCGAGCTAGCCATCCGGCGCAAAGGGGTCGCGAAAGCACTGCGCATCACACCGCGCGCAGGGCTCTAACCCGAAAAGCGCACCACGGATTTCACCGATAACACGGATAGCCTTCAGCAGCAGATACTTGAGACGCTATTCGCCGCTCCAGTCGAGAGACAGGGCGAGAATGGACTCATTGATTCCGCTATCCGTGCTATCGGTGTAATCCGTGGTTGCTTTCTGCGCAATCCAGACGAGTCGATTTTTTCGCTCCGCAAGCTCGTTCGTTTTCGCATGTCCCATCTGGAAAATCCTGTTAAGCTACCTATCAAACCTCGGTAGAGATAGAGGGGCATCCGATCTTGTGAGTCGAGTCATGATTCAGTTGCAGCCGAATGCGCGCCTGGCCGTCATCCGCGAAAAAGTGGAGGCCGGGCAACGTCTTTCGTTCGACGATGGCGTCTACCTTTACGACAGCGCCGACCTGTTCACGCTTGGCGAGCTGGCCAACACGGTCCGCGAGCGGAAGAACGGCAACTTCGCCTATTACAACGTCAACACGCACCTGAATCCGACCAATGTCTGCGTCTATCGCTGCACCTTCTGTGCCTTCCGGGCCGACCTGAAGAGCCCCAAGGGCTATGTGATGAGCGACGAGCAGATTCTCGAGCGTGCCGCCGAGGCCGACCGGCGCGGCGCGACCGAACTGCACATCGTCGGCGGTCTGCACCATCAATTGCCGTTCGAGTGGTATCTGAACGTCGTCCGCATCATCCACGAGGCCCATCCCCGGCTCCACCTGAAGGCCTACACGGCCGTGGAATGGGACTGGTTCTCCCGGCTCACCGGACGTTCCACGCGCGATCTGCTCGTCGAATTCAAGGAAGCCGGGCTGGGTAGCCTGCCGGGCGGCGGTGCCGAGATCTTTCACCCCGAAGTACGCGACAAGATCTGCGAGCACAAGGCCGATACCGATTCCTGGCTGCGCATCCACCGCGAGGCGCACGAGCTTGGGCTACGCTCCAACGCGACCATGCTCTACGGCCACATCGAGGAAGCTCGACATCGCATCGACCACCTATGCCTGTTGCGCGAGCTGCAGGACCAGACCGGGGGCTTCCAGACCTTGATTCCGCTGGCCTTTCATCCCGACAACACAAAGCTGTCCCACATCCCCAAGGCCAGCGGGCTGATGGACCTGAAGACCATGGCCATCTGCCGCTTGATGCTCGACAACTTCGCTCACATCAAGGCCTACTGGGTCATGCTCGGCATCAAGACGGCGCAGATCGCCTTGAGCTTCGGCGCCGACGACCTCGACGGCACGGTCGTCCACGAGAAGATCTACCACGACGCCGGCTCCGATT
Organism: Gemmataceae bacterium; assembly: GCA_019752375.1. Taxonomy (GTDB): domain Bacteria; phylum Planctomycetota; class Planctomycetia; order Gemmatales; family Gemmataceae; genus JAIEMG01. Next base: position 3,889 of record JAIEMG010000361.1, on the reverse strand, counting down.
CGCCGCAAGAGATCACGGTCGCCGAGATTCGTCGGCTGATCGAGGAGGCCGGGCGGATCCCGGTCGAGCGCGACACGCTGTATCACGAAGTGGTGCGCGAGAATGGCGCCTGGCAGACCGGAAGGGCGATTCAAACCGTTTAGGCGTGAGTTGTAGGGTGCGTCAAGCGTACTCGCGCGGACGCACCGGACCCTTGCATGGGCGTGACGATTTTGCAAGATCCGGTGCGTCCGCGCGAGTACGCTTGACGCACCCTACTCGGCTCGAATTACGCGTGTTGACCGCGCGCTAGGTGAGCTTCTTGTACCGCAACAGGATCGTGCTTCCCCCGCGCACCTTGTCGCCGACCTTGACCAACACGTCCACCGCCGCATCGACGGGCAGGAACACCTCGGTGCGCGATCCGAACTTGATCATCCCCAGCCGCTCGCCGGCACGCACTTCCTCGCCGACCTTCAGCCAGCAAACGATGCGCCGGGCAATCTTGCCTGCGATTTGCTTGACTCGCAACGGCCGTCCCGTGCCGGCTTCTTCCATGTCGATCCACATCTGCTCGTTGCGGACGCCGACTTCCGGATGACGGGCGTCGAGGAACTCACCGGGAAAGTAACGGAGATTGGTGATCTTGCCGCTGCGTGGCGTGCGGTTCACGTGGACGTTGAACACCGACAGAAACATGCCGATGCGCAGCGCGCGGCCACCGGGATAGTCGGCTTCGGTTACTTCGCCAATGTCCGTAATGGTTCCGTCCGCCGGGCTCAACAACGCGTCAGGATCGGTGGGAAGGATGCGTTCGGGATCGCGGAAGAAGTAGAGCACCTCCGCCCAGCCCAACGTGATGGGCACCAGGAACACCAGAGCCCAGATGTGCCCGGCGGCCAGCAAGGCAAGCAGCGGCAGCGCCAGCAGGGTGTAGAGCGAGCCAAAGCAAAGGACTTCCGCCAAGCCCATGCGGGCCAGACCCAGGCGTCCGCGCCAGCGAAACGCATCGTCCTCGTCGCGGAACGAGAAACCGCAGACGTTGCGGTAGAACTTCAAGTCGCGCGGATCGATGATGTCGTGCGGACAGCCGGGGCAATCGCCCTGGCGCTTCTCCTGCATCTGTCGGACGTAGGCCGGGGAGAATCGTCGCAAACAGGCGCGACGCAGACGGCCCCACGCCAGTTCGATTCCCATGCACAGACCGCCGCCGGGCTGGGCGCTGGTGATGGGAGCCGGCTTGGGCATGGGCGGAGTGATCGGTTCGGCAGTGGCCATGATTCAAGGTCGCTCGTTACTTGTCGTTTGGCTTGGGAGTGGTGCCGGGCTGCGATCCCGGCGTTCGTCGGCGCAGGCGTTCCAGAATGGCCGCCTTGCCCGGCAGCGGGACGGCGCCAGAGCGTGTGGTGATGCCCTGTGCCGCGGCCGGAAGCGGTAAGCTCGGTGCTGGAGTCGCGCCGGGAGCGGTGGGCGTTGCCGGATCGCTCGCCGCGGCAGGCGTTGGCTCCGCGGACTGCGTCGGCAGCGTGCGTGCCGCTCTGTCGACCGGGAGCCCGCCAAACCAGGCCTGGACTTCTTCCTCCCTCAGGAAGCGTTGGAAGAACAGGCAGTCGATCTGATCGTAGGGGACAAAGAACGTACGGCCGGCATCAGTGGTGCCGACCAGGCGGCCGCGGACGACGATGTACTGCTCCTCCATGCGCATGAGCGACTGGACGTTGATCATCGTGCCGCCCGTCGTCATGACGCCCAGCGCGTCGTGCTGTTCGACGGGGATCTGTTCAAGCAAGCTCATCCATCCGATGCCAAGCATGGGGTTTGCCTCGCTATGGTGCCGGTCCGATCGGGCGATTCTACCTCAAGGCGATGGCCGACGCATGGTGCGGCTTTCGGTTCCTGCCACGCTATTTCTCCTTGCGAAGTTCAATGGTCAGCGGCTTGCCGTCCACCTTCACTTCCGCCTTGAAAGCGCCGCCGTCAAGAGTAGACGTTGCCCATCGTGTGGTCTTGGTTTCCTCACCAATATAGTCTCGGTGAGCAATGACGGTATCGCGCACCTCGGCCGCATCGGTGGCCAGGTGCAGGACGATGTTGTCGCCGATGTCCAACTTCGCTTCCTTGCGTGTGTTGTTGACGTGGCGCACGATTTCGCGGGCCACGCCCTCGCGCACCAGTTCAGGTGTGACTCGCGTGTCGACGAGCACTTGCGTACCGCGATCCGCGGCACCGGCCCAGCCTTCGGGCGCCTTGAGCTGGACGATCACGTCCACAGGCTCCAGTGTCACCATGCCGCCGGGACAGTCGAGTTGCCACGGCATGCCGGCTTGCGCCTTCTCGGCGATCCAGGCGGCATCGGCCGCGATGATGGCGTTCTGCACTTCCTTGAGCCGCGGGCCAAACTTCGGACCGATCGTCTGCATGTTCGGCTTTACTTCTGGACGAAGCAGTGAGCTCTGTGCGGGATCGTGCAGAGTCACCTTCTTGACATTCAGCTCCTCGCCGATGAGGTCGGCAAAACGCTCGACGGCCGAGCGATCCGCGTCATTGCAGGGCTGCACTTTCATCTCGGCCAGCGGTTGCCGAACCTTGATTTTGACGGCATTTCGTGCCGCACGACCAAGCGAAACCAGGTTCAGGAGTGCGCGCACGTCTCCCGAGAGCTTCTCATCAATCGCTTGATCATTGACCTCGGGATAGTCACACAGGTGAACGCTGATCCCTTCGCCGTTTTTTCCTGATGGCACCAAGTTGCGATACATGGCGTCCGTCAAGAAGGGCATGATCGGTGCGAACAGTCGAGCGAGGGTGAGAAGCACGGTGTAGAGCGTCTGGTACGCCGCCAACTTGTCGGTGTCCTGTTCCTCTTTCCAGAACCGGTCCTTGGTCCGGCGCACGTACCAGTTGCTCAGGTGCGCATCGACGAACGTCTCCGCGGCGTCGCAGAATGACTTCACGTCGAATGCGGGGAACGCCTCGCGCGCCGTGCGCACCAGAAGCTGCAATTCCGACAGGATCCAGCGGTCAATGTCGGGACGTTTCTCCATCGGCACCGGCGCCAAGTTGACGTCGAAGCCGCCTTTTTCTTGCCGCGCGTTATCGCAGAAGAACGCGTAGGAATTCCACAGCTTGATGATAAACTTGCTGCGCAACTCGTCCGCCAGTGCGTAGCCAAAGTTCAAATTGCTCGACGGATTCTGCCGGCAGTACATCCAGCGCATCAGGTCGGCACCCATGCGGTCGGCGGCCTCATTGAACGGAATCGCATTTCCCTTCGACTTGTGCATCTCGTCGCCGTGCTCGTCGCGCACGAGTGCATGCCCCAGCAACACCTTGAACGGCGGCCGGTTGGTCATCATCGTGCTCATGGCCAGGATCGCGTAGAACCAGTTGCGGAACTGGCCCGGGAAGCACTCGGTGATGAAGTCCGCCGGGAACCATTGCTCCCAGGAGGCGCGGTCGCGGTTGTAGCCCATCGTCGAATAGGGCACGATGCCTGCGTCCAGCCAGGGATTGCCGACGTCGGAGACACGACTTGCCTTGCCGCCGCATGCGGTGCACTGGATCTTGACTTCGTCCACCCACGGCCGGTGCGGACTGTGGCCGTCGAAGCGCTCCCAGCCGGCGATGGCCCGCTCGCGCAGCTCCTTCTGGCTGCCGATCACGTCGAACTGGTTGCACGTGTCGCACACCCAGATCGGCAGCGCCAGGCCCCAGAAACGCTTCTTGGAGATCATCCAGTCGCCCATGTTCTTGAGCCAATCCAGCTCGCGGGCCTGGCCGTTGATGTCCCTGGGCAGGAACGTCACCTGCTTCACCACGGCCATGATCTCGTCGCGCCAGCCCATGTTGATGAACCACTCGTCCACCAGGCGGAACAGCAGTTCCGTCTTGCAGCGCCAGCAGTGGGGAT
>JAIEMG010000141.1 GCA_019752375.1 Gemmataceae bacterium | reverse complement strand
GACCCGCCACCGACCCCGTAAAAATTCTCCTGGCCCGCCCAACTAGCCAACGCGAGCCACCGTGCGGAATGTAAGGCCAGCGGTAGCGGGTCGTCCCCGGCCGCAGGGGCCTGGCGGCTGACGACCTCGAATTGTGCCGGTTCGAGGACCTGGCTGGCGCGAAGGTTATCGAGGAAGGCAGCAACGCGACTTGCAGCCATGGTGCAACCTCAACGGAGGAGAGAGGAACGGGTCACTTCCCGCGGATCGCAACGACCTCGTCGCAATCAGCTGGGCATCTTCAAACGGGGCAGGCCCTAATCTCAAACGTGTGTCCGAGAGCAACTTGCGCCGCACCACCACGAAAACGCCACAACCGCTTGGATTACCCAGTCTTATAGCACGCAATCGGAGGCGAGGCCAACGTAATCCATCCGGGTGGAAGCCACCCGGAGAGCGCTGGCGATCTAACCCCTGACGAGAGGAAAAGTTCCGGCCAGGGGAGCAGAGACGCATAGAAGCGAGGGCCCATTTATGCTGCACGCGGGACAAATTGAAACCTGACAAGGTGAGTATCGGCCAGTTGCGTTTGACACGCCGGAGCCAATTCACGATAGCAGCGGTCTGGAACCGCAGGCCCCGTCCTCGCAAGGAGGCCCAATCCTATGGGGTACGTCGAACCATTTCTCCGGCAGCTGCTTGTCTGGCTTTGGACCGTCGCCTTCACGGCAGGCGTCTCCGGCGGCAGCGCGACGAACGAAAAACAGAAGAACGGAGACTCAGGTTCACGCTTCGCGGGCAAGACCCTCGTGCTGCTCTTCAAAGATGGCCATGCCTCGGCCTTGGAAAACGTGAAGATGAGGCGCCTGGGCGGCCGGGAGTATCTTGTGGGCCAGTACGTCGTCCTGACGGACGACTCCCGGTTTGCCGGCCTGACCATCTGGGCTGCCCCTGAAGATGTAATGCAGATCCAGGAGTTCGAGAATGTCGAGCAGGTCAACAAGGCCTATCCACGCTCCGCGAAGCCATTGATTGAACCGACGTCGTACACGGCACCAGCGCCACCCGTTGCATCGCCGCCATCGCCGCCGTGGCAGCGAACGTATTGGTCACCGGCGACCGACGTTCCGTCCGCGCCGCTGGCACCGCCTGCACTGGAGTCGCCCGGTCCCCTGCCGCCATGCATTCAAGATCAAGGCGAGCCGCTCTCGCTGGCGGACGACGTCACTGAAATGCAAACGCGGTCGTTTGGATTGCCCGTTGCCGTCGACGCCCAACGGGCCGATCGCATCAGGCGTATCGAAGTGTTCGTCTCCGAGGACCGTGGCAAGTCCTGGAGTTTGCACATGACATGCTCGTCCAAGAAGGACGTGTTCTCCTTCACGGCCCAGCAGGATGGCGAGTACTGGTTCGCGGTACGAGTGATCTTGAAGGCCGGCAAGGAAGCGCTGCCGCCCGATTTGTCGGACCTTTGTCCCGCCCAGAAGATCTACGTAAACACGGCGAAGCGGCTGATCGTGCGCTCAGGCACTTGATGTGGCGATAGGTCCTCGAGCGCGAGCGAGCCGCACTCTACGCGGCCAAACGCGGCTCAGCTCTGTAGGGTGCGTCAAGCGTACTCGCGCGGACGCACCGGAATGCCGGCGCGTCGGAGTGCCGTCCAGCAAGGGTAGTTTTGTAGGGTGCGTCAAGCGTACTCGCGCGGACGCACCGATCCCGCGCGCTACCATCACGTCTTTGCAAGGTCCGGTGCGTCCGCGCGAGTACGCTTGACGCACCCTACGCGGCTACGCGGCCAAGCGATTCTCGGTGTTTTGAGTTGCGACGACTGCGATCCGTCGCCGCTCCGCGAAGCTCAGGCACACCATACCGAGCAGGATCAGCCAGACCGCGTACGGCACGACCACCACCTGGACGATCCGGCCCAGCAGCGTGGTCGGCGTCAAGTGCGCGAAGTATTGCACCGTCTCCCAGCGCAGGAAGAGGACGCCGAGCACAGCGCAGGCGACGGCCGAGTGCAGCCAGCGCCGCGGGCCGGCTTCCGCTCGCGCGCTTGCCACGGCGTACAGGAGCGGAATCGCGAGGATGGGCATGTCGTAGACGCGATGGTAGAGGAAGAGCGCGGCGTAGAAAGCGATCAATGACCAGGCGGCGCCGTCGGCCAGTCCGTCACGTCGGAGCACCTGCCAGGCGACCCATACGCCCAGAATCCCCACCGTCGCCAGGTGAAGCCTGCGCGCGGCAACGTCGTCTTCGATCCCAGCGAAGCGGATTGCCCGCTCCATGCTGACCAGGTCCACGTTCATCGGCCGGCCGGCGAAATTGAGCCGGCCGCGTTGAGCCAGCTGGTCCACGTTGTGCAGCCATTCCGCCGTGCGCTGGGGCAGTTCCAGCAGCGGGACGGTCGAGAATGTGAGCGCGGCACATGCAGCGGCGAGCGAAAACCACGCCGGACGATCTTCGCGGCGGGTGAACCGCAGCAGGAACGGCAGCATCGTCGGAATCTTGAACGTCGCCACGGCCAAACCGATGCCCGCGAGCAATGGTCGCTGCGTCTGCCAGGCGAACACGGCGAGCACCAGTGCCAGCGCCACCAGCACGCCGAGCTGTCCAGTCTCGATTCCGTATCGGCACGCACCGGAGAGAAGCAGTGTCGCGGTCACCACGCCCAGTACTGGGTAGGGCAGCGAGCGAGCGTCCATGCCGGGACACCGGACCAGCGCTGCCCGGGCTCCCACGACGAGCGCTGCCAGGCCGAGTGGCGTGCAGATCGTCCAGACAACCGCCAGCGCTTCGTAGGGGCAGCACGCCAGCAGCGCGAACAGCGGAAATGCGGTTGGCGGACTGAGACAGAACGAGTTGCGATACGGATCCTGGCCGTGAAGCACTTCCGCGCCGCTTCGCCAGAAGTAGGCCAGATCGATCGGCTCGTAGTGGAACGGCAGCAGCTGATCGCACACGAATACCAGCACACCGAGAGCAGTGACCAGCCACGCCCACCAGGCGGGCAAGCGAGCGCCCCGCAGGAAAGCAAGCACGGTCAGCAGCACGAGCGCCTGAACGGGCAGCGCCACGCCCCAGTGGAACCACTGGGAAGCCGAAACGGCCGGCACCGTCATGACCGCGACTCCCGCGGACAGTCGGTGCCGCGCGCGGCCAGAAGCGACTCGGCCACGACGCGGTCCGACATGCCGTCCGGCAGGTCCCGATATCGGAACGCCGCGACATGAGTGGCTGATGGATGGTCGGTGCGGCGTCGGCGCGGCGTGCGGAACACAGCCACCGAGCAGCCAACGTAGTTCACCGCCGCGCCCGCAAAGACGCCTGCTGCCGCGGCCAGCAGTGGATGATCGGCAAAGAACGGCAACTCATAGGCCAAAAACATCGACATCGTCCAGCTCACGGCCGCGCCGATGGAGCAGGAAAGCGCATAGAGCGCATACTGCCATCCCATGTTCCCCGTGCGGGCATGCGCGAACGTCATGCGCCGGTTGAGATAGAAGTTCCACGACAACGCGGCCCAGATCGCCGTCGCACGTGCGGCCGGGAACGGCATCACGAGGAGGACCAGCGCCAGCGTTGCCAGGTCCACGGCCATTCCGGTGAGGCCGACCAGGGCAAACTGAAGCGGTCCCGCAGCGGCCCCCAGTTTGAACGCGTACAGCCGGCGCAAGTGTCTGATGTAGTTGATCTGCTCGCGCAACGTCAGCTTGCTTGTACCGTGCATGCGGTCCTGAAACGTGATCGGCACCTCGGCGACGTGACGGCAGCCGCCTTTGACGATCAGCTCCAGGCCGATCTTGTAACCAATCGGATCGAGCTGAGCGGACTTTTGCAGGAGGGAACGGCGAAACGCGAAGAACCCGGCCATCGGGTCGGCGGCCGAAGTCAGCGGGCGGCACAGTAGCGTTGCAACCTTCGAGTTCAGCCAGCGAAACAGGCCCCAGTCGTCGGCCACGGCGCCGCCGGCCGCGTATCGGCTGCCGATGACAAAATCCACACCATCCTCGTTCAGTGCCATTAACAGTTCGGAAACCTTTTCCGGCGGGTGCGAAAGGTCCGCATCCATGACGACGATGGTATCGCCCTTCGCATGCCGGATCCCGTGAACCACCGCACTGGACAATCCGCGTTCGTCGGTGCGGACCAGCAGTCGGACCGGATGGCTCTCGGCCAGTGCGGCGCAGACCGCGACGGTGCCGTCCGGACTGTTGTCATCGACGATGATGATTTCGCCGTCCAAACCAGCGGATTCGAGCGCCCGGGCAATCCGGGGGACCAGCAGAGGTAAATTGGCCGCTTCGCGAAAGGTGGGCACAACGACCGAAACCGCCGGGCAATCCATCGCACTTCTCCATGCCTGTGGGACAGCTTCAGGTTGCTATCCACCGTGGACGATTATCGCTGGTGGACGATTTTGGGAAAAGGTCAGGTCGCCCAGGGCCGGCGCGGGCCGAAGGGGCGCCGCAAGCATCGGCAAGGTGAGCACATCCGTCACCGTCGGGCCTCGAACTTTTCCGGTCGATGTGTCGTGTCGCCCGATTGCGTGATATAGTAGGATGGGAGGTCAGATCATCTCCGACCCTGGTCCCGAAGGGCCGTCCGATGCCTGCACAGCTGGTCGCCTTGACCGAAGGCCCGAGCATCCTGCTCGACAAGCCCATCATGCTGTTCGGGCGCAACCCCGAATGCGACATCCAGATCGATTCGCGCAAGGTGTCTCGGCGCCACTGTTGTATCGCCCAGGTGAACGACTACCTGGTGGTGCGCGACCTGGGCAGCACCAACGGGATTCGCATCAATGGCGTGCGTACGCTGGAAGGCAAGCTGAACGCGGGCGATGAGCTGACCATTGGCAGCCACCGCTACCGGATCTCGTGGGACGTCCTCGACGGCCCCGGCTCGGGCGTCCGCGCCATCCCCGCGCCCGAGTTTGCGCCGGCGAGGAACGGCACGGCTGCGGAGCCCGAGGAAGACGACATGCTCGAGGAGTGCGACGAGCCAGTGCCGCTTCCCGACCCGGTTCCAGGACAGCCGGCTCCCTGGTTCATCGCCCCTGGCGGCCCCGCGGGCGCCACGGCCATTGCCGCCGAGAATGAACCAGGTCGGCCGCGCGCTTCGCGGGACAGCAAACCGGTGCTCCCGGAAAACATCGAGCTCGCACCCTCCAGCGACGCGATCAGCACGGATCGCGCCGGGAACGAGTCTCCGTCATGACCCGGTCCGCTCCTCTCTTTTCGATCGCTGATCTCCGTCCCGCATCTGGTCGCGAAAGTCATGGATAGTACCCAACTGCTGCTTGGCGACCTCGCCCATGGCCGAAGCGGCGACAAGGGCAATCATGCCAACATCGCCGTCATCGCCTACACGAAAGCAGGCTTCGTCTGGCTGCGTGAGCATCTGACGGCGGACCGCGTGCAAGGTTATTTTGCCACCCTCAAGCCGTCGCGCGTCGTCCGCTACGAGGCGCCGAACCTCCTGGCGCTGAACTTCGTGCTCCATGACGTGCTGGCGGGTGGCGCCAGTCGCTCGCTGCGCACCGACACACAGGGCAAGACGCTGGCGCTCGCCTTGCTTCGGATGCCGATTTCCGTCGACCCAGGTCTCCGAGTCCGACGAGGAGAAGACGCATGAGCGAACCTCTGGTGCAATACACGATCCAGGGTTCGACGGCCATCATTGCCCTGAACCGGTCCGACCGGCGCAACGCCATCAGCCGTGGTCTGATCGCGGCTCTCTCCGAAGCATTCGTGCGGGCACGCGAGGACTCAGCCGCGCGTGCCGTCATCCTGACAGGCAACGGCCCATCGTTCTGCGCGGGCATGGACCTGGCCGAGTTGCAGGAGACGATCGAGACGAAGATCGAGGGTGGCGCTATCTGGGACGACGTGCATCAGCTCGCGCATCTCTACGACCTGATCTACACGTTGCCCAAGCCGACGATCGCCGCAGTCAATGGCGCCGCCGTGGCGGGCGGCGCCGGTCTGGTCACCGTGTGCGACCTGGCGCTTGCGGTCCCCGCCGCGAAATTCGGCTATCCGGAGGTGCGTCGCGGCTTGGTGGCTGCCCTCGTGATGCCCCATCTTTTGCGCCATGTCGGCGAACGTGCCGCCCGCTACCTTCTGCTGACCGGGGAGCTGTACAGCGCTGAGGATGCGGTGCGGACGGGACTCATCAACGCCGTGGTGCCGGCGAGCCAGCTCCTGGAAACGGCACGGCAATGGGCGCATGCGATTGCCGAGGGCGGTCCGATGGCCCTGGCCCAGACAAAGGCGCTGTTGCATCGATTTTCCGGTCAGGCCGTCTCGCTGGAAGAGACGACCCAGGCCAGCGCGGCGCCGCGCTTGACGGACGAGTGCCGGCACGGTCTCCAGGCGTTCTTTGCCAAGCAGCCGGCCCCGTGGGCGCCGCGCCCTTCCTGATTTTCGGTCATGACTAAGTTGGTGGGACGGATTGCCAATCCGTCCGCAATTGCTGGACGGATTGGAAATGCGTCCCACCAACCCCACGAACCTATTCTTTGACGGCTCCTTTGCGAACAGAGTCGAGCGTGATGCCACCGTCCGACGGATTGCAGATCTCCGACGCCGCCGTCGTGGCACGCTACCTCCGGCTGCGCAATTATTTTCACGATGAACTGCTGCCGCAGATCGAACACGCGCTGGAGCAGAAATACGAGGTCCAGCCAGCGCGGCGCATCCCGCTGACGCTGGGCTCGCTGGTCCGCAACGGCTTCCTCCGCCCGCGCGAGGGCGAGCTCTGGCCGGTCGTCTTTCTCACGCCGGTGAACATCAGCATGGCCCTGGCCGTTCAGCTGACGACGGAGCGATTGACCGCATTGGGTACCGTGGTCAACGGCCCGCGCCCGCTCCGGCATCGCCACTGGGAAGACTGGTGGGGCTGGGAAGCGACGCTGGCCGAGATTCACCCGCGCATCTTCCACCTGTTTGCGCCGGAGCAGGAAGCCGTGGTCCTGAACTGGTACAATTCTCACCTGGAGTGGCTGGCACGCAACGGCCTGCTGGGTCGCAAGAAGTCCGGGTGATTCCAAATGGCGGACGGTTCGGGAGCCATCGTCGGTCTCGGTGAGATCCTCTGGGACCTCTTTCCCGGCGGCAAGCAGCTGGGTGGCGCGCCCTTTAATTTCACCTTTCACTGCCATCAGCTCGGCCACGAAAGCTACATGGTCAGCCGCATCGGCGACGACCAACTGGGCCGAGAGATCCGGGATGCAGTCGGCCCACTCGGCCTCAATTCCATGTACCTTCAATCGGACGACCAGCATCCCACCGGCACGGTCCGCGTGGAGGTGGATGCCCAGGGGCAACCGAGCTACACGATAACGCCCAAGGTCGCGTATGACTACCTGGGATGGGACGACCGGCTTCATATCCTGTTCAGCCAGGCAAGCGCCGTCTGTTTCGGCACGCTGATCCAGCGCAGCGCTCTGGCCCGGCAAACGGTTCAACACGCGTTGCGCGCGGCGCAAGCCTCGCTGATCGTCTATGACATCAACCTCCGCCAGTCGTTCTACAATCGCGAGATCATCGAAGAGTCGATGCGCGCCAGCCGCTGGCTCAAGCTCAACGATGTCGAACTGAAGCGACTGCACGAAATGCTCGGCCTGAAGCGCCAAGGCGACGCGGGAGCACTGGCGCAACTTCGTAAGCGCTATGGGCTGGAGCTGGTCTGCCTGACGCGAGGCGCCCACGGCTGCCTGATTCAAACCGCGGATGAGGAAATTGCGGTGCCTGGGTTGCCCGTCGTGGTGGCGGATACGGTTGGCGCCGGCGATGCATTCACCGCTGGCCTGGTAGTCTACACATTGGAAGGCCGCACCCTGGACGATGCCGCAGTCTTCGCCAATCGACTCGCGGCACAGGTTGCGAGCTTGGTGGGCGGCACACCAACGATCGATCGCCGAACACTCGAAGGCCACTGTGCGAATGGCTTGCTGCCCGATCAACCTCGATAGAAATCGATCCATTGCAATGCGATCGACTTGGGAGCACCTTCCAAGAACTCCCTGGGCAGCGTCATCTCGAAGTAGCCGTCTTTGAGAGGGATGTCCTGGGTTGGCTTGCCATCCGCGCCCACGGCTCGAATCTCCATCCAGTGCGGACTCTTCGGGTCCAGTGGCTCTTCTTCCTTGTCGTCCTTCCACAGCCGCACCCGCAGCTTGCCGTCCGAGCGGGATACGGCGGCGTTGATCGTCGTTTTGCCGTTGCTGACCGCGAAGCTCTCCAATCCTTTCAGGTGCAGCTTCAGCAGCACGGTTGCCGGCCATTTTGCCTCGGTGCGTTCGATCGCCGCACTGCCGATGCCCGAAGCGCTCTTCACCGCGATGACGCACTGACCGCCATCGACCTGGACTTCCACCTTGTCGTCTGCTTTGCGTGTGGTCACTTTGAACCTCGGAGCATCGTCGCCGGCACCCGCGCCGACCAGCAGCAGAGTCACGACCAGGACATGGAAGAGTACTTTCATGGCTGTTCCACCTCGGGCTTGACCACGAACACGTCGCCGGCATGGACGACAATCGGTTCGGCCAGATCGACCCAGCCTTCGTTTCCCACCATGCCGTGCGCCAAATCACGAATCGGCTGCTTCGTCTCCGGATCGACCGCCTGGACGACGACGCGCTGACCGACCGCGACGCCTTCCAGTTGAAACCGGGGAATCCGCCGCGACTCGGCAAATCGAAACGTAAACCAGGGGTCTTGGTAGAGCGAGATCAAGGTCACGGCCGCCTCATGAAGTTCGTTTCTCCTGCCCGCGTATTCTACCGAATCAACTTCAATCGGTTCCGTTCGGTCGGACTGAATTACAACGGACCGTGGTAGTTCTTTCAAGCGATGGATGTTGCGTGGCGGTCGTCCACCGGGCTGCAATACCCGAAACTAAAGCGTGAAGCCAGCTTGGGTGAATCGATGGGTTCGACGCGAACCGACGGCACGCCACTTGCTTTAACAAGGAGCGACCCGATCAGTCACGGGCACAGAGCCAAGCACAGCGGACGGCCGAAAGTTCCCCCGCTGGAAGCCGCAAGAATGCAGTGCCGGCCCTGGCCCGAATGCCATTAACATAGGCAGGTGCCAGGCGAGCGGGGCGTGTGAACGCCCCGGTTTTGGTCGCTCAACCGGGGCGTT
>JAIEMG010000218.1 GCA_019752375.1 Gemmataceae bacterium | reverse complement strand
CGATACGACGTGAATAGCGGCGCGAACACGTCGGGCTTACGCCCCGACGCTCGCCATGGGATCGCTTCTATCAGGGCAATGCCATGACCGATACGGCTCAAGAAACCACCGGCCTGGGTAACTACTTCGTCGCCAACTACCCGCCGTTCTCCTTCTGGAAACCCGACCACCTGAGTACGGCGAAGGAGGCGCTGAACCGCCCGCCGCAGCCCGACTCGCCGCTGGGGCTGTACCTCCACATCCCCTTCTGCCGCAAGCGCTGCAAGTTCTGCTACTTCCGCGTCTACACCGACAAGAACGCCCGCGACGTGGAACACTACCTCGACGCTCTGGTGCGCGAGATCGAGCTGTACAGCCAGATGCCGATCGTCGGCGGCCGGCCGTTGCACTACGTCTATTTCGGCGGCGGCACGCCGTCATACTTGAGCGCGACGCAGCTGACCGGCCTCGTCGAACGCCTCAATCGCTTCATCACCTGGAAGCAGGCGAAAGAAGTGACGTTCGAGTGCGAGCCCGGCACGCTCCAGCAGCACAAGCTCGTCGCGCTGCGCGACCTCGGCGTCACGCGTTTGAGCCTGGGCATCGAGAACTTCGACGACAAGATCCTGGAGGCGAACGGCCGCGCTCACCTTTCGGCCGAGATTTACCGGGCTTACGGCTGGGCGCGTGACTTGAAGTTCGATCAGATCAACATCGACCTGATTGCCGGCATGGTGGGCGAGACCTGGGACAACTGGAAGGAGTGCGTGCGCAAGACGATCGAGCTAAGTCCCGACAGCGTGACGATCTACCAGCTGGAGCTGCCGTTCAACACGGTCTACTCGAAGGAGCTGCGCGTGGTGGGGCAGGACGAGCCGCCATCGTTCTCCGTTGCCGACTGGCCGACGAAGCGGGCGTGGGTCTCCTACGCGTTCGACGAGATGGGCAAAGCCGGCTACCGGGTGTCGAGCGCCTACACGTTGATCAAGGGCGGCGGCCAGTTCGTCTATCGCGACGCCCTCTGGCACGGCGCCGACATGTTCGGCACCGGCGTGGCGTCGTTCGGGCACGTCAACGGCGTTCACGTGCAGAACGTCGACACGTGGGAGCAGTACATCGCCATGCTCGACAAGGGCGAGATCCCCCTGGGCCGCGCGCTGCCGGTGCCGCCCGAACACTTGCTGATTCGCGAAATGATCCTCCAGCTCAAGACGGGCCGATTGGAGAGCGCCTACTTCCAGCGCAAGTTCGGCGTCGATATCCTGGATCGCTTCGCCGATGGATTCGCCCACCTCGCCGACCAGGGCCAGCTGACGCGGACCAACGGCAGCGTGGAAATGACACGCGAGGGGCTCTTGCAAGTGGACCGCTTGCTGCCGACGTTCTTTGAACCGCAGCATCGAGGAACACGCTACACCTAGAGGATGCGAACATGGATCTGAACGCCCTGAAGGACGCGCTCCGTCGACAGCCCTTTCGACCATTCGTAATGCGTCTGGCCGATGGGAGACAACTGCACGTCCCTCACCCTGATTTCGTGGCCACCTCCGCACGCCAGGTCGTAGTGATCAATCCTCAGGATGAGTCGCTGTCGATCCTGGAGCCGTTGCTCATCGTCTCCCTCGAAATTGCAGGTAGCCAACCCGCCGGCAAACCACAGGGAGCGTCTTGACGGCACACGCATGCAAGACCTGACCTTCATGATGGGCAATTTCGCCGCCGAGCTTCCCGGCGATTTGCGCTACGCCACCACCAATCACATGTGGTGTCGGGCCGCCGATGGCCATCTGCGCTTCGGCTTCACCGCGTACGCCGTGCGTCTGATGCAGGACGTGTACTTTCTCGACTGGGTGGTCAATCCTGGCGATACCGTCACGCAGCTGCAGCAGATTGGCCACATCGAAACGTCGAAGGCGGTGGCTGACCTGTTCGCACCGGTCGGCGGCACCATTGTCGCCTTCAACCAGGAGCTGTTGAAGGATCCGTCGGGCATCAATGTCGATAAATACGGTGCCGGCTGGCTGTTCGAAATGGCGGGAGACGCCGGAATCTGCAAGGATGTGCAAGAATATCATCAGTTCCTGGCCGACAACTGGGAAAAGACGCAGCGCCTGATCAAGGGCAAGATCAACACGGAGGATTAGGAGTCAGGGATCAGGAATCAGGAACCAGGAATCAGAATGAATGCTGCTAAATATATGGCCGAAGCTGACTCCTGGTTCCTGATCCCTGATTCCTGACTCCTGGTTCCTGATCCCTGATTCCTGACTCCTGACTCCTGAGAGCACCATGAGCCGTACCCGCCTGACTGTCGTCCTGTCGCAGGCCCAGGGCAAGAACCCCGCCAAGCGAGCACTGGAGGAATCGATCTGTGCCGCACTCATCATGGAGCCGGGCCTGGACGTCTCGGTCGTGCCGTACCTGTACGACCTGGACGCCAACCACACCGGCCGGCTGTTCCTCGAAGGCGTGCAGGGCGACATGGTCGTGCTGACCTGGCTTTACCCACGTGCGTGCTTCTGGCTGCTGGACCGCGACGGCATCAAGGGCCATTTCGGCGAAAGCCAGCTGAAACCCGCCGACACCGACGAGGACGACGAGGAGGCCAGCGAGCCGGAGCCGCCCAAGGGCATCGGCAGCGTGGAGGTGCCGGACCGCCACATCTACTGCCTGGACCTGCGCGACTTCAACAAGCACGAGCCGTACATCGACGAGGTACGCCGCATCGCCCGCGAGTGCAAGGATCGGCGCGAAGCGAAGTTGAAGCAGTGGGTGCAAGGCAACCCGACGATGGTGCAGCTGGGGAGCTACCTTCGCGACAGCGAACAGCCCGTGAATGGCAAGGAGCATCCGACCTTTCAGCCCGAGGAATTGCTGAAGCAGCCGGGCCGGCGCTGGTATCCAGTGATCGACTACAGCCGCTGCACGAACTGCATGGAATGCATCGATTTCTGCCTGTTCGGCGTCTACGGCGTGGACAAGCTCGACCGCATCCTCGTGGAAAACCAGGACAACTGCAAACGCGGCTGCCCCGCCTGCAGCCGCGTCTGTCCCGAGCAGGCGATCATCTTCCCCGACTACAAGACGCCCGCGATCGCCGGAGCCCCCGTGGGCGCCATCACCGGCTTGAAGATCGACCTGACCAAGCTGTTCGGCGGCGATGCCCAAGACGCGCTGCAGCAAGCCGCGCTCGAACGCGACCGCGAGCTGGTCAACGACGGCCGCGACGCCGTAGGCATGACCGTCGGCATGCCGAAGCGGCAGACGGGCAAGGACCAGGGGCCGAAGGATGAACTGGACCAGCTGACCGATGCGCTGGATGCGTTGGATATTTGAAAAATGAGCGCGTCGGAGGTGCGATTGGCGCATATCAGGTATGCTTGAGCCTGTCATGGCCAGGAAACGGAAGAAGAGTGCAAAAGCCAATGACGGACGTGAGCAATCGCGCTATGAGGTCATTCTGGCACCGGATGCCGTCAATGATCTTGCTCACCTGCGTGCATTTCAACGTAGCCAAGTCCGCGACGCCATGGAGCAATACTTGCGCCACCAGCCGACGCAGGTGAGCAAGGCAAGAATCAAGCGGCTGCGTGGCTTGAGCAAGCCTCAGTATCGCTTGCGTGTCGGCGACGAGCTTCGTGTGTTCTATGACGTGCACGAAAACAGGGTCGAAGTCCTCGCAATTATTGCCAAAGCCGACATGCAGCAGTGGCTGGATGAAAAAGGAACACCGGAATGAAAAAGATCAAGTTGTCCGCGGCCAAGGAAGATCTCTCACGTTACTTGCAAGAGGCGGAGAAGGAGGAAATCGTCATCACTCGGCGAGGAAAACCCGTCGGTGTGCTGATCGGCTTTGCGTCCGAGGACGAATGCCAGGAGTATTTCTTCGAGAATAGCCCGGCGTTCCTGGACCGCGTTGCAAAGGCCAGGCAAGACTTGCGCGCGGGGCGCGGCACGGCTTTGGAGGACATCTGAAACAGAATGGAGAGGCCGAACAATCGGAGGAGGTTTGATGGGACTGACAAACGCGATCCTGGAGGCCCTACGCGGCTTGCCGCCCGACAAGCAGCAAGAAGTGTTGGACTTTGTCCAGTTCCTCAAACAAAAGAGCTCGGTCAAGGCTCCTTTGCAGAGCGTGCGCGGCATGTGTGCTGATCTTGGAGCTCGCATCACGTCCGACGACATTGCCGACGCCCGCCTTGAGATGTGGGGAAACTTCCCACGTGAGGACATCTGATGGCTGCGTTGCTCGCCGACACCCATTCCGCCGCCATCACTACAATCTGGTAAAGACAAAGCGATGACTCCCCCATCATGAGTGTTCTCGATCCTGATCGTCTTCGAGCGGCCTACCAATCCGCCCTGTCGGCCCTCCTTGCCGAGCGCACCCCCGAAGGCCACTGGATCGGCGAACTCTCCACTTCCGCTCTGTCGACCGCCACCGCTGTCAGTGCCCTGTCGCTCGTGCAGCAGGACCGCGAGCCGCCGCGGCCGCATGATGGGCTCATCGCGAATGGCCTCGCGTGGCTCGCAGCGCATCAGAACGCCGATGGCGGTTGGGGCGACACGGTCGTCAGCATCAGCAACATCTCGACCACCATGCTGTGCCGGGCCGCGTTCCACATTTGCGGCGCCGCGGAATTGCACGCCGATGCGCTGCGCAATGCGGCGACCTACATGGAGCGCTTCGGCAAGACGGCCGAGGAGCAGGCGGAGGCGGTGCGGGCGCGGTACGGCAAGGACCGCACGTTTGCGGTGCCGATCCTTGTCACCTGCGCCCTGGCGGGATTGGTGAAATGGAAGGAAGTCGGGTCGCTGCCGTTCGAGCTGGCGTGCTTTCCGCAGGCGTGGTTTCACATGCTCAAGATGCCGGTCGTCAGCTACGCGTTGCCGGCGTTGATTGCGGTGGGGCAGGCGGTGCATCACCATCGGCCGTCGCGCAATCCGGTCGTCAAGCTCATTCGACATCTGGCACGCGGCAAGAGCCTGCGCGTCCTCGAGGGCATTCAGCCGTCCAGCGGTGGGTTTCTGGAAGCGGTGCCGTTGACCAGCTTCGTCACGCTCGGCCTGGCCAGCATCGGCGAGGCTCGGCATCCGGTGGCGCGCCTGGGCATCGAGTTCCTGGTCGATCAGGTGCGGCCCGACGGCAGCTGGGCGATTGACAGCAACCTGTCCACCTGGGTCACGACGCTGGCGATCAATGCGCTGGCCGCGGCAGGAGAGCTGCCTGGCCTGGAACGCAAGGAGGGATTGCGTTCGTTCCTGGTCCGGCAGCAGTATCAGACACGGCATCCCTACACTGGGGCCGAACCAGGCGGCTGGGCCTGGACGCCGTTGCCCGGTGGCGTACCCGATGCCGACGACACGCCGGGTGCCCTCCTGGCCCTGGCGCAGCTGACGCCGACGATTGAAGACGAGGCGCCGAACCCATCGCCGCGTGCCATCGTCCGCTGCACCATCGCCGATCAACCCGGCGGCGCGGATCTCGCGTCGAAGTTGCCCCGGTTTCCGGACGTCTCCTACGAATCGCGACCGCCGATCCGAGCGGGCATGCACTGGCTCAGTCGCTTGCAAAATCGTGACGGCGGTTGGCCGACCTTCTGTCGCGGCTGGGGCACGCTGCCCTTCGATCGCAGCGGGACCGACCTGACGGCCCATGTCCTGCGCGCCTTCACCGCATGGAAGCCGCAGTCCGATGCGGACCAGCCGTGTGCCGAGGCGATGGCCTTCGCCCGGCAAACCAGTTCGCTTCCCGGCTTTCCGCTGCCGGACATGGACGCCGAGATTGCCAGTGGACTCGGCTACCTGGCCCGGCAACAGCGTGCGGACGGCTCCTGGGTGCCGCTCTGGTTCGGCAACCAGCATGCGCCCGACGACGAGAACCCGACCTACGGCACCGCACGCGTCCTGGCGGCGTATCGCGATCTGGGTCTGATGGACGGCGAAACCGCGCAACGCGGCATCGCCTGGCTGCTCGGCGTTCAGAATGCCGACGGCGGCTGGGGCGGTGCGGCGAACGTCGCTTCGAGCATCGAGGAAACGTCCCTGGCGGCCGAAGTGCTGCTCGATGCCGGGCCCAGCGCCACGCAGGCGGTCGACCGGGGTTTAGCCTGGTTAGTAGAACAGGTGGAGGCGGGAGGACTCAAAAAACCGACGCCGATTGGTTTTTACTTTGCCAAGCTCTGGTATTTTGAGAAACTCTACCCGATTGTGTTCACCGTGGCAGCCCTCGGACGTGCCCGACGTCGCCATGCTGCCGTGCCTTGACCCGCCCGTACTGCTCTCCATGAGGTATGCACCGACGTGACCGCTGCCACCGAGAGTCAGCCCGCGCCATTGGTTGCCGAGCTTCCGACCAGCACCAAAAAGCGCCCGAACACCGCGCACCTGAAGGCTGTTCCCGAGACACGGGAACTGCGCGACCGCGTCCGCGCTGCCGCGTTTGAGCTGGGCAAGAAGATCGACCGCGCCCGGCCGCTCACCAAGCCAGTGCTCCAGGAAATGGCCGAGGCCATGCTGCGCCATCTGGAAATGCCCGAGGCGTACCTCGGTTTCGCGATGGTGGCCATCAGCAATGAATTCTGGCGCGAACAGGTCTCGTCGATCGATTTCAAGCGCCGCTTGCTGCTCTTGCCGCACTGCCTGAAGAACGCGGAGGGATGCCCAGCCGACTACGACGAGTTCGGCCTGGACTGCAAGAAGTGCGGGGCCTGTTCCGTGGCGGACTTCAAGGTCAAGGCCGAAGAGCTCGGCTACAAGGTGCTGGTTTCCGAAGGTACGCCCATCGTCCTGAAGATCATCGTCAGCGGCCACGTCGATGCGATCGTCGGCGTCGCCTGCCTGAACGTGCTGGAAAAGGCGATCGACAAGATCTTGCTGGCCGGCATCCCTTGCGTGGCGGCGCCGCTGCTGTCGAGCAACTGTCGCAGCACGTCGGTCGATGACGACTGGGTGTCGGAGCTGATCGACCTGCGCACCGCGCCGCCGGAACAGAAGACGAAGAGTTACGTCCACCTGATGCGCGCCGCCCACCAGCTTTGCGAGGAGCCGCAACTGAGCGTCCTCGCCCCGCGCCAGCGCGGAGCGAAGAACGGTTCGCGCCCTGCCGATCCGCTGACGGTCCACGAGAACATCGCGTATGACTGGATGGCCCAGGGCGGCAAGCGGTCGCGGCCGTTCATCACGCTGGCCGCTTACGACGCCATGAAGGGAGCGCCCGGCACGCTTTCCGCCGATGGGGCTGTCCTGCCCGAATCGGTGCGGCGCGTGGCACTGGCCATCGAGGCGTTTCACAAGGCGTCGCTGGTCCACGACGACATCGAGGACGACGACACCTTCCGCTATGGCCACGAGACACTGCACCGGCAGTACGGCGTCAGCACGGCGATCAATGTCGGCGATTACCTGATCGGCCTCGGCTACCGGCTGGTGGCGCGCGATCGCAAGGAGTTGGGCGGCGACTGCGCGGCCGACATCCTGAATCGCATGTCCGAGGCGCATCTGAAGCTCTCTGAAGGCCAGGGCGCCGAACTGCTCTGGCGCGACGCGGCGGAGAAGTCGCTCACGGCCCTCGACGCACTCAAGATCTATGCCCTGAAGACCGCTCCGGCCTTTGAAGCCGCGCTCTATTCCGGCCTGCGCCTGGCTGGACCGGCGGACGCCTACGAAAAGCAGGTGACCGACTTCAGCAAGAACCTGGGGGTCGCGTTTCAGATCCTCAATGACCTGAAGGACTGGGAAGGCGACAGCGACAACAAGATGGTCGCCGGCCAGGACGTGCTTGCCGGCCGGCCGACTTTGCTGCTCGCCCTGGCCCTCGAAGCGTCCGGTCCGAACGAACGGCAACAACTGCTCGACCTCTTAAAAGTTCCGAGTTCCGAGTTCCGAGTTTCGAGTTCAAATCCCGAACTTGGAACTCGAAACCCGGAACTTGGAACTCGAAACCCGGAACTCATTGGCCGCGCCCGCCAGCTGTTCCGTCGAGCCGACGTCTTCGACAAGGCGGAGAAGCTGATCGACAAGTTCCGCGCCAAGGCCGAGGCCATCGCCGATGAGATCCAGCCCAGCGAACTGCGCGAACTGCTCTATTACCTGGTCGATAACGTGCTCGATCGTCAGCCGGCAGCGGAGGCCCCATCCGTCGGCTTGCCGTTGGTCTTGCTGACCCCATGAACCTACCCGCTCCCAGCCAGGGGCCCGACTACCAGGCGCTGTACGGACTCTTTGCGCCCGGAGACGTGCCCGAGGTTCGCTTCGTGTCCGGTGCCGAGGTGCCGGAGCCTTACCACTCGCTCCTGGTTCACGAGCACCACATGACCGTGACCGTGGAAGGCCACCACGGCGACCTGGTTTACACGCAGATCCTGGATCGACACCTGGCGCCGGACTTCTACGCCCGGAAGATCCTGCTTTGCCTGGAAAAAAGCCATCGCGTCGTGCAGTTTGGCATCGTGCGCGTCTTCTACAAGCATTTGACCGACCCGGTACGCGAGGCAATCGTGGCTGGCCAGACGCCCTTCGGGCGCGTCCTGATCCAGCACAACGTCCTGCGCCGCATCGAGCCAACCGCCTACATGCATGTGATACCCTCACCCGCGATGATGAAATGGTTCAACCTCGATCGCCCCCTGCCCACCTACGGCCGACTGGCATACATTCACTGCGACGAGCAGCCTGCCGTGGAATTGATCGAGATCGTGGCGCCCGCCTCCTAGGGTCTTACTCATGTACAAGCACATTTGCCTCTTCCTGACGCTTGCCCTGGTCGGCTGCATGGAAGGCTCCAAGCCGTCGCCGGCCCAGCGTTCGCTGTACGAGCGCATGGGCGGCGAGAAGGTAATCGTCAAGGTGGTGGACGATTTCGTCGCCAACGTCCTGGCCGATCCCGACTACAAGGAAGTCCACAAGGAACACTTCAAGAAGGGCGACGTGAACGTCCTCAAGAAGAAGCTGGTGGACCAGATCGGACAGGCGACCGGCGGGCCGCAGAAGTACGCCGGCAAGGGCATGAAGGAAGCGCACCAGGGCCTGGCCATCACCGACCAGGACTTCGACGCCCTGGTGGCCGATCTCGTCAAGGCGCTGGACACTAACAAGGTCGGCAAGCCCGAACAGACGGAACTGCTGACCATGCTCGGCGGCATGCGCAAGGAGATCGTGGAGGCGCCGGCACCCAAAAAAGAGTGACCGTCCCACGGATGGGCGCGATGCCATCGAGATGTTCAATGACTCAAGATTACGCGAATGCGACCAGATGAACGCCCCTCTCCCCTGTACTCGGGGGAGAGGGGAGCCGGGAGTGGGGGACGAATGACAACTGACACGAGGATG
>JAIEMG010000220.1 GCA_019752375.1 Gemmataceae bacterium | reverse complement strand
GTTTGCGCCCCGGTTTTTATTCAGTTTTCTAACGTTTGCATTACCCGGGTCCCCACCGGCACCGGGCTCGCCGGTCCGTGAAACAATCGAGGTTATACCCGCCCACGCGGCGCAAGATCTTCGGAAAGCGCCGCTCAATCTCGTCACCATATTGCCGCGCCAGCCGATCCACCACGCCATAGCTGCGTCCCTCCAGATCCCGCCTGCCACACCGTTCGCGCCATTCGCTTTCACTCAGCGGACCGACTTGCACCACGCTCCCGTCACTCAGCACGACCGTCAGCTCCAGCACATGATCGATCGTCTTGCCGTAAACCACCGAGCGCGTGCCTGACGAGTTGTTCGCGACCATGCCGCCGATGGTCGCCCGGTTCGACGTGGAAATATCGAGCGGAAATTGCAGGCCGAAGGGCTTCAGCTCGGCGTTCAGCTCGTCGAGCACGCAGCCGGGTTCGACGCGAACCCATCGTTCCGTGGCGTTGATCTCCAGCACGCGGTTCAGGTACTTCGAGCAATCGAGCACGACGCCGGCGCCGATGCACTGGCCCGCCTGCGACGTGCCGCCGCCGCGTGCCGTCAACGGCACCCGGTGCTTGGCGCACGCCTTCACCACGGCGACGACGTCCGCTTCCGACTTCGGCAGCAACACGCCGACGGGCACGATCTGAAACACGCTGGCATCCGTGGAATAGAGCGCCCGACTCAGACGATCGAAGCGCGCCTCGCCGCCGAAGCTCTCGTGCAGCGTCGCCTGCAAGCCGACCAGGTCGGGCGACGTCGTAGCGGCGACGACAGGCAGTTCCGCCCGACTCATGGCCGCTCCTTTCGCGACCGATCGCTCAGGCGCTGGAGGCCGTCGCGCAACCGTTCCAGCCCGCGCGACAGCATCTCGCCGCCCGCCGCGAACGAGACGCGCAGCGTGCCTTCGCCGCCGGCGCCGTACGCCGCGCCGTGAATCACCACCACGCCGGCCTCGTGCAGGAGGAACTTGCGAATGTCGTCGGACGACAGGCCCAGGCCGCGAACGTCTGCCATCACGAACAGACCGCCTTCGGGAACGAGCGGTTGGACGCCCGCGATGCCGTGCAATGCACTCAGCACCACGTCTCGTCGTGCCTGGTATTCCTCCCGCATGCGACGCACCGCACTCTGTTCCTCACGCAGCGCATAGGCGGCAGCATCCTGTACGAACGTCGCCGGGCCACGGCTCGATTGCTGGAGGCCCAGGAGCATGGCGCGAATCAGCTCGGCATCGGCCGCACAGTAGCCGACGCGCCAGCCGGTCATGGCGTACGTCTTCGACAGGCTGTTCACCAGCACGGTACGGGTCTTCGCGTCTTCCGATACCGACGCAGGCGAGATATGGACACGGCCGTCATAGACCAGCATCTCGTAGATTTCATCGCTGATGACGCGCAGGTCGCGCTCGGCCGCGAACGCCATGACCGCTTGCAGTTCGGCGCGGCTCAGCACGGTGCCAACCGGATTCCAGGGCGTATTCAGCAGCAAGAGGCGCGTGCGCGGCGTCAGTGCGGCTTCTACTGCGGCACGATCAAAGCAGAAGCGACCATCCTGAATGCGCGTCGCGAAGCCGACTGGCCGGCCGCCCCAGAGAATGATCGGCGAGGCGTAGGCATCGTAGATCGGATCGGGCAGCAGCACCTCGTCGCCCGGTTCGAGCAGGGCGGCCAGTGCGACGTGAATACCGCAGGTTGCACCGTCGGTGACGAGGATTTCGCGTGCGGGATCGTAGCGCAGGCCATTGTCGCGCAGCAGCTTGACCGACACGGCTTCGCGTAAATGAGGTTCACCCTGGTTGTCGGCGTAGCCGGTGCGGCCCTGCCTGAGCGAACGCTGAATGGCATCGACGGTGGCCGGCGACGTGGCCGTATCGGGCTGGCCGCGCATGAGCGAGACCAGTGATTTGCCCTGCGCCTCGACGCCGCGGACTTCGGCCAGCACCCGGTTGACGGCGGTCGGCCGCAGTTCCGCCACTCGTCGCGCCAGCGGCGCTCGCGCCATGTCACGTCCTCCCGCCAAATGACGGAAGTAGTGTAGCAGGTTCACCAGGCGAAACGAGCGGCCACGATATTCAGTTGTGCGGCGTGCGGTCTCCATCGCCTTTTTCGCCCTCCCCGCCTCGCCTTCCGCTATAGTGACCGCAGCCTTGCCGCAAACTCATCCCGAGGAACCTTCCCGTGGTGCCCTTCGAACATCTCGAACGCCGGGCCGCCGATCTGCTGGTCGGTGTGGCGCTCACCACGCCGGACATGCAGGCCATTCTCGCGCAAACCGAGCGCGTGCTGGCGGCGATCGACCAGCTCGACCAACTGCCGCTCGACGGCGTCGAGCCCGATTTCCTCAACCGGAGCCAGCCGTGAGCGAACTTCCCTGGATGGGCGTCGTCGAGCTGGCGCGTGCGATCGCCGCGAAGAAGGTGTCGCCCGTTGAAGTCATGCGGGCGCAGCTGGCCCGCATTGAAAAGCTCGACGGCCGCTTCAAGAGCTATATCTCCGTCTTCGGCGAGCAGGCCCTGGAAACGGCACGGCACGCGGAGAAGGCCGCGACCGCGGGTCAGCGCCTGGGGGCACTCCACGGTGTTCCGGTGGCAGTGAAAGACCTGTACGACGTGCAAGGCACGCCGACCACCGCGGGTTCGCGCTTCCTCAAGACGCCGGCGCAGCGCGATTGCACGGCCGTCGCCCGGCTGCGGGCTGCCGGCGCGATCATCCTCGGCAAGCTGAACATGCACGAGTTCGCCTTTGGCCCCGAAGGCATCAACGAGCACTTCGGCACGCCGTGGAACCCGTGGGACACGAGCACGCATCGAATGCCGGGCGGTTCGTCGTCGGGATCGGGCGTCGCGGTGGCCGCGGGGCTGATTCCGATGGGCATGGGCAGCGACACCGGCGGCTCCATTCGCATCCCGTCCGCGCTATGCAACACCGTCGGGCTTAAACCGACCTATGGCCGAGTCAGCCGCGCGGGCATCTGGCCACTCGCGTGGAGCCTGGACCATGCGGGACCGTTGACGCGCTCGGTCGAGGACGCCGCGGCGGTGCTCGGCGTCCTGGCGGGCCACGACCCGGCCGACCCATCGAGCAGCGGCCATGCGGTGCCGGACTATCTCGGTCAATTGGCAGCACCGGTGCGCGGCCTGCGCGTGGGCTTGCTGACCGAGTACGTCGCCGAAGCCGACCCGGTGGTGCAGACAACGGTCCGGGCGGCAGCCCAGGTACTCGATGGGCTCGGCTGCACGGTCGAGGAGGTCAAACTGCCGCTCGCCCGCCATGGCGCCGGGGCGAGCTTTTCCATCCTGATCTCGGAGGCAGGAGCGTTTCACGATCCCCTGATGCGCAAGCACGGGACCGAATATTCCCCCGACGTGTTTCGCCGGCTGCTGGTGGCCCGCTTCCTGAGTGCCGGAGATTACCTCAAGGGCCAGCGGGCTCGCCGACTCATTCGCGAGGATGTGGACAAGGTGCTGGGCCGCGTCGATTGTCTGCTGACGCCGACCTTGCCGATCGCGGCACCGCCTCTGACGGCCACCGAAGTAGACATCGGCGATCGCAAGGAGAGCGCCCGCTTTGCGCTGACGATGTTCACGCGACTGTTCAACGTGACGGGGCACCCGGCACTGGCCGTGCCGTGCGGTTTCACGGGCGAGGGCTTGCCGCTGTCCTTGCAGCTTGTCGGCCGCGCCTTCGAGGAAGCGACAATCCTGCGGCTCGGACACGCCTTCCAGCAGGCGACGGAATGGCATCGCCACCGACCAACCGACATGGGGTAATGCGAGGGGTTTCCAACTGGGGGGAGGCGCACAAGCGAACAGATTGTGCTGCGACTGGTCACGCGTGTCACACATCGCGGAACGCTCTTTTCCCTTGCAATCGGCGCGCCGTCCATCTAGATATGTGCTTCACGCTGCTGCCGGTCGGTGACGAACTTGTCGATTCTTCCGACCGTAGTACCATATGATGACAGTCTGGTTGGGACGAACGGCGTCATGTCTACGGCCGCCTGAGAGCTGCATTCTTAACTCCGAGCACAGGACGCGTCGAATGATCCAGGTAACGAACCTCACCAAGTTCTTTGGCCCGATCCAGGCCGTGGACCACATCAGCTTCGAGGTCGGCAAGGGGGAAATCGTCGGCTTCCTCGGCCCCAACGGCGCCGGCAAGTCGACGACCATGCGCATCCTGACCACGTTCCTGCCCGCCACCAGCGGCATTGCCTCCGTGGCCGGCTACGACGTGATGAACGAATCCATCGAAGTGCGCCGCAACATCGGTTACCTGCCCGAAAGCGTACCGCTCTATCCCGAGATGCGCGTCGAGGAGTACCTGACCTACCGCGCCAAGCTCAAGGGCGTCGAACGGAAGACGCGGAACAAACGCCTCGAGGAGTGCCTCGAACGCTGCCGCATCCGCGAAGTGCGTCGACGGCTGATCGGCACCCTGTCGAAGGGCTACCGCCAGCGTGTCGGCCTGGCCGATGCGCTCATTCACGAGCCGGCCATCCTCATCCTCGACGAGCCGACGACCGGCCTCGATCCCATCCAGATCAACGAGACGCTGAATTCCATCCGGGAACTACGGTCCAAGCACACGATCCTGCTGTCCACGCACATCCTGGATGAAGTGGAACGCACCTGCGATCGCGTCATCATCGTCAACGCCGGCCGCATCGGTCTCGACAAGAAGCTTAACGACCTCGGCAAGGACACGGCGGTCATCGTCGTCGAAGTGCGCGGACCGACCGATCAGGTTGCCAACGTGCTGAAGACGACCGAAGGCATCGCGGACGTCAAATCCAAGTCGGTGGGCGATGGCCTGACTTCCTATGAACTGACGCCGCAGGGCGATGCCGACCCGCGCGAACTGCTGTTTGAGCGCATTTCGAAGAACGGCTGGTCGATCCGCAAACTCGACAAACGGCAGCGCCGCCTGGCCGACCACTTCCTCGAAGTCGTGCACCGCGAGCAGGACCGCTTCCCGAAGATGCACGACGCACGCGTCCACGGCGCCGACGGCAAGGGTTCGAGCACCAGCGTCAAGGAAAAGAGCGCATAAACCACAGACCGGTGGGGCAGACACTCCTGTCTGCCCGAATGCCTTGGCAGACAGGAGTGTCTGCCCCACCGGACAGGATTTCTGCATTGAGGACCGATCATGTCCAGCAAGGCAATCACCGAGACACCGGACCCCGAAGCCCCTGCCGGCGGTTGGAAGACGGCGCGCGAGATCGCGCCGTCGATCATGCGCGAGGACGAGCCAACCGTCGCGCGCTGGATTGGCGGCATCGGCCTGACGTGCCTGCTGGTCGGCGGTGCCGCCCTGGCGCTCAAACAGATGAACGTGAACACGCGCATCGGCCCCTTTCTGGGCAGCCTGTTCTTCATCGCCGGCCTGGTCGGCCTGCTCTACCACGCCGCCCGCGACACGGACCTGCAGATCCGCCGGGCTTACGGCTTTCTTGGCTTTGTCTGGCTCGCGGCCGGCATTGTCGTCACGGTCTGGCCCGCCAAGGCCGGCGTCGGCACGCTCTTTCTGCCTTATGCCTATGCCTGTTTCATCATGGCGCTCCTGTTCCTGATGCCGTTCGCCCGGAACGAGACCGATCCGAGCTGGCACCAGAAGACGCTGCTGGCCCTCGGCGCCGTCGGCGTCGTCGCCGGATTGACGGGCCTGGTTGGCGCCAATGTCAGCGCCAACTGGCTGCAAACCGGCTTGCTCCTCTCCTTGCTCGGCCTGGCCTACTTGTGGGCGTTCATCGCTCTGAAGGGTCCGGCCGACGACGTGGGCCACACGGCCGGCACCGCGATGGGTGTCGCGGGCCTGCTGACGGTCCTGGTCGCGCTCATTCGCGCCACGTTTCCAAAGCTCGTCGCGGGGCTGGGCGTCAAGCAAGGGGCCGATTACCTGGAATCGACCGGCCTGTTGCTCATGGTGGTTGGCTTCCTCTATGTCTCCGTGGCAGTCGGCCTCTGCTCCGAGAACCGCTTCGTGGTGCTGACGCGGCGCGAGCTGGCGTCATTCTTCTACTCGCCGCTGGCTTACTTCATCCTGTTCGCGTTCTCCGTGATGGCAGCCGTCCAGTTCGGCAGCTTCATCGACGACGTGATTCAAGCCGCCAAGCCGCCGCGGCCGCAGCCGATGATGGAGCCGATCATCTGGCCCTTCATCTTCTCGCTGATCCCGGTCATCTCGCTGATCCTGGTGGTGCCGTTGTTGACCATGCGTCTGCTCAGCGAGGAACACCGCAGCTCCACGATGGAAGTGTTGATGACCGCTCCGGTGCAAGAAACGCCGGTGGTGCTGAGCAAGTTCGTGGCGGTGCTGCTCATCTTCTTGCTGACGTGGCTGCCTTATGGGCTCTTCCTGGTCGCCTTACGTATCGAAGGCGGACAACCCTTCGATTATCGGCCAATCATCAGCTTCACGATCGCATTGCTGTGCTCGGGCGCCGGCTTCCTGGCGATGGGCCTGTTCTTCTCCAGCTTGACGCGCAATCAAGTCGCTGCCGGCGTACTGACCGCGATGGGCATGATCATCCTGATGGCGGTCTACTTCATCAAGCGCAACGCGTCGCCGGGCAGCAACTGGAGCTTGTTGCTGGGTTACGCTTCGTTCATCGACCTTTGGTTCACGGCCCTGCAAGGCAAGCTGGCGCTGCGCGACGTGATGTTCTACATCTCCTCCGCGGTGTTCTGGCTGTTCCTGACGATCAAGGTGCTGGAATCGCGCAAGTGGCGCTAGGGAGCGACTGGTCCGACTGGTAGGGTGCGTCAAGCGTACTCGCGCGGACGCACCGCAACACACCGAAACATGAAGCACCTGCAAGGTCCGGTGCGTCCGCGCGAGTACGCTTGACGCACCCTACAAATGGCGGACAGCGGAATTAGCGAGGTTCATCCCCAATGGCAGATACTCCACAAACCGCTCCCAAGCCCCGCGAACCGTGGCTGGACTCTCTGTTGCGCAAGCAGCGCCCCGCGTCCTACGCGCTGTTTGCCCTGACCGCGATCCTGGCCGGCGCTGGCATCTTGATCGGCGTCAAGCACGGACTCAATGTCTGGCCGCTGTGGAGCTGGTGCGGCGCGATGGCGATTTTCACGCTGACCGGCGCCCTCTGGCTGATGCTGTTCGACGCGCAGGTGGGCAATCCGCGCGACGCGGTCCGCTTGTTTGTCCTGGGCCTCGGCACCATCACCGGATTGCTGACCGTGCTCCTGGCGCTGGTCCTCGGCGGTATCCTCGGCCTGTTCAAGTCCAGCCTGAGCATGTGGTGGCCGGACATCATGACGATGATGCAGCCGGGCGGCATCGACCGCGAGCTGTCCAGCACCGACCGCTTCTGGAGCGGCGTCCGTGCCACGCTGCCGTTGCCGATCCTGATTGTCGGCCTCGCGATCATGTTCGTCAGCCTGCTGCTGGCCCGCACCGATGAGCGCACCAGCGTCGTTCTGCGCCGCCTGCTCTACGGCTACAACGTGCTGCTCCAGTCCATCCTCGTGCTTTTCATCCTGGTCGTGATGAACGTCCTCGTGCCGTTACTCACCTTCGGCAGCGTCACCGCTCTGGTGCTGGCCGTGCTCGGCGTGTTCCTCTTGAGCGCCTGGGGCAGCGAAACCGGCAGCGCCTTCCGCTCCGGAGCCAGTGGGATGGCCCGGCTGCGCGGTGCACTGCCGATCGTGCTGATCGTCGGCGGCATCGCACTGGCGACCTACAGCCTTCTCTCTCCCGGCGGCAAGAAGCTGAACCAGCCGCTCGACTTCACCAAGTCGAACATCTACACCTTGGCGCCGCGCTCCGAGGCGATCCTGCACAGCCTCCAGAAGCCGACCAAGATCTATGTCGTCCTCAGCCGCGAGCTGCAGGGCTACGAATTCAGCCAGATGACGACGTTGCTGGCCAACTGCCAGGCCCACACCGACCAGATTGACGTGGAGTACGTTTCGCCGATCCCAGGCGTCGATCCGGTCAAGATGGACAAACTCCGCAAGGACTTCCCGACCCTGGAACCGGGCGTGCTGATCGTCTATGGCGACCAGAAAGAAGACATGCGGCTCATCAAGGCCGAAGAACTGATGAAGCGGGAAGGGGATCCCCGGCGGCAGGCGACACAGAGCTTCCGCGGCGAGGATGCTCTGATGTCCGAGCTGGATCTGCTCGTCATCGGCCGCAAGAAGTCGGTCGTCTACTTCACGCAGGGCAACGGCGAGCTGGACCTCAAAGACACCGCGACCGAGGACATCGACCGCGGCAGCGGCGTGCTCAAGCGCCGGCTGGAGAAGCGCAACATCGAGGTCAAGGCGCTGAACCTGACGCCGACCGACGCCAAGGTGCCGGATGATGCCGAGGTGGTGGTCATCGCTGGTCCGCGCAGCACGTTGCCGGCGTACAGCGTCAAGGCGATCGACGAGTACATGAACACCAAGAAGGGCCGGCTGGTCTTGATGCTGGATGTGACGTTGAACCGCAACGAGACGGGCATGAAGCCAAGCGGGCTCGAGGACTTGCTGGCCCGTGCCAACGTCCAGCTGCCCAACGAGCGCGTGATGTCGGGCGAGAACCCGACCGGTGATCCCTTGATGATGTTCGCGACCGTGAGCCGCGACATCGAGAACACCAACCCGATCGGAAAGGCCTTCAAGCGGAAGATCCTCCAGCTCTACGACGCACGGACGGTGCGCGTGCAGCCGAACCGTGCCCCAAACGGCCGCTACCAGGCGGAAACGCTGCTCGTGGCACTGCCCGACGTGTTGCCCTGGGTCGAGACGGACCTGGCCGCGCCGCTGTCGTCGATCATCCGCGAGATGCAGCGTAATCCGGAAGTGGCTCGCCGCAAGCTGGCGCCGGGGCAGCGCGATCCCATCCCGCTGGCGGTGGCGGTTTCCGAGTCCGGCAGCATGCCGAGCCCCCATGCGGGCATGATGATGCCGTCGGGCGAGCAGACGCCGCGCATGATCGTCATCGGCGATTCGACGCTGGCCTGCAACGCCATCATGTCGGAGCGCGGCGGCAACATCGATTACGACTTCCTGGCCAGCAGCATTGGCTGGCTGACCGGTCGCGAGACAAGCATCGGCATCGAGCCGAAGGCCAACGATACGTTCCAGCTTAGCCCCGACGCCGAGTTCTGGCCGTTCGTACTGCTGCCGAGCTTCATCATCGGCCTGGGCGTCATCGGCACCGGCACCGGCGTCTGGCTGGTAAGGCGGCGGTAGGAAAGGAGCTGGCCGCTCCTCGTTCCCACGCTTTGGAGGCTGCTGAAAACCACGAGAGGTAGGGTGGGTCGAGCGTACTCGCGAGGCCCACCAAGCCGATGCAAGGGTCTGGTGGGCCT
>JAIEMG010000170.1 GCA_019752375.1 Gemmataceae bacterium | reverse complement strand
GGGCAGTGCGTGACCGGGCAGAGCCCGGTCACGAGGGAAACGACCGCGCTGATGGGCGCAGAAACGGGTTTGCACCCGTGTAACCGCGCTCAACGGATGGACATCGCGCCGAAAAACCGAGTTCCACCAGATCGTAGCAACGAGCAAGAGCGCGTCAAACGAGCCACCTTGCTCTTGCGGCTGGACTTTGAGAAAATTTAACTGATTCGCCGCTGGCAACTGGCAGGAGATCGCTCCATGACGGCCCCCGCAAGCCCGGAAACGACCACGAGTTGGCCCGACCATACGCAGCTCCCTTGCTCGGATGGAACATTCGTGAAGAATTCCCAAGAACATCCGCAGAGCGTCCTCCTGACCGATTCCATCGAGCCGGTGTTGAAGAAGCGCCACCCGGACGGTCGCTTCGCCATTGGCCAGGATACCGGCATTTACTGGCGCCTTGCAGACCGACCGCAGGACGGTGCCGAGTCCCCGGACTGGTTCTACGTTCCCGATGTACCGGCGCTGCTTGGGGGGCAGGTGCGGCGGTCCTACGTCATGTGGCAGGAATGGGTCGCGCCGCTCATCATTCTGGAGTTCGTCTCGGGCGATGGCTCGGAGGAACGCGACCGGACACCCGTCACCGGCAAGTTCTGGGTTTACGAGCAGGTCATCCGGCCCGGTTTTTACGGCATCTACGAGGTGAACCCCGGGCGCATCGAGATGTATCACCACGTCGAGAACCACTTCGAACTGATGGCGGCCAACGCGCGTGGCCATTTCGAGATTGCACCGCTGGGCGTGGAACTGGGCATTTGGCAGGGAAGCTATCTCGGCATGGAGTTGCCCTGGATGCGCTGGTTCGATGGCCAAGGCAACTTGCTTCTGACCGGCCACGAATTGGTGGCGCAAGAACAGCAACGAACCGAGCGGCTGGTCGCACAAGAACGCCAGCGCGGCGAACGAATGGTCGAACAGGAACGCGAACGTGCCGAACGCCTCGCTGCCCAGCTCCGTGCCCTGGGCGTCGATCCAGATAAAACCTGAGTCGCTGCCACTTCATTTCGGCGGATTCACCGGCTGCCAGCCCGGATCGACCGGAAGTGGCTTGACGTCCGGCGGCGCGGTCGGCGGAGGCGGCGTACCAGCGGGCGCGGTGACGGGCGGCGGCGAACCCAACCAGCCCTTCTTCTTTAGCAACTCGTACAGACTGACGCGCACTTCCTTGGTGTCGGCAGCCTTTTCGATGCCGGCGTTCGCCTTGGCCAGAAGGTCGCGCTCCAGCGAAGGGTTGAATTGCTTGAGCCCGCCGCGAATGGCATCGCCGAGGATCTCGGCCATATCGCCGCCGAGGCCTGCAATGTGCTCCGTGACGAAGTTATCGTACTTCACATCCGCCTTCACGACGTGGAGCCGAAACACCGCATCGGGCAAGAGGGCCACAGCACCGGGCTCCAGGCGGAACGTGGCTTCGCAGTTCATCGTGGCGCGGGCGCGAAAGCGAGCGCGGACGCTGCTGCTGCGCAAGCGGATGCCGGACTCCCAGTGCTGCACCTCGTATTCCACCCGCGCGTCGAAGGACAGGAATGCGGTGAAGGTGAACCGGCCCGGCCCGGACTGTTGAAAGTCGCGGATGTCGAACACCAGGGTGTCTTGCGGCGTCAGGAGATCGACGCGCGTGTGCTTCCAGTGGCCGTCCTTCTTCGGCTTGCCGCTGAGGACTCCCGGCCTCATGCGGCCCCAGTCTTGCCGGGTTTCGTAAACGGGATTCTGGAGCGACTTGACGATGAAGCCACGCAGGGCGCCGGCCAGCGCGTCGGTCGAACCGCCGGACAGCAGCGGCACCAAGGCGGAGGTGTCCGGCAACTTGAGCAGTGGCCCAGCGCCGACGAGGACCGGCGAAACCAGGAAAACCAGGGCAATCAGGGCTTGGCGCAGCGTCATGGTCGATCGTGCTCCGCAGTCGTCTCTCCCGAGGGAGGACGCGGAAATGACGTCGGTTTGCGCGAATGCGAGCCGGCACTATAGCGTGAGCGGGCGTTACGACCATGCCAGTTGGATTTGTTGAAACGGAGATTCCGGATTCACCAGATTGTGCAAGTTGTCCGCACGACGTTCCCGGCGAGCCGTGGGGCGTCAGCCCCCGGTTGCTGCGAACAATCGGGGCTGACGCCCCACGGCTCGCCGGGAATTCAAGTCGCGGCAGGGCAGACCATGTGCCGCTGCCATTTCGCGTCGTCGCGGGCGGGAAAGTCGCCGCGGAAGTGAACGCCGCGCGATTCCTCGCGCTGCAAGGCCGAGCCGATCATGAGACGGGCGATCGTCAGCAGGTTTTGCAGCTCCCAGCCGGCGCACGACGTGAACTCGCGCGACAGAGCATAACGGCACCAGAAGGCGACGTCGTGCTGGGCTTCGTCCAGGCCGGCTCGATCGCGCACAACGCCCATCTTACGCACCATCAGGCTGCGCAAAGAATTGGTCACGTCAGCCACGTCAAGGAGACCGCCCGTCTCCGGATCCAGATGGCATGCCAGCGGCGGCGCCGTGAACGAGTCGGGCATCTGCCGGGCCGCTGCAGCGGCGCCGCGGCCGCACGAGGCGCCGAACACCAGCCCCTCGAGCAGGCTATTCGATGCCAGCCGATTGGCGCCGTGCAGACCGCTGGACGTCACCTCGCCGGCGGCCCAGAGGTTGGGCACGGTCGTCTGGCCTTGTGCGTCAACGGTGACGCCGCCAACCATGTAGTGAGCACCTGGCCGTACGGGGATCGGATCGCGTGTAATGTCGAGACCGAAGCCCCGGCAGACCTTGTCGATGCCCGGAAAGCGCTGCTTCACGCGGGCGGAATCGAGGTGCGACAGGTCGAGGTAGACGTTGGGGTGCTTCGTGCGGTCCATGCAGCGGACGATGGCCTGGGCGACGACGTCGCGCGGCGCCAGCTCGGCACGCGGATCCTCGGCCGGCATGAAGCGCACGCCATGGCGGTCGCGCAGGTAGGCGCCCTCGCCGCGAACCGCCTCGCTGATGAGGAAGCGGCTGGAGCCCGCGACGTAGAGAACAGTCGGATGGAACTGCATGAATTCCATGTCGCGCAGCTCAGCGCCGGCGCGGTACGCCGCCGCCATGCCGTCGCCAGTGGCCACGGGCGGATTGGTCGTTTCGCGGTAGACCATCCCCGCGCCGCCCGAGGCCAGGATCGTCTGCTTGGCCCAGATCAACAGGCGGTCGTGGCGCGACCGGGCGACCATGGCACCGGCGCAGCGGCCTTCGTGGGTCAGCAGGTCGAGCGTGAAGGTCTTGTCCCACAGCGTCACGTTCGGCGCCTTCTGTGCGCGTTCGATGATCGCTCGCATGACCTCGTGGCCGGTCGCGTCGCCCAGGGCATGCACGATGCGACGATGGCTGTGGCCGCCC
This sequence comes from Gemmataceae bacterium, assembly GCA_019752375.1. Lineage (GTDB taxonomy): Bacteria > Planctomycetota > Planctomycetia > Gemmatales > Gemmataceae > JAIEMG01. Next base: position 5,997 of record JAIEMG010000170.1, on the reverse strand, counting down.
TCCCGTGTCAACGCGAGTTGGCCGTCTTCCTCATCGAAGTGGGTGCCCCAGCGAACCAGATCGGCAATCTGGTCCGGAGCCTCGCGCACCACCATTTCGACGATGGCCCGATCGCACAGGCCGGCGCCGGCGGTGAGCGTGTCTTCAATGTGGTTCTCGAAGCGGTCTTCGGGAGACATCACGCCGGCGATGCCACCCTGCGCATAGCTGCTGCTCGACTGCTGGATCGCGTCCTTGGTGACGACAAGGACTTCCAGTTCCTTCGGTATTTCAAGCGCAGCGCGAAGGCCGGCAATGCCTGCGCCGATCACGAGAACGTCGGTGAAGAGGTGGGGCGTTTGCTTCGGACCGAATTGAACGAGATAACGGTGCATGAATCAGGGATCAGGAGTCAGGGATCAGGAGTCAGGGATCAGGAGTCAGGGAAGTCGCTTTGAATTGCTGACTCCTGGCTCCTGATCCCTGATTCCTGAGTTGATTACCGTTTTGGCTTGAGCTTCGACAGCTCTTCGGTGAAGTCACTGTACGACTTCTGGAACTCCGACGGCGGCAACAGCGGGCCGACGCCCTGGAGCGGGTCGCGCGTCCCGGTCGTCGGCGGGCGAACGCGTGTGACGCCGGGATTGGGCCGCTGGCCGCTGCCCAGCAGGGCCTTCTCAATCTTCTCCTGCTCCTGGGCGCTGGACTTGAGCTCCTTGAGCCGGGCTTCGTAATCCTTGAGGAACTTGTCGTACTGCTCCTTGGTCATGTTGAACTTTTTCAACATTTCCGGAGTGACGCGTTTCTTGAACTCTTCGAGCTGCAATTCGCCGGCGCGGGCCTTGTGGCGGAGATCCGCGGCGCTGCCCTCGTTGGGGTCCAGGTCGTCGGGACCAGCAAGCGGCGTGTCGTCGCCAGGGCCATTGCCGGAGCCGGGGCCGCGGTTGGGCTTGCCGTTCCCCTTGGTTCGACCGCCCTCGGGACCGGGGCCCGCCGGCTTGGGCTCGCCGGCCTCGGCCGTACCCTCGGCGGGCTTCGCGTCGCCGGTCTGCTTGGGATCGGCAGCGCCCTCGGGGGACTTGGAGCCGCCGCGGTCGTTGGGATTGCCCTTGCCGGCTACCTTGCTGTCGCCGCCCGCCTCCTCTTTGGGGCCCGGTTTGCCGCGACCGCCGTCCGCTGCACCCTGCCCCGGAGGTCCGTCCTGCTTCGTCTCGGCACCGCTGGCCGTCGTCGGCTGGCCTTCCTTCTTCAGAGCGTCCTCGGCCTCCTTGCGGACCTGCGGGTCCTTGGCATTCTTGGCGGCGTCCTGGAGCTGTTGCACCGCATCTTCTTTCTTCTTCGGATCGTCGCTCTTGAGGTCGCGTGCGGCGGAAGCGACATCCTGCGAAGTCGGATCCTTGGGCGGCTTGTCGCCCTTGGCATTGCCGCCGGACTGGCCCTTGTCATCGGGACCGGGCTTGGGCTGCGCGCCCGGCTCGCCCTTGTCGTTGGGACCGGCCTTGGCGGTGCCCTGCGGCGGCGTCTTGGAGGATCCGCCCACTTCGCCCGGTTTCGACTCGCCCTTGGCATTGTTCGACGGGTCGTCCTTCACGGCACCGGTCGCGGTCTGGTTGCTCTGCGAGTTGCTCGGAGTGCCGGGGCCCTTGGGGTTGCCGGCCTTGGCGTCGTTTTCCTCCGCACCGGGCGTGCCCTTGGTTTCGCCCGCGGTGTCGGTGCCCTTGCCACCATCCCCCTTGGTGCCGCCGGCGTTCTTGGCACCGTCCTTGCCGCCATCCTTGCCTTCGGCGGCACCTTGGCCGCCCTGCTTCGGATCGGGCTTGGCCTCACCCTGGCCCTGCTGGCCTTGCTCACCGCCCTGCCCGCCGTCGTTGCCGCCCGCCTTTGGCTCCGGCTTGCTTTCGCCCTTTTCGGAGTTCGGCGTCGTCTTCTCGCCCGGGTTGCTGGGAGACTTGCCCTCGCCCGGATTCTTGCCTTCGTCGGGCTTCGGGCCTTGCTTGTTGTCGCCCGCACCCTGAGCACCCTGGTTCGGGCCCTGGTTCTTGCCTTCGCCCTTGTTGTCCTTGGGCTCTTCCTTGGCGTCGCCCTTGTTCTGCTCGTTCTTCAACTGGTTCGCAAGGTTCTCACGCTCGTTCTCGAACTTCTTGTCCTCGGGGCTTGGCGGCGGCTTCTGGCCGTTTGGATCGTTGTTGGGATTGTTCTGATTGCCATTGTTCTGGTTGTTCTGGTTCTTGGCGTCTTCCTTCTTCTGCTCGTTCTTCTTGTCGTGGTCCTGGTCCTGCTTTTTCTTGTGCTCTTCCTTCTTCTGCTTGGCGTCGTTGCGCTGTTCGTCGGCCTTCTTCGGGTCTTTTTCAGGCTCGAGCAACTTGATGAGGTACGTTTTCGACTGGCCGACGTTTGGTCCCGGAGGTGGATAGTCGCAGTTGTCGGAGGCTTCCAGCCAGTATTCGATCTCCATGCCGGGACGCACGGGCCAGGGGCGGCCTTCGGTGTCCTTCAGCTTGTCCAGTTCGATGAAGTCCTTGTACTCCATCGTCAGCGGATAGCTGCCGTCGTCGAAGCGGAACGACTTGCCCTCGTCGGCGCGGTAGACCTTGGGCTGCAGATCGACGCCGCCCTTGACGCGGAGCCGCAACGTCAGGTTGGTGAGGCCGTAATCGTCGGTCGCGGCTCCCTCCAGCGAGAGCGTGCCATTGGTTGGGAGCTGTACGTCTTTGCCCGGCACCGCCAGTTCAACCTTCGGCGCCCGGTCGGCAATCGCCTTGATCGTGTAGGGCACCGAATCGCCGCTCACCTCGTCTTCAAGGGACGTGAAGCGAAGGCGATACGTGGTGTCGCGGTCCACGACGAACTTGAACTCCAGCGTTTCGGGCATTGCCTTGAGGATCGTCGCCTTGACCGGCTTGGCGTCGCCCTCGATTTTCAGCTCGCCCGACTGCAATGTGCGGTTGGTGTGCGCCAGGACCGTGACCTCCGTGCCGCGCATCGCTTCAATGTTCGGGTCCTTGCTGACCTGGTCGCGCTTGACGAGATAGGGCCGATACTTGTAGCGCACGTCGAAGCCCGTCACCAGCGGACTGGAACGGACGGCGACGTGATGCTCTGCTGTCTCGAAATCGCCGCCGGCGATCTTGTACCAGAAGCCGTTTTGCACCTCGAAGGCCGCCAGGCGATAGGTCCATTCCTGATCGCTGTCGCCCCGCTCCAGCCGGCGTTCCAACCAGACTGGCTCGTCGGCGTTGTAGCGGAACAGCAGGCGCAGCGCGTCGGGTTTGTTCGGATCGGGCACCCGGCCTTCCACGCGGACAACGAACGTCACCGGATGGTTGACCGGCACCATCGCGTCGCCGGCGGCGGGCTGCGCGATGCTCAACCGGGTGCGCGTCGCAATGCTGCCTTCGACAAATGGCTTGAACGCCCTGCCGAAAAGTGAGAAGAACTGCGTGGGGCCAAGGATGGCGAGGACCGCGATCATCGCGATCAGAATGCCCAGCGTGAAACCGCCCATCCACACGACCTGCCGTCCGCTGATCGCCTGGTCGAGATTGACCTGGCCGATGTCCTTGGCCGCGCGGACGCCCACCGCATTGCGAATGGCCGCCGGCAGCTTCTCGTGACGGAGATCGAGCCAGTTGACGACGCTATTCTTGGCGCTGGGCAGCGTCTGTTCGACCTGCCGGGCGGCATAGTACGGGTTCACGGTGCGCAGCAAAGGCCGCACGAGGAAGAGTCCCACATAAGCCACCGCGGCGATCGAGTAGCCAGCCAGAGCGAGCTGACGCGTGAGCGGTGCCAGGTCGAAATAACGGTCCAGCAGGATCATGCTCAGCGCGTACGCGCCGGTGCCGATCACCAGTCCCAGCGCGCCGGCGGTCAGGTCGAACAGCCGGATGCGCCCCAGGGCGCGGTACAGTTGCTGCTCGACAAACGCTTCGTGCTTGGCGGGAGATTTGGGAGGCTGCTGGACGGTGGCCATCGACGGACTCCTTGCTGCCGAACGAGCCGATGCACCCGTCTCCGATTTGCCTCGGAAGGAGACGGAAGCCATACAGGGATTATAGCCGACGCTCGGGCCGTGCCTACAAAGTTCTAACCCAAAACGGGTTGTGACGTTGGCGCAGCGCGAGTCGCCCTACCCCTTCCGACGAGATAGGCGACTCAAGAGTTTGTCGTGACATTACTTGCAGCGTTTGAATTCTGGAATTGGCCCATCACGCCACCACCAACGGCTTGGCCGGGTGACGCGGCGCTCGGCGGAGGGTGGTTGTAGTCGTAGGGTGCGTCAAGCGTACTCGCGCGGACGCACCGGACCTTGTATGGTGCGTCAAGCGTACTCGCGCGGACGCACCGGACCTTGCAGGCGCTTCATGTTTCGGTGTGTTGCGGTGCGTCCGCGCGAGTACGCTTGATGCACCCTACTTCTTCTGATTCCAAGCGAGGCTTCGTTGGAACCGGACTACCGTCAGTTGCGGGGAGTTAGAATCATCCCAACGACGATCCCCAACAACATCCAGATTGCAATGAAGCAGAGGCTTGTGACTATGCCTCTCTCTCCGCGGGCCAGCGCACGTGTTGTTTGTTCTTGACCGGAAGGATCGAGAAGCCCTTGCCCCATTCGATCCAGATCGCGTTTCGCCAACTCGACGGTCACCAAACCAAATCCCACACCCACGATACCCAGAAAGAACAAACAAGAGGACACGGATGCACAAACCATCGACGCACTCGCCAGGAAGGACAGGATTTCCGCACGATGGGGTGGCAAGTCGCGCCGAACGGCTTCCGGCTGCTCCCACGGCGGCATGGCAGCGTCAAATGAGGGCGTCGGATCCATGCGAGCTGTCTCGTCATTCGTTCGAGACTGTGTCAGTCGAATCCTTGCGGACCACGACGTACCCGACGTCAAGTGCCCCGTCTTTTCGCGAACTCCACCACCGCATTGATTTGATCGTCGGTCTCGATCGAACCGGGACGGAGCCGCCGTACCTTGGTGACCGCATTCTGGGCGCTCAATCCCTTGTGAACGAAGTAACACGCAAGAATTACGCCGGTACGGCCCTGGCCGGCGGAGCAATGGACGGCGACCGGCATCTCGTGATCGTGAGCGCGGGTGATGGCCGCGATGACGCGGTCCAGCTGGTCCTGGGTCGGTGCTTCCATGTCTTCGACGGGTTCGTGCACGACCAGCAGGCCGGCGTCGTTGGCCCAGTCGCGGCGCAGGCGTTCCTCGGTCAGCGAGACGAGGACTTGAATGCCCTGCTTACGAAGCCACTCGACTTCGTCGCGCTCGGTAGGCCGGGCCAGCGCGGCCAGCAGCGGACGATCGACCCAGGAGAAATTCGGCGGCTGCGACACGGGACCTTATTGACCCTTTCTCAGCGAAGCGGTTTCTGACCGAAACGGATCCGGAGCTGATTCGCCTGCTGCCAAACTTTTGGATCCACCCGCAAGAATTCAATGAAGTTCCCGGTCGAGACGCCCAGCGCCTCGGCCGCGTCGCTGACCCGTGCTTCCAGCGCTTGCAAAACATCCAGGGCGACCCCGACTGCCGGCCAGAAGCGCGGATCCTTGCGACCCAGGTCGAGGCGTCCGTCGGCGCTGCGGGCCTCGCGGTAGTCGGGATGCTCCAGGGCCGCGCCCGGCGTCAATGATTCCGCCGGCAATTCATCGCGAACCTGCAAGTACAGGGCCTGGCGAATCCGCTTCAAGGCACGGGCGCGGTTTTCGTGCTGCGATCGACTCTCCTCGGCAATGACGATCAAGCCGCTGGGCGTGTGCCGAATGCGAACGGCGGAGCTTGTCTTATTGCGCTTCTGCCCACCGGGGCCACTGGCCCGATAGGTATCCACCGCACACTGGGCCAGCAGCTGGACGTCGCTGAGGCTGGACCACGAGGCGCGGGACGAGGCGATCATGTCGGTTCCTGAGGCGAACAGATGAGACGAACGACTGGGGCGAGCGTCGAGGCGTTAAACCCCCCGTGACAACCATACCCCTAGGGGGTTAGCCGCGCCCCACGCC
>JAIEMG010000271.1 GCA_019752375.1 Gemmataceae bacterium | reverse complement strand
GCAGAAGCTCCACATCATGGTCCAGGCCGTCGCCGCCGAGCGCCGGCGAGCACGGAAAATCGTGTAGAATGTTAAGGCTTCAGCCTGCGGAATAGCGTCATCGGGGCTGCAGACTCACTCCGCAGGCGCAAGCCTGCGGCTACAGACCATTCCTGCGAATCGTGCTTTCAAAGTAGCGATCCGATAGCCAATTCGTCCAAAGGGATAGTCACGGCCAGGTGCCAAACAGGGCCGATAATCTCCGGAGTGAAACGCAAAACCGAGGGCGTCGCCCCGGCCGAGCAAGCTCAGCTGTTGCGACGCCCTCGGTTCAACCGGATAGTCCTGTCTCAGCGGAACAGGCTATCCTTTGGCACCTTCACCTTGGCCTTTGAGCTGGCGCCGCCGGACAGGACGGCTTCCATCGTGTACTCCACGGGTGCGCTGCCGATCACGCGCCAGGTGGCCACCGCATACTCCTTGCCGGGTTCCGTCTTGACGGCCTTTTCCGCGCTTTCTCGGTCGGCGAAGCGCATGCCCGGCGGCAACTTGAGGGTGCAAGTCTGGCCGTCGGCGTTGCGGAAGTAAGCGGTCATCACAAACGCGTCGCCCGCCACACCCAGCGTCTGGGGCGGGTAGAGGCGGAGCTTGCCCTGGCTGTTGCTCCCCGAGATGTCGTCCACTTCGCGGGCGATGCGTCCCAGGCCAAAGCAGTAGCCCATCGTCCGCTTTTCGCCGGGGTTCATCGTAATGGTGCTCCAGTACAGGGCGACGCACGAGTCCTTCTCCTTCTCGGGCGGCTGATTCATCGCGGTGGCGGGCCAGTCCCAGCGTGCCTCGCTGCCGCCCCACTCCTGCGGCCAGCGACACACAACCAGCTTGTTGATCGGCTCGAAGCCCTTGAGCTTCAAGCCCATCTCGGCAACGGTGGCGTTGCGGTCGTCCGGATTGCCGTTTTCCAGCACGCGCATGAACTGGGGAATCCGCTCCTTTTCCAGCACGATCTTGCCATCCACAAGCAGTTCCTTGGGATTGTCCTCGGTGGGCGGGATGAGGAATGGAGGACCATCCTCGGCGCCGATGTAGGTATCGATCATGGCACGAAGGCCGACGGTGTGCGTCTTCTTGTCCATGTTCGAGACCTCGTACTTGACGAGGGCGGTGTCATACAACCGCGTGCCTTCGCCGACCATGATCTGCACTGTCTGGGTGACGCGGATGCGCTCCGTCTCGTAGACCATGACGGAATAGCAGCGGCGCTTGTCCGCGGAATAGACTTCCTTCAGCACCTTGTTTTTCTCCCTAGCCCAGCGGACGCCATTGCCGGCGGATTCACGGCCAAAGACATAATCGTGCCCTTCGATGCGCACGACCGTGTTGTTGGTATTGCCGCGTTCGTTCCGCGTCAGCAGCTTGGGCTTCTCCGGATAGCGTGGATCGTGCAGCCGCAGGACCGAGATGCCGAAACGCTGGGTTTCCTCGGCAAACAGCACGGCGATGCGGTTCTCGTTGTCGTACGGCTGGAGAAGCGCCGCGCGGGTGTCGTCGGGACCACCTCCTTCCGGGGGGAAGCAGACCGTGGTCTCTCCGCCGGCAGGCAGCAGGTCCCAGACGAGCACGCCGAACAGGCACAGGAGCATCAACGCCATCGGCAGCAGGTTGACGGCTTTGCCGCGCGGCGCGCCGCCGGGCCGGGCGAGGAGCATCGGCGCCGTCACCGTTGCCGCCGCGGCCGGCATGAACTTGAAATTGCCGTCCACCGCCAGCGTCACCGGGACAACGAAGCGTTGGTTGCCGTTGGCCGTGATCGTGACGTGGGCCTTGAGCGTCTCCCCGTCGCGGGCCGGCACGTTGCCGACGGTCAGAGGAATCGTCGCGACCCGGCCATTAAGGCGAGCGCGCCCCACTTCCAGCCACGGTTGATCGGTCGTCGCATGGGCGTAGACCGGCCGCTTCTCATGTGCCTTCACTTCCAGCTGAAACGGAGGCAGGGCTTCACCGGCCCGCCCCTTGAGGGCAACCGCACGTTCGCTGACTTCGACCTTGGGCGGCGGCGTCAAACCCAGCGCTTCGAAGAACTGCTGCACCGCACCGAGTCCGGACGCCGACTGGCCCTTGACCGGATACTGCCAGCCGTTGTCCTTGTACCAGGCGGCGACGGTGCCCTTTTCGAAAAGAGGCGCTGCATTCTTCGGGTCGGCCTTGGCCCTCTCGGCGATCTGGCGCGGACTGCGCGCATTGGCCAGGCTGCCGGATGGGAACGGCTTGACCGGCACGTCGGCCCGCACCGGGATCGTGAAAAGCCCTGCATTGGATTGAACAATGAGCCGGCCTTCGAGCGGCTTGTTCGAGGCACGGAGCCGTTTGCCGGAGATGTTCACCGGAATCGACAGGTCGCTGCCGAACTGGAACAACTTCTGCTGTGTGCCGCTGCCGAGCGACAGCCACGGTGCATTCTCGACCGTGACCGAACCGTAGATGATGCGCATGCCCTGGTTGTGCATCTGGAGCGGGATGGTCTTGTTCTCGCCGATCTTGAGCCGACCGAAGTTTAATTCCGACGGCTGCACGACGAGCTTGGGCTCCTTGACCGCCTGGCTGGGCAGCCGGGCCAGGAACAAGTCGAGTCCACGGTCCTTGTCGGGAAAGCGGGCTGCCTCGCGCGCTGCCAGCGCCAGGTCAGCGCGACCCTGGCCGGCCAGGAACTTCTCCAGGTAGCCTTGCACCAGCGCATCCGTCGCCGCGGCCCAGTGCGTCTGGCAGCCCAGGGCCAGCTGATCGAAGTTCTGACACGCCTTGCCGCTGGCGAACGTGAACGGCTTGCTGAACGACTGGAGCCCGACGCTGACCGGCGCTCGCTGCGCCTGCAGCGCCACGCCATCGAAGTAGCAGAATGTGGCCTGCGACGGGTTGATGCGCGCGCAGTTGGGGCATGTGTGCGAAGGCATGAGTGGGTTCCCCGGATTGATGTCAGAAACCGAGGGCGCAGGAAGAAAAATCCGCGTCCACAAGTCGCGATGGGCGTTCGTAAAGCATCAGTAAGTGCCGCGACGCCGCGCTTCAGATGAAAAAAATCCGCTAAGCCTTGTGGAACCCTCGATTCTCTTGGCGAGCCGGTGGGCGTCTGCCCCCATGCCATCGCGAGCCCGTGGGCCGGACATTTCTGTCCGGCCGGGACCGCGCATGGACAGGAACGTCCGTGCCACGGAGTGTCGCGCGGCCAACGCGCAGCTGCTCGTGCATGTGGGCTAGCTAGCGGGGCCTTCTCAGAATAGCGGCAGTCAAGCGGCGCAGCAGGCGATAGGGCCGCCGAAGCTGTCGCAGCACTGCGACGGCCGTTGCTTCCGGCCAACATTGCATGAGTGCAAGGCCGACCACTGCTTCTGTCCGCGCCTGACGTTCATGCTCCAATGCCCCTCGGACCACGTTGAGTTCGCGGCCGAGTTCCGCGCAAGCGGTGCTGCGGCGTCCAAGCTCTTGCTCCTGCTGGCGGATTTGCTCCAACGCTCGAGCCATGTCCTGGGTGCCTGCGCGAAGCTGTTCTTGGGCGCAGCCGAGCTGCGCCTGGACCTCTGCCAACGCGCGGCACCGTCCCAAATAGGCCGCGTCGGTGCGCGCCGCCTCGCCTACTCGTTCCCGGAGCAGTTCTTCGACGATGGCCGCGCGGCCCGATGCCCCTTCAAGGCGTTCGGACCACCGATCCAGTTCTTCCACCCGCTGCGCCAAATTCCAGTCGCGACGCAGCGGACTGGGGAACACGAGGAGGGTCGGCAAGCAGGCGCTGGCGAAGCGATAGCCCGGCTGCGCGAGGAACTTCCGCCACATGTGCAGGTCGCTGGGCGTACCCGCAGGCGGTGCCGTCCACCCATCGCCCAGGCCCAGGTACGCTTCCCGTGTGTGGGCGCCAGCCGACAGCGGAATCCGGTTTTCGACCTCCGCGATATGCCGCTGGTGATCGGGCAGGGCGAGATCCACCGTCCACGTGCGCAGGCTGCCGTCTGCCTCGACGCGGAGCGGAACTGCATGCGCAAAGTCTACCACTCGGAGTAAACCCAGCATTGTTTCCACGTGGTCCGGTAAGTAAAGGTCATCGTCAGAGAGGTAGCAAACGATCCGGCCGCGAGCCGCCAGTACGGCGGCGTGGCGGTGCGGCTCCGCGCGCGACGCATGCTTGGCGCGGTCGATGAAGCGGACGCGTTCGTCCGCTTGCGTTAATTCCGCCATGATCGATCGCGTGGTGTCGGGGACGCCATCGCCGATGACCACGACTTCAACATCCCGGACGGTCTGCCTGAGGGCACTGGAGACGGACCGGAGGAGCGTCGGCCCATGATTGAATGTTGGAATAATGATGGTGGCTTGAACAGTCATCGATCCAGCCGGGCGTGGCCCGTGCCTCCGGTTGGCGCCGCCTGGACTACCAGCCCAGACGGTGTTCGAACTGGTAAGGGATGTCGTCTCCGTCCAGCGGCAGTCGATAGACGTCTGGATCGGCGTGGTTGTAACGCCGTGTCGGCATGCTGATAAAGAGAGCGTCCGTGGTGCCGATGTTCTGGTGAGCATGGTACACAAACGCGGGAATGGTCATCACGGTCCGCTGCTGGTCAGTGCGATAGATCTCATTGACCATCCGGTAGCTCGGAGAGTTGGGGCGGTCGTCGTAGAGTACAACTTTCACGCTGCCCTGGCTAAGGAAGATACGATCGTCGTGGAGATGGTGGACGTGCCATCCTTTCACCTTCCCTGGCCGGATTGTGAATTGGTAGACGTAGACCAGGGGTGCCTCGTGGACGCCCCAAACGGGGTCATAAATCTCGCACAGGGTGCCGCGCTCGTCGGCCTGCGTAGTGGCCGGGCGGACCACAACGCCGTGAATCAGGGATGCAATTGGTTTTCCATCGGGACCAACCGTCTGCACATCCTTGGTGGGGCGCAGGGCTGGCTCCTGCCCAGATTTCCGCAGCGGTGTCAGTCCATACGCTTCCTTGATCATCGTAGCCTCCTTGGCCAGCGTCCTCGTGCGCTGGGCCTCGCTGCAATAACGAGCGCGCTCGGATAAGTAAAGCGGTGTTTGAACGTGAGCAGGCGTCTCGACGTGCGGAAAGCAGACTGAGACAGAAGAGACCAGGGCGTCGCTGATTACGCACCTGGCACGGGCCGCCCGATCCGGCAGAGCGCTTCGTGTAACAACCAGAGCGAGCCGGCCAACGCCACCGCGGCTGGAGATACCATCTCCAGGCCGTATTCGTCGGCAATCAGCCCCACGCAGCCAGGCACCAAGGCGGCCCCGAGCATGGCTGCACTCACCTGGAAGCCGATCGCGTGTGCCGAATGCCCCGTCCCGAGCCGTTGCGGAGTTCTCATCATCAGGCATGGGTAAACGGGCGCCAGCGCCAGCCCGATCAGGGCGAGGCCGGCGAACGGCAACAGTCCCGAGGACCGACTGGCCAGGAGTGCCGAGCCGGCCAGTGCCGCGAGCAGGCACAGCCGCAGGAGCCGGTCGAGGCCCACACGCTCCGCCACGAATCCGAACAGTACGCGCCCGACGCCAATGCTTCCCCAGTACACGCTCACTCCAACTCCGGCCCATTCGGCGTCAACGTGCCGTGCTTCGGTGAGCAGGGTGAAGGTCCACTGGCCCACGGTCACTTCCAGGCCGGTGTACAGGAAGAATACCGTCATCTGCAACCAGACGAGTGGGTGCTTCAAGGCGGCGGCCATGCTCACGCTTTCGGAGCCCTCGCCGGGCATGGCCGGCCGATTCCAGCGGCGGCGCGTCCACGTGAAGAGCATCGCCAGCAGCAGCAGCGTGCCGCCGATCGCCGCGTACCCCACGCGCCAGGAATGGCCGCCAGCAAGGGCAGTGGTCATCACCAGGGGCCCCAGCATCGCCCCAAGGCAGTAGCAGGCATGCAACCAGTTCATGTGCCGCGCCGAGAGGTGGTGGGCCGCGTAGCCATTGAGCCCGGCGTCGATGGCGCCCGAACCCAGGCCATGCAGCAGGGTGCAGGCCAGGAACGCCAGCCAGAATGGGGCGATGGAGAAACCGAAGCTGCTCACCGCGACCAGTCCGCTGCTGGCGGCAAGCAGGGAGCCGATGCCCAGCATGCCCAGGAGTCGACCGGTGAAGAAGCTGGACAAGAAGTAACCGCAACCGGCGCCGATGAGGATCAGGCCGAGACCGCTCTGGGGTAGTCCGAACGTGTCCCGCACGGAGGGCCAGGCCACGCCGCTCACGGCATCCGGCAAGCCAAGACTGACGAATCCGACGTAAGCGAGGAGTAGCAGGAGACGATCCGGCCTCGATGGTGCTGCCGCGGAGTTTGCCATCACGTTTTCCCGTCCGACCGAGGCGGCAGCCAGCCTGCACTACTCCTGCTCGCGGGCTGGTGGCACTTCACCACCGTCCGCGGCGAGAATGGAGTCGGCATAGGAACGCATGGCGACGCTCAACGCTTCCAGGCGATCGAGGAGTTCTTCCAGGGACAGGGAATGGCAGCCAGCGTCCAAGGTAAAGTCCTCCATCCTGGTCGAATAGAACAACTGCTGCCATCATCGGCATCCTGGCAGGCGGACCTTGATGGGGAGGATCGGAGGAGCAGGCGCGTCCTGGCGCATTCGCACCCAACGCACGGATTGCAATCCAGGCAAGACGCGCCATCATGGAGAACTGGTTGAGCCAGCCAAACCGGGTGGACTTTGCCGGCTTTGTCGCCTAGCCTGATTCGTGGCGCCTGCAGTGAAGACTACCTGGCAGTGGCATCGATCATGGAAGCAGTACTGGGCGTGATTGTGGGAATCGGCCTGAGTGCCGCCTGTGGGTTCCGTGTCTTCGTACCGTTGCTCGGTATGAGCATTGCCAGCATGGCCGGGCATCTCACCCTGTCGGCCGGGTTTGAATGGATCGCGTCCTGGCCTGCCCTGATTGCATTCGCGACCGCGACGGTTCTCGAAATCGGCACATTCTACGTCCCCTGGCTCGACAACGTGATGGACGCGGCGGCGATTCCCGCCGCGACGGTCGCCGGCACGATCGCGACGGCGTCTCAGGTGGGCGACATGTCGCCATTCCTTCAATGGACACTGGCGGTCATTGCCGGCGGTGGAGTCAGTCTTACCGTACAGGGAGGAACGGTGGTCATTCGGGCCGCGTCATCGGCCATGACAGGGGGCTTTGGCAATTTCACCTTTTCAACGCTAGAACTGCTCGCCGCCGTGGTGTTCACGGTCCTCGCCGTCGTTCTCCCTATCCTCTGCTTTGTCGCCGTTGTCGCAATGTGCTGGCAGATGCTCAGGTTGATTGCACGGTCACCGCTGTTGCGGCGATCACGATCGTCGACAACGCAACACCCATGCGGACCTTGACTTCGAAGTGCGGCGGCTTGGCGTGAGGATCACGGCGAGGGCTCGATGGGCACGCCGAGCGAGCGGCGCAACATCGTGGCGAGCCACTGAAGCTCGGCATCGTCACGTCCGGCGAGCAGTCCGATGGCCTTGCCGCTTCTGGGGTGGACTTGCAGTTCCAGCACCGGCACCTGGTTGACCGCCATGCCGCTGGGCCCGGTGCGGATGTCGGCCACCTCATCGCGACGCCATTCGTACCGCTTTCCGCCGAGCGGTCCCGACTGGAGCACCAGCAGCCGGTCGCCGACCACGCCGAACACGGCGCGGCGCCGGCCCATGTGCAGGGCGCCCAGGAGCATGCCGATGCCAATCGCCCAGAAGAGCAGGCTGAACGCGCCCATCGCGAGCGGTCCCGCCCAGTCGCCCTTGCCGGCAAAGGCAAACAGGAGGCCGTCGAACACGGTCATGAATGCGCACCAGACGAGGGCAAACAGAAAGAGGCCCCGGCTGCCGTGCCACAGGCCGGCGGGAGGCACGATCAGCGTCACGCCGCCATCTGTGGTTTCTTCCACGGTCACCAGGCTGCCGGCGGGTTGCTCCGAGCGCTCCTGAAACGGCGTCTCGACCCCGGACAGCGTGCGGAGGTTCAGGGCTCGGCGGAGCTCGGTCGCCAGCCAGCGCAGCTCCTTCGCGTCGCGGCCGGACAGAAGCCCCGATTTCTTGCCCGCGCCGAGCGGTGGGTGGATCTGCAGTTCCAATACGGGTTCGTCGTTCACCTCCGCGCCGCTCGGCCCCGAGCGGATGTCGGCGATCTCGTCGCGCCGCCACTCGCGTCGTTTGCTGCCAAACAGTCCCGTTTGCAGGACCAGCAGCCGGTCGCCAACCACGGCCAGGACCGCCCGCCGGCGGGCCATGTGTACTGCCCCGGCCAGCATGCCGAGGCCAATCGCCCAAAAGAGCCCGACGAACGGGATGGCCGCCCACGCAGGCATGTTGCCGTCGTTATCGGGCTTGCCCAGCGCCATCGACACCGAGAAGACCCCCATGAACCCGCACCAGATCAGCCCGAAGATGAAAAGACAGCCCGCTTCCTGCCGCATGCCGACCGGCGGCACCGCGATGGTGACGCCGTCCGCAGCCCGCGCGACCTCGATCGTGCAGCCAGGCGGCCGTTCCGCGAGTTCCTCGAATGCACGCGTAGCTGCTGCGTCCTCTTGGACGACCTGGATGGCTGGAACTTGCCGAACAACACCAGCCTCGTCGGTCAGAAGCTGGCTGCGCCGGGCCAGTTCGTCGGCCAGGAGCACCAGCAACTGCCGTTGATAGCCGACGGCCAAAAGCAGGGGACGGGTCTGGCTTTTGGCTGCTTCCCACTCCGGGCGGATCGCGGCCAGATCGGCAAGCACTCCAACCGATGGCGTGGTGCCGTGCCGCGAGGCTTGCGCCGTGCTGACGACAAAACGGCACAGCCCCGCGCGGGGACGCTTCCAGGACCAGCGCACGAGGCCCGCCCGTTCAATGGCGCGCAGCTTGTCGCCGCGGAGTTCAATCTCGCTGTGGCCGGCCAGGATGAAAAGGCCGATGCCAATAGGCCCCAAACCGGCCAGAACGAAGGGGATGCCGAAGGCAACAAACAGCAGGCCGAACCAGCCGGCCGGATCGTTGCCCAGCCGAACGGCCGCAGCTGCTCCCCACATCCAGAAGACCGCAAAGCCGCTGAAACACAGCCCGAAAGCAACGAGGGGGAGACCGATGAAGCGCGCCGCGCCGAGCTGCCGATCGGGCAGCCGGTAGCGGACGCCGTCGGCCAGCTCGGTGATCTGGATTTCAGACGGAAGTCCCGCTCCTTGCTGGCTCACGACTGCTCCGGCTCATGGTGCAATGAGGGCTTACGAAAAGGCTCGAGCGAAGCGGCGTTCAGATTATCGCCCGGCAGCACAGGGAGCAACATGAGGAAGCGATCGGGGTGGAAGCTGCTTTGTAGAAAACCTCGCCCTCGTTACCGGGCTCTGGAGACGGCTGAAAAAGTCCTACGGGCTCCCACTTTGGCCATCAAGACGGCCAGATAGT
>JAIEMG010000332.1 GCA_019752375.1 Gemmataceae bacterium | reverse complement strand
TTCAAGGGTTCGTAGTCGGACTTCCTTGACGGAGCTTACCAGCAGCGGCCTTTTCCTCTCATAGCATCTGAAGGCGGGACTACGAACAGGAGGCCTGAGGATCCGCCCATCGGATATACTGCAACAAGCTCGGCACTCGTCTTCGGAGAGTTGAAGTCTCATGGCACAAACGGTGAAGTGCAGCAACTGTGGTCTGGTGGTCCAGGTGCCGGCAGGCGGGCGTCGGTTGTGCGGCTGCGGAGCGTGGCTGTCCAGCGAAGGCAACGAGGCCACGCTGCCCATGCTCGAAGAACCCATGCCCGCCACGCCGAACGAAAACTGGCCGCGCATCGAGGGCGACGTGGCCGCCATCGAGCGCCTCAACGAAGGCTATCGACGACTGATCCGCGAGGTCAGCAAGGTCATCGTCGGCCAGCAGCGCGTGCTGGAAGAGTTGTTGATTGCCATCTTCGCCCGCGGCCACTGTCTGCTGGTCGGCGTGCCGGGCCTGGCCAAGACGCTCATGATCCGCACGCTGGCCGACTCGATGAACCTGAGCTTCAGCCGCGTCCAGTTCACGCCCGACCTGATGCCCAGCGACATCACCGGCACCGAGCTCCTGCAGGAAGACAAGTCCACGGGTCAGCGCTTCTTCAAGTTCCTGCACGGCCCCCTGTTCGCCAACGTCGTCCTGGCCGACGAGATCAACCGCACGCCGCCGAAGACACAGGCCGCGCTGCTCGAAGCGATGCAGGAACGCCAGGTCACCGTCGGGGGCACGCGCCACCAGCTGCCCGACCCGTTCTTCGTCCTCGCGACGCAGAACCCGATCGAGCAGGAAGGCACTTATCCGCTACCGGAAG
Source organism: Gemmataceae bacterium (assembly GCA_019752375.1). Lineage (GTDB taxonomy): Bacteria > Planctomycetota > Planctomycetia > Gemmatales > Gemmataceae > JAIEMG01. Next base: position 8,596 of record JAIEMG010000332.1, on the reverse strand, counting down.
CGCAGCAAGACCGTTTCATGTTCAGCATCCACGTAAACTACCCCGACGAGGAAGAGGAATTCCGTATCGTCGAGCAGACGACGGCGATCCATCGGCCGCAGGTCGAGCGCGTGCTGTCGGCGACCGACATTCTTGAGATGCAAGACATCGTGCGCAAGGTGCCGGTCGCGCCCTACGTCATCCGCTACGCGATGAAGTTCACCCGCCTGACGCGCAAGGACCAGGGCGGCGTGCCCGACTTTGTGCGCGACTTCGTGACCTGGGGCGCCGGCCCGCGCGCGTCGCAGTTCCTGGTACTCGGCGCCAAGGCCCGCGCCGTGCTCCACGGCCGCTACTACGTGAGCTGCGAGGACATTCGCGCCGTCGCGGCCCCGGTCCTTCGGCACCGGATCATCACGAACTTTAATGCCGAGGCCGAGGGCATCAAGCCGGACCAGATCGTGCAGCGGCTGGCGGAGATGATACCGAGGGACCCGGAGGAGAAGGTGGGCTAAATGTCGCTCGTTTCACGGAGGTGACCGATGCATACTCGATGGATCGAAGCTGGACGTATTCGTCTCCTGGTCGTTGGCGGTCTTGTTCTGATGACTCTGCTGGCATCGACACCGTGCCATTCGGTGCCGGAGGTTGCTTCGGCGAGCTGGCGATTGAATGCGGAGAAGGAGCGAGCAAATCTGGCGGAGCCGATGAACAACCGCCGGCTGCGGGTCGGAATGGTGTTCATTGTCGGTAACGAGCAGTCGCCCCAGAGTGTCATCCTGCGGCAAATCCCATTCGAGAGGGGTGACGTCATTCGACCCATCCATCTTCACGCGGCACAAGAGAACCTGCGGCGCTTGGGACTCTTCGTCGTGGACCCGTGCCGTGGTATCGAGCCGACCGTGGAAGTGCTGGATCCAGACGCAATGGGAAACGACAAGGACATCCTTGTGAACATCAAGGAGAGGCCGGGAAACCAGCTGATCTTTTCGCTCTATGACCTGTTGCTTCTACCCTTTTCCGATCGCATCGGCGGATCGCTGTACCGTACCGTGCAGGAAGTGGTTTGGACCGGAAAAGATATGGTTGATGCGCTCGGGCGAACGTCTGCATCGCCGCAATATATTGCGGGGGTTATTGCAACATTCGTCGAAGTCGCGGCTCGGAGGTTGTGTTTGATATCGGACGAGTCGTGAAACCCAGGAGGCAAACTGCCATGTCCAACAAAGAACTTGTTGTCGAAGCAATGCGCGAACTGCCTGAAGAAGCGTCATTTGAAGAAATTCTCGAGCAGATCGCTATTCTGGCCGCCATACGGCGCGGTGAAGCGGACGCGGATGCCGGGCGCGTCATTTCTCATGAGGAAGTCAAGAAAAGGATCGCCTCATGGACTACGAAGTAGTCTGGACAGACGCCGCTGTTGCCGACTTGCAACGCGAAACGGAGTACATCGCCCAGGACAACCCCACGGCAGCCGACCGGATGGCCCGGGCCATCGGCGAAAGGGTGGATTTGTTAAAGACGCTTCCACTCATGGGTGCGACTTATCCCAAGGGTTCGAAGAGCCGCACCCGTACCATCGTGTCGGGCAAGTATCGCATCTTCTATTGCGTGATCGAAGCCGCCAGGCGAGTGGAAATCCTCACCGTATGGCACGGCCGTAGGCAGGAACCTGATTTGCCCAGTGAGTGACGTTCCCCATGCCCGAAGACCCCCAACGCTATCTCGATCCCCTGACGCTCGCCAAGGTCCGCGGCCTGGAGTTGCAGGCGCAACTCCTCGTGGAAGGCTACCTCTCCGGCATGCACAAGAGCCCCTATCATGGCTTCTCGGTCGAGTTTGCCCAGCACCGGGAGTACGTGGCGGGCGACGACATTCGCCACGTCGACTGGAAGGTCTACGGCCGCACGGGCAAGTACTTCCTCAAGCAGTACGAGGAAGAAACCAACCTCGTCTGCTGGCTCATGATCGACGTCAGCGAATCGATGCAGTACGGGTCCGGGCCGGTCAGCAAATACGACTATGCGTGCATGAGCGCTGCGGCGCTGGCTTACCTTGTCCTACGGCAGCAGGATTCGGCGGGGCTCATCACGTTTGACGATCAGATCCGCGGTTTTCTGCGGCCATCGAGCCAGCCGTCGCATCTGAAGGAAATGGTCCACGTGCTCAACCAGGGCGCGTCGAAGCAGAAGACCCGGCTGGCGCCGATCTTTCACGACGCGGCCGAGCGAATCGCGCGGCGCGGCATCTTGATGATCTTCAGCGATCTGTTCGATGACGTGGCCGACCTGCTCGCCGGCCTGCGCCACCTGCGTTACAACCGGCATGAAGTGGTCGTCTTTCATGTGCTGGACGCGGCCGAGCTGGATTTTCCGTTCCAGGAGGCGACGCTCTTTCGCGGCCTGGAGCAGGCTCCGGAGCTGCTCACCGATCCCCGAAGCTTGCGGCGCGGCTACCTGGACGAGCTGCGCCGCTACATTTCGGAGTTGCAGAGCGGCTGTCGCGGCCAGAACATTGACTATGTGCAGCTCCGCACCGACGCCCCGCTTGGCGTCGCCCTGTCCAGTTACCTGGCGCGCCGACTGGCGCGGAAGGGGAGTTGAACTTGCAGGCAGTCAACGCACCCATCGGGGAGAGCGTGTCGCTCCGCCGCTTTGCTTTTTGCATTTTGCATTTTGCATCTTGCATTTCTTCATCGGACGGAGCCTGACCCGTGCTTTCCGCTGCCCCCCTCGCATTCCTGTTCTTCTCGCCGTTGACCGCACTCGTGGTCGCGGCGGGTGCCGTGTCGGTTCCCATCGTGATCCACCTGCTCAGCCGGCGTCGCTATCGCGTCGTCACCTGGGCGGCGATGCGCTTTCTCCTGGCGGCGCAGAAGCAGACCGTGCGCAAGATGCGCCTGGAACAGTACCTGCTTCTCGGCGTGCGCTGCCTGCTGCTGCTGCTGCTCGTACTGGCGATGGCCAGCGTCACGCCGTGGGCGGAGGCGCTCTGGTACAAGCTCTTTCCGGACAGTGCGGTCCTGGCCGCGGCCGGCGCCCAGCGAACGCACAAGATCATCGTCCTCGACGGCTCGTTCAGCATGGGCCTCAAGGGGGGCGACAATACCTGCTTCGATCGCGCCCGGGCGCGCGCCGCGCATATCCTGGAGAGCGCGCCGGGCGGGGACGGCTTCAGCGTCATCTTGATGGCGGCGCCGCCGCGCGGCATCGTGCCGGAGCCCTCCGAAGATTCGCGACGCGTTGGCGAGGAGATCCAGAGGCTCCGATTGCCGCACGGCAACGCCGACGTGGCCGCCACGCTGCACATGGTCGATGAGATCGTGCGCACCTCTCCCGGCAAGTTCGAGGCCCGCGAAGTCTACTTCATGACCGACATGCAGCGCTCGACCTGGCTGGCGTTACCCTCTGTGGACGTCACCGAGACGTTGCAACGCGTTCAGGCCAACGCCCGCGTCGTGTTCGTCGACGTCGGCCAGGAAAGCGCCGGCAATCTCGCGGTGACGAACATGACGCTTGGCGCCTCGCTGGCGACGACGGGCACGCCCATCCCCGTGTCCGCCACGATCCACAATTTCGGCGCCGAGGAAGGGAAGCCCGTTCGTGCCGAGCTGCTCGTCGGCAAGGCGCGCACGGCAGCCAGCGATCCGCCGTTCGAGATGCGAATCGTCGAGCAGAAGCTTGAAGCAGTGCCCGCGGGCCGGGCCGGGTTGACCGTCTCGTTCATGCACAAGTTCACGGCACCGGGCGAGTACGCACTTCAAGTACGGATCGAGAACGACGCGCTGGCGCTGGACGATAGTCGCTACTTCGTCGTCACGGTCAAGGACGCCGTACCTGTGATGCTGGTCAACGGCAAGCCGGCCGTCAAGCCGCCCGAGCAGGCGACGTTTTTCCTGGATGTTGCACTGAACCCGTACAAAAAAGGCACTGCGCCCCGCGACGTGCCGGCCCGACCGAAAATCGTCTCCGAATCGCAGTTCGCCGATGCCACGCTGGGCGACCTCACCGCCTACGATTGCGTGTATCTCTGCGACGTGGCTCGCCTCGGCACGGCGGAGGTCCACCGGCTGGAGAACCACCTTCGCCAGGGCGGCGGGGTCGTCTTCTTCTTGGGGCCGCGCGTCGATCTGGAAGCCTATAACCGGCTCATTTATCGCAATGCGGAAGGGATTCTGCCGGCCCGACTCCTCGGCGTGCAGCGGGCGCCGCAAGGCCGCACATTCACCTTCTACGCCGAAGAAGACACGTACAAACGGCCGCCAATCGAGGCCTTCGTCGCGGACCATAACCGCGCGGGACTTCTGGGCGCGCGTTTCGCTCAGTACATTCGTACCGAACTGCCGTCGAGGAGCCGGGCGCGCAAGGTGCTCTCGTTTATGCCGGATCCGGTAAAGTTGGACGGACCTCCGCGCAAGGAAGAGTCGCTACCGGTCGGCGATCCTGCGATCGTCGAATGGTCGAAGTACCGTGGCAGGGTCATCCTGCTAACGACGACCGCCAACGGCGACTGGACCTTCTGGCCCGGGTCGCCAAGTTATGCGTCCCTCATGCAGGAACTTTTGCCCTTTGCCGTCGCTGGCCGCCTTCGCGAGCAGGCGAGCTTGGTCGGCGAACCGCTGGAGGGGTTCCTGCAATCGGGCAGCGCCGGCCTGGAAGTGACGATCCAGACGCCCGACGGCCGCACCGAACACACGCAGACACAGGCCCAGGACGATACGGTCGTGCTGCGCCATGGCGACACCGACCAGAGCGGCATCTACCGCATGACCATCGGCCAGAACCCACGCGAGCACCTCTTCGCCGTCAACGTGCCGACTGCCACCGAAGGGCAGCAGGCCAGTGAGAGCGACCTGGCACGCGTTACTCGGGAAGACGAATTGCGCTCCGCCTTTCCGTCGGTGGAATTGCAACTGGTGACCGATCCGAAGAAGGTCGTCCGGGCGCCTGCCGCAGCGACCGGCGAAGGCCCACGTATCTTGCGCGGCATGGGCGCGACCATCGCTCGCATGCTGCTGCTGATCCTCTTCGTGCTGCTGCTGGCCGAAACGCTGCTTGCCTGGCTGATGGGGCATCACAGCAAATCGACCACGGCCGAGGTGCCGCCCGTTTCCGGCCGCATGATTCCGCTGATTGTCGGTGCAACGGCGGCCCTCATCTTCCTGGCGCTGGCCGGCGTTCTGGTCCACACCGCACGGACCGGCGATTTCCTCGGTTTCCTGCCTGAAGCATTGCGCCAAGCCGTGGAGTCTGCCCTGGATGTGCCGGCCCCGGTTGCGGGCGAGAGCACGAAATGGCGGCTGGAGTACACGCCATTCCTGCTGCGCGGTTCGCCGCTAGAACCGTGGTTGGTGGGCGCCGTTGCCGTCGGTTCGGTCTTCCTGATCGTCGGCGTCTACTGGCGCGAGGGCCGCACGGCCACCTTCCGCCATCGCATGCTGCTGGCCGGGCTGCGCGTGTTCCTGGTGCTGCTCGCGCTCGTCGTGCTGTTGCCGCAGTTGCAACTCTGGTTCGAGCGCCAGGGCTGGCCGGACATTGCAATCATCATCGACGATTCGCAGAGCATGAGCCACGTCGATCAGTACCGCGATCCGCGTGTGAAGGAGGCGGCGGAGAAGCTCGCCGGCATGGCCGACCTGTCGGCGCCGCAACGGCTGCAGCTGGCACAGGCGCTGCTGACCCGGCCGGAGACCGATTGGCTTGGCGAGTTCCTGAGCCGCCGAAAGATGAAGGTCCACGTCTATCACTGTTCCAGCAAGGCTGCGCGCATCGCGGACATGACGCGGGCTGAAGATCGCAATGCCGCGGCCAAGGCGGTGCAGGACCTGAGTGCCAAGGGCGAATCGAGTCAGCTTGGCAGCGCGGTTCGCGAGGTGCTCGAACGCTTTCGCGGCTCGTCGCTGTCGGCCATCGTCATGATGACCGATGGCGTCACGACGGACGGCGAAGACCTGGTTGCCGCATCGCGCCATGCGGCCCAGATGAACGTGCCGCTTTACTTCGTCGGCATCGGCGATGCCCAGGACGTCCGCGACCTGATCCTGCACGACCTGCAAGTGGAGGACACGGTCTTCGTCAACGACCGCCTCGTCTTCGAGGCACGCCTCAAGGCCCAGGGCTATGCAAACCTGCCGGCGGTGCCGATTGCGCTTTACGAGAAAACGCAGGACGGCCAACTCGTGGAGCGGGCGAGCGAGCGCGTGACGATCGATCCGCAGGGTAAGCCAGTCAAATTTCGTCTATCGTGGCGGCCCAAGGAGGCGGGCGAGAAGACCTTTGTCATCAAGATCAAGAGCGAGGACTTGCCGCCGGACGTGCAGCACAACAACTCCATGCTGGAGCGCACCATCTTCGTCCGCGAGGCCAAGCCAAGCCGAGTCCTCTACATCGAAGGCTATCCCCGGCCGGAGTTCCGCTTCCTTAAGACGTTGCTCGAACGCGAAGGCGCCAACGAGCAGGGGCAGAAGACGATCGACCTGAAGGTGCTGCTCCTCGATGCGCAGGAAGACTGGCACCTCCAGGACAAGAGCGCCCGGCCCGACTTCCCGACCAAGGAGGAGTTGAACCAGTTCGACGTCGTCATCCTCGGCGACGTCGATCTCAAGCACGCGAAGATGGGTGAGAAGAACGTGCGCCTGCTCGTGGATTTCGTGCGCGAGCGTGGCGGCGGGCTCTTGCTGATTGCCGGCAAGCGCGACAATCCACGCTCGTACAAGGACTCGCCGCTGGCCGACGTGCTCCCGATCCAGGTCGCCGGCGGCGCGCCGATGGAGGACCCCGATGCGTCGCGCATCGAAGGCTTCCGGCCGGCCCTGACGCCGTTAGGCCGGCTGCATCCCATCTTCCGCTTCAACCCGGACGAAACCGAGAATGCGGCCATCTGGAACCATCTTGCCGAAACCTACTGGTTCTCCGAGGGCTATCGTCTGCAGCCGGCCGCGGAAGTGCTGGCGGTGCATCCGCGCAAGAAGGCGGCCGAGCCAATGCGCCCCGGTGCCGGCGGCGACGAACGGCATCCGCTCATCGTGCAGCATTTCGTCGGCTCGGGCCGCTGCCTGTTCCTCGGCATCGAGGAAACTTGGGCTTGGGCCTTCCGCGAGGACATGCTGCGTTTCAATCAGTTCTGGGTGCAGATGGTCAACTACCTGGCGCGAAATCGCCTGGGCCGGATCGACCTGCGCCTCGATCGTCAGACGCCCTACCGCCGCGGCGAGCCGATCAAGGTGATGGTGCGCTTTCCCGACGATCAGCCGCCACCCGGCGCCGGTAGCGAGGTCAAGGTGATGGCAGAGCGCCGGCCGCTGGATTCGCGCGGCCCCGTGGAGACCGAAGTGCAAACGCTTCAGCTGGCGAAGCTGGAAGGCAGCCGGGCCTCTTACGAAGCCCTTCTGACGCGCACGCCCGAAGGCGAATATCGCTTCTGGCTCAGCGCTCCGCCGGTCAGCGGCACCCGTCCACGCGTCGAATGCCGAGTGCTGCTGCCGCCGGGCGAGATGGAACGCCTGCGCATGAATCAGCCCGACATGGAGCGTGCAGCGGAGGAAACCCACGGCCGCTTCTACAACCTGGCCGACGCTCCTCGCCTGCTGGACGAGTTGCCGTCCGGCTCGCGCGTGGTCACCAGCTCGTCGGGACCGCCGTGGTTACTGTGGAACCACTTCGCCGTCTTCTTTCTGGCGATCGGACTGATTGGAACGGAGTGGGTTTTGCGGAAGCGCAAGCACTTGTTATAGTACGGCCGAGGGAACGTGCGCTGGCGTCCTTGACTAACCTTATCGCTGCCGCGCAGGCCGCCCAGCCTCGGAGTTGCGGCGCATGTCCAAGCCGTTTGATGCGACGCTAAGAGACATGCTCGAGATGAACGCCGGCGACGGGTTGGCGTTTATCGGCCTCCACGCCGCAGGGCCGCTCGTAGTGATCGACACGGACGTTTCCACGGTCACCACGCAGGCAGACAAGGTCATTCGCGTCGGTGGCGCGCCAGCGTGGCTTGTGCATATCGAGTTCCAGACCGGCCGCGACCGGCATCTGGGCCACCGTCTCCTGCAGTACAATGTACTGCTGAGTTCTCGGCACCGAGTTCCCGTGCAGAGTGTCGTCGTTTTGCTCCGGCCGGAGGCCGATGGGTCGCGAATGACCGGCCGAATGGAACGGTCCGTACCCGGCGGTGCCCGGTATTTGGAATTCCGCTACAAGGTGGTCCGCGCTTGGGAAAAGCCGGTGGCGGAAGTGATGAAGGGCGGAATCGGCATGTTGCCCCTTGCGCCGCTCAGTGCGGCCCGGCGGGACGAATTGCCGGCCATCATCCAGCGCATGCGCCAAAGGTTCGATCGCGAGGCCACACCAGCCGAGGCAGCTCGCCTTTGGACGGCCACCTATGTGCTGATGGGTCTTCGCTATCCCGCTGTATTGACGGCCAAGTTGCTCGAAGGAGTGCGTGCGATGAAAGAGTCAACAACCTATCAGGCAATTCTCGCCGAAGGGAAAGTCGAGGGGAGAGCCGAAGGATTGCGAAAAGCCTTGCTCGTCGTCGGCCAGCGGCAATTTGGCGAGCCCGACAAGGCGACGCGTGCGACCGTGGAAGCGGTCACGGATGCTGCCCACCTAGAGCAATTGCT
>JAIEMG010000247.1 GCA_019752375.1 Gemmataceae bacterium | reverse complement strand
CAGCTGCGCCCGCTTCCATAAATTCCGCAAAAAAGCGATGCTTTCCGGCATCTGCCCGCAGAGAATGGACAGCTACTTCGGAACCGGACCTGGCGTGGCAGACCGAAGTCATCCGCGCATCGTTGCGAATGGCGTTCGAAGGTCCGCCCGAAGGCTCATTGCCCGACGGTCCCGCCGACGCCCGACTGTTGCACGAAGCGCTTGAACTGGGACACGCCCTGGAACGCCTGGTACTGCACGATCCGCGCGGCGCGACCTGGCTGTCGTTGGGTGCGACCAACTCGCGTACGCGCGACGTGGGCATCCTCCGCCTCGGTTCGGACTTGTACCGCGGAACGTCGGGCGTGGCGTTGTTCCTGGCAAACCTTGCGGCCGCTGCCGGCGAGCCCATGTTCACGGCCTTGGCGCGCGACGCACTGCGCTTTGCCGAGGCACACGATGACTGGTGGCTGGAGCGGACGCCGGAGTACGGACGCCGTGCGTCGGGCTATTCCGGACCACACTCCGCGGTGTACGCCCTGGCAGAGTGCGGCAGGATTTTCCACGACGATGAACTGATCGACCGAGCGCTGGAGCGCGCGCTTCGCCTCGACCCGAATCCATCGGTCGCGGACCCGGACTGGTGCAACGGGGCTGCGGGCGCCCTGAAGATCCTGCTCCACTTGCATGATCTGCGGCCCGACGACCGAGTGCTGGCGCGCGCCTTGCACCTTGCTCAATGCCTCGAGCCGTACCGTTGCGCCGACGGCTGCGGCTGGTGCGCACCGTGGTGCCAGTGGCCCGTGCTCGGCCTGGCGCATGGACAGACCGGCATCGCGCTGGCCCTGGATTCCCTGGCACGCAAGACCGGACAGCCGGCGCTGCACCGCTCCGTCGCCGCCGCCCTACAACTGGAGAACGATGCGTATGACGCGCTTGCAGAGGACTGGCCCGACCTGCGTCCGCCGCGTGAGGGCAAGCGGTTCATGGTTGGCTGGTGCGCGGGCGCCTGTGGACATGGTCTGGCACAGCTGCGCTTACTCCACGGTTCCGCCGACACCACGGAGTTGCGGCGAGACATCGACCGCGCCGTTGCTGTCACGCGCCGTCAACTTGGCAGCGGGCCACACAACCTCTGCTGCGGCGAACCGGGGCGCCTGTGGTTCCTGTCCGAAGCCGGCCGCTTGCGGGAACGACCGGATTTGCATGCCGAGGCCGTCGGTGCCGCCCTGGAACTGGTGAACTATCGCCGCGAACATGACTGCTGGCTGATGAACCCGATCACCGAACGTGCCATCCTGCCAACGCTCATGGGCGGCATTTCCGGCATCGGCCTGGCGCTCTTGCAAGTGCGCCGGCCGGGATCGGTGTCGCAGGTGGTGACGTTGAGTTGAAGCGGGCTCATCCCGTAGGACGGCCCTCCCACGTCTACGTCGCTTCTTCCTTCGGAAGGATCGTCAAGAGCGTCTATAGCCGCAGGCTTCAGCCTGCGGAGTAAGGAGCCGCGCAACAATAAGTTGAACAAGTGCAAGTAGGACGGATTTCCAATCCGTCCCTAGAAAACCGGACGGATTGGAATTCCGTCCTACAAGAATTGCACAAGTTATTCTTGCGCGGTTCCTAAGTCCGCCGCCGCTGCGACGCCATTCCGCAGGCTGAAGCCTGCGGCTACAGATCCGCATCATGTCAGGACGGCCAAGGAAGACCGTCCTACCGAAACGCAAACTCTCGCCGCCTCTCTCACACCTGCTGCCGTTGCATCATGCGCTGAAACAATCCGTCCTGCTGGGTCAACTCGTCGAAGGTGCCGGCTTGCGCGATCTTGCCCTTTTCCAGCACATAGATCCGGTCGGCGTGGCGAATCGTGCTCAGGCGATGCGCGACCACGATGCGCGTCACCTTGCGGTGTTCCAGGCTGCGGCTGACGATCGCCTGGGTGCGATTGTCCAGGGCGCTGGTCGCCTCGTCAAACATCAACACCCGCGGATTGAGGACCAGTGCCCGCGCGATCAGCAAGCGTTGCCGTTGCCCGCCGGACAGGTTGCCGCCGCCCTCGGTGACGACGGTGTGCAGGCCCATCGGCATCTGCTCGATGTCGTCGGCCATGCCCGCGTCCCGGCACGCTTGCCACGCTTCTTCCAGCAAGATGCGATTGCCGCTCGCGATGTTGTCGAACAGCGATGCGGCGGTGATGCGAGCGCTCTGCAAGACCACGCCGATCTGCCGCCGCACGGCGGTCAAATTCAGACCGCCGAGGTTCTTGCCGTCGTAAAGCACCGCACCCGCGGAAGGGGCGTCGAAGCCCAGCAACAGCCGCAGCAGGGTCGATTTGCCGCTGCCCGATGGCCCCACCAGGGCGATGAACTCGCCCGCCTCGGCGTGCAAGCTCACGCCGTCCAGAATGAGCGGCCCGTCGTCCCGATAGCGGAAGACGGCATTGTCCACCGCAACTCGCCCTTCCAGCCGGCCCGGGTCGGCCCGCGTGACTTCGAATTCCAGCGCTGCCTCCAGGATCGGTTGCACCATGCGCTGCTTCGCCAGGCTGTCCATGATCTGTACCAGGCCTTGCGAGAACGACGTGGCCCCGCGGACGAAGATGCCGAACGCCGTGAAGAATGCGAGGAACGAACCCATCGTCAACGGTTGCTCCTTGCCGTCGGTCGCGGTGAGCTGGCTCATTGCCATGAAGTAAAGGACGATCGTGAACAGCGTGGGCAGCGCGATGGAAAACAGCTGCGAGGCGTCTTGCAACAACCGCGCACGCGCGGTCAAACGCAGCTGCTCGACGTAGCGGCGCGTCCAGTGGTTGAACGCGCGCCGCTCGGCCCCGGCGACGCGCAGCTTGGCAATTCCGCTCAGCGCCTGCACCACGAAGCCGAACAGCTGGCTGCTGAGTTGCTCCAGCTTGAGCGCCACCCGGCGGATGGACGTGGACAGCCAGACCGTCACCACGGAGCAGAGGATCGCGACCACGATGCCCAGCATCGCCAGCTGCGGACTGTAATAGAAGAGCAAGCCAAGGTAGAGCACCGACATGCCGCCGCCCAGCACGGAGCGCATGGTCGTGGCGCCGAGTTCGTTGCTGATCTCGGTGATCATCATCGTGCGATTGAGCAGGTCGCCGCTGGTGAAGCCGTGGAAGAAGCGGGCCGGCAAGCGCAAGAGCCGGTCGAAGGCTGCCGACTGGAGCATGCCCGTCGTCGCCGTCTGCATGCGGAGCATGACGATGCCCTCGGCCAGCTGAAATGCGGCCTGTCCGCAATTCACCGCCAGAAGCACCAGGGCGAATTCCCACAGCGCCCGGCCGTCGGCATCCGGGATGGCGTAATCGATGATCCAGCGCGTCGCTTGCGGCAGCGCCATGCCCAGCAGCGTGGTGGCACCGGAAATCAGCACGATGATCGCCAGCTCGCGCCAGTAGAGACGCGAGGCAAAGACCGGCAACTGAAACGCGTTGAGCGGTCCTTCCGGAAATGGCCGGTAAAACATGATCGCCTGGTCGGCCAGGCGTGCCCGCGACTCGGGCGTCAACGGCTGCAACCCGCTGCTCTGCGGGTCGAAGATCTCGTACCGTCCCCATGTGTTGCGCAGCAGCGCCACGGGGCGATTGCGGTCGTCGTCGAGGTAGGCCAGCAACGGGCCGCAATCCGATTTCCACCATTCGCCGCGCAATCGGACGTGCCGCATCCGAACGTGCGAGGCGCGCGCGACCGCCTCCAGCGGGTCGATGGCGCGGTTGAGGTTTTCCCCGCGTCCTGGCTCCTCGAATTTCACCTGAAGCTGCCGGCCGATGGCTGCCAGGACGGATTTCAGCTGAGCGCCGCCCGGCAAGCTCGGGGCAATGGTGCGGGGTGAGAGCACGTCGCGCAGCTGGTCCAGGGCGTCGGCCGTCGCCTCCTTTTCCTGGCGCTCGCGCTCGCCCAGGCGCAGCTCCTCTTGCATGGCCTCGCGCCGGTCCAGCACCTTCAAGTAGCTCAGGAAGCGGGCGTGCAGCAGTTCCAGGCCCTGGAGCAGCGAGTCGGCGCTTGGCACATCGACGGTCCGCAGCACGCGGAGAGTCACGGGGCCCGCCGCCTTGAACCATGCTTCGCTGCCTAGTGGGAATGGCACCGGGCCCGTGGGAAGGACCAGCTCGGGCAGTCCAAGGAGTTGAACGCTGCCCTCGTCGATGCAGACCCAGCAGGTGCTGCGCCACGGGGGGCGAAAGGTTTGTCCGCTCTCCAGGCGAATCGGCCCGGTGTCGTCGCCGGCGCCGGAAACCGAATGGTCGGGTTGCTCGCGGCCCAGGAAGCTGCCAAGCTTCTCGACCCAGGTCTCGACCAGGTTGGCTGCCTGGTCCGGCGTTTCGCGGAGCAGGCGTTCGAGGTCCGCGGCAGTCAACGGGGTCAAACGCGAATCGGCGATGCCTACCGCCAGGAAGCGATAGCGATCCGAGGAGGCGATCCCCGGATCGCCGAAGATGGCGTGGCCGGGCTGGCAGCCGCAGCAATAGCGGCGCGGGCCGACTGCGGCGCCGTCGCGAATGCGAGCGCGGAACACCGCGACCTGGCCCGACTCGACCAGCCAGCACGTCCGCGGCCGATCGACGACAAGCGTGGCATTGCCGCGTACCGCGATCGAGTTCGAGACTTCAGTCTGCACGGTTCTCTATCCTTCCCAAACGGGCGCGAACCCGCGAGCGGCTCACGATTCAGCGCTCATGTCTTCCTTGATCAGCCGGGCGTAGGTGGCGCCTCGGTCCCACAGCTCCTGATGCGTCCCCCGTTCGACGATCTGACCGCGCTCCAGCACGATGATCTCGTCGCAATCGCGAATCGTGCTCAGGCGAGGGGCCACCACCACGCACGTGCAGCCGCGCCGGCGCAGGTTCTCGTCGATAATCCGTTCCGTCTCGGCATCCAGCGCGCTGGTCGCCTCGTCCAGCACCAGCACCGAGGGGTTGTTCACCAGGGCGCGAGCGATCTCCAGGCGCTGGCGCTGCCCGCCGCTGAGATTGCTGCCGCCTTCCTGCAATGTGGCATCCAGTCCGCCCGGCAGTGCGGCAACGGTGTCGTAGATGGCGGCGTCTCGGCACGCACGCACCAGTGCTTCCTCCGGCACGGTGCGGTCCCACAGGGTCAGGTTGTCGCGCACGGTGCCCTGGAAGAGCATGATGTCCTGATCCACCAGCGCAACCGAATTGGTCAGGATCGCGGGCGGAATCATCGACCGCAGCTGGCCGTCGAACAGGATCTCCCCTTTCCAGGGTGGGTACAGACCCGTCATCAGCTTGGCGATCGTGGACTTGCCCGAACCGCTGCCGCCGACCAGTGCCACGCGCTGGCCGGGCCGCACATTCACGCCGAAGTTTTCGATCAACGGTGCTTCGAGGACGCTGTAGCCGAACGTCAAGTCGCTGATCTCGATCAGGCCCTGCAAGCGGACCGAGAAGAACTCATCGCGCGTCACCGGTCGCAGCGAGGTATGCGTTCGCGGTCGATTGCCCTCGTCGGTGATCGTTTGCTCGGTGGGATTGGCCAGCACGTCATCCAGGCGCGTGAGGTCGCCCTCCAGCTCCTGGAACGTGCCGCCCAGCCGCACCAGGTTGCCCACCGGCTCGAGGAAGGCGGCCATCAGCCCCTGGAAGGCGATCAGCATGCCGACCGTCAACGCGCCGGACATGACCCGGAAACCGCCGACGACCAGGATCAGCGTGGTCGCAATCATCAGCAGCAACCCCGGCAGCACGCCCAGCGCCAGGTTGGAGCCTTCCAGCTCTTGGTGGGCCAGCGACGACTTCGCATAATGCCCCGCCCACTTGCCGAAGAAGGCATTCTCGGAGCCCGACGCCTTCAGCGTCTCGATGCTCTGCAAGCCCGCAATGGCGACCGATGCCGCCATGCCTTGGTCCTGGGCCAGACGCATGTTGGCCTCGACCCGTCGCGAGGAAACCGCACGCAGGGCCACGAAATTGATCGCCGCGAAGCAAATGCCGATCAACGTGAGCCAGACGTCGTAGTACACCAGCACCACGATGTAGATGCCCATGGTGCAGACGTCGATCAACGTGCCGGCAAGCTGGCCGGTCAGCGTGTTGACGACTTTCGCGTTGAGGTTGCTGCGGTACGCGATCTCTCCAGGGAAACGCTGGACGTAAAACCCCAGCGGCAAGCGCAGCAGGTGCCAGAAGAACTGACTCGCCAGCCGTGCCGACAAGGCCAGCTTCAGCCTGCGCAGAAATGTGATCTGCATGCCGTGCAGCACCATCTGCAGCAGCAGCGTGAAGACCATCAGCGTCAGCAGCGGGCGGAACCAGCTCGTCCGGCCCTGCAGGATGATGTTGTCGACGAAGACGCTGGTGAAGACCGGCAACGCCAGGTTGGGAAGGACCAGGAGCAGTCCCGCCAGGAAGCAGAAGAGCAGCGCGCTGGACTGGCCGCGCAGGCGATCGACGATGGCCTGCCGCAGGCGCGGACGCTGGCCGCCTTTCTGAAACTCCGGTCCAGGCACTGCCGTCAGGACCACGCCCGTGAAGCCGTAATTGAACTCGGCGTGCGTCACGCGCCGATGGCCGTTCGCGGGATCGTTCAGGAAGACGTAGCGGTCGTTGATTCCCTCGACGACGAGGAAATGATTGAACTGCCAGAAGACGATCACCGGAAACGGCAGGGCGCGCAGGGCGTCGAGGTTGTCCTTGCTGTAGCCCTTCGCGATCATGCCGTAGCGTCGCGCGGCCTGGATGACCTTCGACGCCTTGCTGCCATCGCGGGAGACACCGCATTCGCGGCGCAGCTCGGCCAGCGGCACGAACCGGCCGTGATAGCCAAGCACGATGCCCAGCGCTGCAGCGCCGCACTCGGTCGCTTCCATTTGCAGCAGCGTGGGTGTGCGAACGCGGACCGATGTGGGCATAAGTCCGACCGCATGATAATCGAGCCCGACGCGCAAGCAAGGGGCAACGTATCCCTTGCTTCCACGCGGGTCACACCGCTAAGGATCCGCGCAAGAATCACTTGTGCAATTCCTGTAGGACGGATTTCCAATCCGTCCGGTTTTCTCTGGACGGATTGGAAATCCGTCCTACGTGCAATTGTTCAACTTATTGTTACGCGGCTCCTTAGTAATACGACCGCAGGATCGGAAACAGATACGTAATCGGCGCGCGCTCCTCGACCGTGACGCGCACCTGCGTGGGCGTGCCGGACGTGAATTTGAGCGCCGGACCAGCCGAGGTCCAGCGGAAGCCGCTGGCCGAGTTCGCGTCGCGCTCCAGCTCGATCTCGACCTCGATCATGCCACCCGGCTGCGCCACGGCCTTCATGAGCTCCGGGTTGCCGATCATGGTGGCCGCCGCCTCTTGCGTCACGGGGAACGGCGAGACACGCGTCACCGTGCCGAGGATGCCGCCAAAGCGTTCGCGCTGTACCGTCACCGGCGTCACGCGGACCGCCTGCCCCACCTGGAGCAGCTTGCCGCCGCGGATCTGAAAATAGGCCAGCACGCGCAGCCCCTCGTCCGATGCCGCGTCCGCCGAATCCTGGATCTCCAGCGACCCCAGCCGCGTGCCGATGCTGGTCAGCTGGCCGTCGGTCACCGTCAGTTCCAGCACGCGGCCCCGGTTCTTGCTCTTCACGCTGATCTGCGGCCCGAGCGTCTTCTCCAGGAAATCCACGCGGTCCTGCGCCTCGCGGATCTGGAGCTTGCGGCTCGTCTGGCTCTGCGCCAGCTCGTACTTCAGCTGGTTGGCCCGGATTTCGAGCTGCTGGAGCTGGAGGTTCAGATCGGCGACGCGCGAGCGCTGCTGGAGGTACGCCCCTTCGGCCTCGGTCTCCCGGATCCCCAGCTCCGAGAAGCGCGTTTTCAGGTTGGACAGGGTCAGCTTGCTTTCCTTGAAGGCAGCCTCGGTGGCGAAGACGACGTCTTCTGTCACTAGCCGCTCCGCCAGGTACTTGCGCAGCCTGATGAGTTTCTGCTCCAAAGCGCGATGCGATTCGCGAGCAAGGCGCTCGTTCTCCTCAAGGTTGACGCGCTGATCCTTGTTGAACTTCTCGGCGCGCTCGCGCGATGCCTGGGCCAGGTCCTGCGCCTCGGTGATCGCTTGCTTGAGCACGCGGCGCTGCTCGTCGTTGCTCAGTTTCTCCAGTTTGTTGCGCTCGGTTTCGATGATGCTCTGCGTCTGGTCGTGGCTCTGAAGCTGGACAAGGCGAACGCGGGCCTGCTCGAGCTGCTGCCGAAGCTCCGGTTGATCGATGGTAGCGATCTCCTGGTCCGCCTCGACGATCTCACCCGCCTTGGTTCGTAGTGCGGAGATGCGCCCGGTGCCGGTGGATTCCAGCCGCACCACCTTGCCCGGGTTGATCAGGACGCCGACCCCTTCCACCGTCTCCGGAACTCGTCCCACAATGGACCAGACCAGGAGCACCGCAAGGAGTGCGCCAATGGTGGACAGGAAGATCCACGCCCGGTTGCCGACCACGGTGAAGAGGCGGTCCAGCTCATCCGGCGATGAGAGCCGTTCCAGCGATTCCTGGCGAAAAATCTGCTTGGCGGCCATGGTGGGTACGACCTCAGTGCTTCGGACGCAGATGGGTTACCGGCATCGTGTCCCGGCACGACGATGCTGTCAAGGGCGCCTCGCCGTCCCCTTCGCCCGCGCAGCTTGCCAAATTGACGCACCCACGACAACCCGAATCATTCCACAGGGCGTCACCGTCCGAGCAGCCGCGTCTTGATCCAGTCGGCACGCTTGCCCGCCATCGCTGTCTGGTCGAGCAGTTCGGGACTCAGCTCGTCATCGTCGTTCGTGGCCGCGGCTGCCGCCGCGGCGGCACTGTGGCCAATGTGGGCGGTCCGCTGGCGAAGGCGCTGGGCCAGGAACACTGCCAGGGCGCGGTAGAACCGGGCGGCAAAATCGCGATCGCTCGCCAGCCGTGCGACCATCGCGGCGCGGCGAATGCGAAGCGCGGTCAACGGCGTCGATGCACGTACGGTCGCCGACGCCGGCCTCGAATCGAGGAATGAAAGCTCCCCCAGGATCTCACCCGGCTCGCTGATGCCGAGATCGCGCGGCTGCGGCGTGGCCACGCTGATGAGCGCCTCGCCTTCAAGGATGACAAACAACGAATCCGGCTGTCGGCCTTCCTCGATGAGCGCCTGCCCGGGCGCATAGCTCTCGGCCGTGCCGGCCACGGTCAGCCAGTCGATGTCTTCATCCGCCAGTTCGCCAAGCAGGTACAGGACGCGTCGCATGAATAAGGTTCTAGCGAATCGGGGACAACAGCAGCGATGACACTTCATTGTCGCGGACGGTCAAACGCGGGCAAGCGCAAAGTGAGTGCGTGACTCGCCTTCCCCGCCTGCAAGTGCTGCCCACCCATCGCGGTGCGCAGAAGGGTGTAAGAAAAGAAACCCTGGGCCGAATGCCATTAACTTAGCGAGCGGGGCGTGGGTAATCCCCCGGGGGTGGGCCCAAAAACCGGCGGTGACACACCCCCCCCGCCCTAAATGT
>JAIEMG010000389.1 GCA_019752375.1 Gemmataceae bacterium | reverse complement strand
GGTCGGGGGGGTTTTTACCGCCCGGTTTGGGGTCGCACACCGGGGGGGCCCCCACGCCCCGCTCGCCTTAAGTGAATGGCATTCGGAATGGCATTCCGTACTCTCCCGCTGCCTCACTCCTTCACCCCGAGCCCCAGACCACGCAGTCGGTTTCGTAACTCGGCCACGTTTTCCTCCGCCACGGAAAGGGCGGTTGGTCCCAGGCGTTCTTCAATCAGTGAGCGGGTGCCCGGCCATTGCACCAGGCCATCGGCGAGCTCCGGCGTTTCGACGTGCAGCACGAGGTGCTTGCGCAGCATCGCGGGCGGCATCTGGCTTCCCGTCATCAGGAGACGTCCCGACGCGGACAGGGATTGCCCGGTGCGCTGCGTAAACCATTCTTCCAGCCCGCGCAGGCCCAGACCGCTGTCGCGGCCCGTGGCGACGGATTCCGGAGTCATCAGATACTGACGGCGGCCTTCCTTGCTGCTCGGTTCTTTCGGCAAGGCAAAGCGTTGCAACTCGGTTTCGACCAGCAAATCGGAGCGCGACAGGTCGATGCTCAGGGTGACGCCGTCGGGCTCCACCTCGACGCAGCGGTCCGGCGGCAGGGCGTAGTCGCGGGTGCCGGCGAGACGAAAGTGCCGAAAATCGACCGCACTTTCGCTGGGAACGATCGCCAGCCGATCGGCGATTCGCGTGGCAGGCAGACCGCGGGCCAGCGCTGCGTTCAGGTCGTCGGCCGAGGCGAACTCGAAGAGCGTCGCCGATGGATACGCCGAGATGCGCTCGCGCTTGTTCGCCCAGGTGCGCAACGCTTCGACCACGCCGGGCGGCACCGCGCGCATGCCGTGCCGTTGCAAGACTTGCAGGATGCCCTCGTAGCTGAGGCCCGATTGCAGGGCGCGGTAGGCGCTCTCCGGGGCAAGCTGCAAGGTACATGCGGAACCGAACGTGCGCCAGTTGGCCAGCCGCGCAAGCTGGCTGATGAGTGCGGGCGTCAGGCCCTGGCGATAGGCGACGATTTCCAGGTTCGGCTGCACCAGCAGCGTCTGCGGGAAGCTGGGTGCAGCGGCGGGCAGTTCACCCAGGCCCAGGAACCAGCGGCCAAACGGCCCGAGACGAACGTGCCAGCCGCCTTCTTTCGTCTTCATGGCCTGGACGAGGCGCAACTGGTAGGCGAGGCCAAGCAGGAAGTCCGGCAACCAGCTGCGACGCTGCGAGGGGCGCGCCGATTCGTCCTTCCAGTACGGGTGGTTCTCGAACAGCCAGGTTTCCAGGTCCGTGGCATCGGCCCATTTGTCGGCAGGCAAGCGTGCCAGGAGCAAGAGCGACAACAGGTAGGCCGATGGGTACGGGTTGCCTCGGTTGCGGACCGCTTCGTCGCGGCCGCCGTTCTGAGCGTCCCATGAGTCCAGTCGGAACAGGGCCCCGGTCAGCGACGCGAGCACGGCAAACAGCGATTCACTGGTCGCATCAGGCAAGGAGGAGGCGCGTAGCTCGCCTTCCGCCTGCTCGATCATGCCCGCGTTCTCGGCCAGCGCGACGGTGAGCAGGCCGACGTCCGGCAGCGTTGCGATGCCATCGACCGGCGGCGCGTTGACGAGCGGGTCCTGACAGAGCCGCTCCAGGTCGCGCTTGAAGAAGCTGCCCTGCTGCGTTCGCCGCATCGGCGACCCGGCAATGAGCTGCCACAGCGCCGAGAGCCGCAACGGCCAGTCCAGGCCGTCGGCTTCTTGAACTCCAGGTGCCAAGTCCAATGGCGCGGAACCCAGGCCTGCTTCGGATGCAATGCTCAGGTCCGGCAAGCCAAGGTCTTCACCGAGGGCGCGGCCGATGACGGCAGGATGCGCGAAAACCGTCAGTCCCGTCGTGCCGGCCTGGCCGAGCCACTGGTCGAAGCTCTTGAGACGCGTAACGCCGGTCGGAAGGATGGGGTAGAGGAGACCGGCTTCCAATAGGTTCAGGATTGGCGGCAGGCCGTCGGGATGGCCCAGGGACATCACCAGGAAGACGAGGTTGCCAAGGTCCCACCGCAGCTGCCGGCTGTGGGCGATCAGGGCCAGCACGCGCCGCTCGGCGGGCTCCAGTTCCTTGATGCGGCGATCGATGACCGGCGGATTGCCGATCGTGGCCAGGCTGCGTTCAAGCAATTCGTCGACCGGCCATTGATTGCGAGGCTTGAACAGCCGGGTGGCGATGCCGCGCAGCAGCGGCTCGTCGTAGGCTTCCAACGTCTCGCGCAGGCGCTCGGACCAAAATTCGGACTGCTGTCCGCTCTGGCGCGTGCGTGGCATCGTCTCAACGGCCCCGTTCCCCATGCGCACTCCTGGCGACAGGTGATCAGGCGATGACGGCGGGTGTGTGGCCCATGGTGCGCAGCTCCTGGAGCACCGCTTCCATTCGGCCGGCGCGGACCAGCAGGACGCGATCGGTCAGCCGGCCCACGATGTCCGGGCCCAGCTTCTTGCGCGCCAGGACCTCTTCAGCCAACACCGCGTCTTCCGTCTGAATCAGACAGACGCGGCGATGCAGCTTCACGGGAATGCGAGCTTTATCGTTGGTCATACGTTATCCAACATTCGCTGTTTCCGGAGGGCTAACGGACCAGGACTCCTCGAGGACCTCGCTGCCGTCGGCGATGTTGTAGCTGTATCCCTGCTCGGTCAGGAAGAGCTGGCGATGGTGGGCGAAGTCCAGCTCCCGCGTGTCGCGCGTCACCAGGCTGTAGAAGTGGGCAATCTCTCCATTGGTCTTGGGGCGCAGGATCCGGCCCAGGCGCTGGGCTTCTTCCTGTCGGGAGCCGAAGGTGCCCGAGACCTGGATCAGTACGTTGGCGTCGGGCAGGTCGATGGCGAAGTTGCCGACCTTGGAGAGGATGAGGTGTCGCACTTCGCCCTTGCGGAACTTGTTGTACAGGTCCTCGCGCTCGGTGTTGGCCGTCGAACCCATGATGAGCGGCAGGTCGAAGCGCTTGCTGAGCGTCCGCAGCTGCTTCAGGTACTGGCCGATGATGAGGACGCGCTTGTCCTGGTAGCGCTCCAGCAAGCGGCCGACAATGTCGTCCTTGGCGGGGTTTTCGCTGGCCAGGCGGTATTTGTTCCGCCACTCGGCGACGGCGTATTCCATGCGAAGCGGTTCCGGCAGTGCGACGCGGATCTCGCTGCACGTCGCCTCGGCAATCCAGCCGCGCGATTCCAGCTCGCGCCAGGGCACGTCGTACTTTTTCGGGCCGATCAGGCTGAAGACGTCTTCCTCGCGACCGTCCTCGCGCACCAGCGTCGCCGTCAGGCCGAGACGGCGGCGTGCCTGGATCTGGGCCGTCACCCGGAAAACGGGTGCGGGGAGCAAGTGGACTTCGTCGTAGACGATGAGGCCCCAGTCGCGCTGGTCGAACAGCTTGAAGTGCGGGAATTCGTCGTTCTTGTCGGCGCGGTGCGTCAGGATCTGGTAAGTCGCCAGCGTGACGGGCGCGATTTCCTTGGTTTCTCCCGTGTACTCGGCTACCTGGTCGTCGTTCAGGTCGGTTTTGTCGAGGATCTCGCGGTGCCATTGCTTGACGGCCGTGATGCTGGTGGTCAGCACCAGGGTATTGCGCTGCACCTGGGCCATGGCGGCGATGCCAACGATGGTCTTGCCGGCCCCGCACGGCAGTACGATGACGCCGCTGCCACCGCGGACGTCGCCGCCGGCATGGAAGATCTCCGCCGAGTCCTTCTGATAGTCGCGGACGACGAACGGCAACCCTGCACGCGTGATCTGCCGCAGGTTGATCGGCAACGCGGCGCCTTCGGTGTAGCCGGCCAGGTCTTCCGCCGGGTAGCCGACGGCGATCAAGGCCTGCTTGAGGACGCCGCGGAACGCCGGATCAATCAGGAAGCTGACTTCGTCCAGGCGTTCACCGAGGTATTGCCGGACTTTGGCCTGCCGGGCCAGTTCTTCGAGCAGCGGCCGATCGGTGCACAGCAGGCGGAGTCCGCGTTCGTGGCGTTCGAGCCGAACCCGGCCATAGCGGCTGACGGTCTCGCTGATATCCGGCGCTAAGTTGGTCGGCAGCGGGAACTTGCTATACTTTTGCAGCACCTCGATCATGCGGGCCGCGCTCAGGCCCGCTGCGGCTGCATTCCAGAGGGACAGGGGCGTCAGCCGATACGTGTGGATATGTTCAGGACTTTTCTCCAGCTCGGCGAAGGGAGCCAGCGCGTCGCGGGCTTCGGAGTACCTGGGATTGTCGACCTCGACCAGGATCGAGCGATCCCCCTGGACGATCAGAGGATTGGTTGGATCATAATTCATTATGAGTCAATACCTTAAGTCCGACTCCCCGTTTCGACGCCAGGCCCGCAAAACTGAAGTGTAGTGGCTTCGGGAATAGCGTGCAAGCCGAAGTGCCGTAGACTCGGCACTGCGGCGAAGATACGCGGAGCTGGCCAGCGAACCATATGGAAGAGTTTTGGACCGCGAGGCACCACTATTATGTTGAACGACATCGCCGACCTGATCGATGTAGCGGTATGGGGAAACACGCTCTTGTCCGAATCCCTGCCAGGACTTTCCCTCAGCACAGGAGACCCGCCGGAACTGATCCAAGCATTCGACATCGCCTGCGGCCGGCTGGAAACCAACCCGGACGACGTGGATGCACGGTTCATGCGCGGCGTGGTGTGCCAGAGCAAGCGCTGGTACGAGCCCGCCCTGGCCGATTTCTCCGCAGTGCTGCGGAAACAACCACGCCACGCCCGCGCCTGGTTGCTGGTGGGGGAAGTGCTCACCGCGTTGGGCGAGTACGACAAGGCGAAGGTAGCGCGTCAGACGGCGCTGGAGATCCATCCGGGGGTGGGGTAATTGGTGGATGAGCGAGTTGCAAGGAAGCCAGCCGCCAGCTAAAGTCTTGATTGGTCGGTTCGGCAAGCTGTGAGGAGGATGAGCATGAGTTCGACCGTGGAGCAAGTCTTGCAGACGGCATTGGCGCTTTCAGAGGCGGACCAGTTTGAACTTCTCGATGCGCTGCTCGCGCGGTTGGAGCCAGGCACGGGCGCCCCTTTGGACCGATTGGAGCTTGACCGACGTTGTACAGAGATCGACGCAGGGGAAGCCACTCTGACTCCTTGGGAAGAGGTGCGCGATCGGGTTCGTCAGAAGTACCAGTCCAATGACTGACGTGGTCCTTAGTGCGCACGCCGAACTCGAGTACGAAGACGCGTACGATTGGTATCACCGCCGCAGTCCGCGCGCCGCAGCTCGGTTCGAACGAGCGGCCCACGTGGCTATTCGTATGATTGCTGACGCTCCCGAGGCGTTCCCCTTCTACGAAGAGCCCTTCCGTTACCGTCCGTTGAAGCGCTTTCCATACCTACTCGTCTACCGCATCCGCGCCAATGACGTACAGATCGTAGCAGTCGCACATGCCAGTCGTCGGCCAGGCTACTGGAAGAATCGGGAGTCGTGACCAGGATTAACGGCCCTACCAGCTACTCTCTTGGCAGGCGCACTTCCCTTCGCTACCATCAGCCGGCATGAGCCACACACTCTCCTACGCCCACGGCGTCAGTTCCACTCCGCTGCTCGGCGAGACCATCGGCGCCAATCTGCGCCGCACCGTCGAGCACTTCCCCGATCGCAACGCACTGGTCGTGCGCCATCAGAACTGTCGTCTCAGCTACCGCCAGCTGTGGGATGCGACCACGGCGATCGCCGCGGCACTGCTGGCGAATGGCGTCCAGAAGGGCGAACGCGTCGGCATCTGGTCGCCCAATCGCTTCGAGTGGGTCGTCGTCCAGTATGCCACGGCTCGCATCGGCGCGATCCTCGTCAACATCAACCCGTCGTACCGGACGGCGGAGTTGGAATACGTCCTCAACCAGGCCGGCATCAGCGTGCTGCTGCTTGCGAGAAAGTTTCGCCAGGCGGACTATGCGGCGATGCTGAACGAAGTTCGGCCACGGTGCCATTCGCTGCGGCAATCCTTCATCCTCGATGACGACTGGGAACGACTGCGGCAGACAAAAGTGGAAGACGCGGAACTGGCAACGCGCGAGGACGCGTTGCAGTTCGACGATCCGATCAACATCCAGTACACGTCCGGCACGACCGGGTTCCCCAAGGGCGCCACGCTGACGCACCACAACATCCTCAACAACGCCTATTTCCTTGGCGAGGCGCTCGGCTACACCGAGCACGATCGCGTCTGCCTGCCGGTGCCGTTTTATCACTGCTTCGGCATGGTCATGGGCAACCTGGCGTGCACGTCGCATGGCGCCTGCATCGTCGTGTCTGGAGAAGCATTCGACCCGTTGGGCGTTCTGGAAACGGTCCATGCCGAGCGCTGCACGTCGCTGTACGGCGTGCCGACGATGTTCATCGCGGAACTCGATCATCCGCGCTTTGCCGAATTCGACCTGTCGTCCTTGCGAACGGGCGTCATGGCAGGAGCGCCCTGCCCGATCGAGCTGATGAAAAAGGTCGTCGCGGACATGCACATGCCGGAAGTCGCCATCGGCTACGGGATGACGGAAACGTCGCCGATCTCAACGCTCAGCGCTCGCGACGATTCCCTCGAACGAAGAGTTTCCACGGTGGGCCGGGCCCAGCCGCATCTCGAAATCAAGATCGTGGACCCCGCCAGCGGAGCGGTGCTGCCGCGCGGCACGCCGGGGGAGTTCTGCACGCGCGGCTACAGCGTCATGGTCGGCTACTGGAACAACGAGGCGGCAACGAATGCCTCGATCGATGCCGGGGGCTGGATGCACTCCGGCGATCTGGCAACGATGGACGACGCCGGTTTCATCAACATCGTCGGCCGAATGAAGGACATGATCATTCGCGGCGGCGAGAACATCTACCCGCGCGAGATCGAGGAATTCCTGCTGACGCACCCGGCGATCAGCGACGCGCAGGTCATCGGCGTGCCCAGCGTCAAGTACGGGGAAGAAGTGATGGCCTGGGTCCGGACGCGGCCCGGCGCCTCCCTGACCGAAAGCGAGATCGTGCAGTTCTGCACCGACCGCATCGCGCGCTTCAAGCTGCCGCGTTACTGGAAGTTCGTCGCCGAGTTTCCGCTGACCGTCACCGGCAAGGTGCAGAAATTCCGCATGCGCGAGCTTGCCGTGCAGGAATTGGGATTGGAGAACGCCGCCCAGGTGCGAACCGCGTGACAGGTCAATTCCCGACGGGACAGGCGTAGATGACGACTTCCTCGGCGCGGTCCTTGCGGGCACGCGCCGTCGGCACCCATTCGAAGACCGGCTCTCGGCCCTCCACGGCCTGCCGGGCCTCCTTGATGCCGACCAGGCGCGAGTGCTGGTTCGTCGATTTCTCCAGCACGATGTAGCGGACCGGCTGATGACCCGGTGCGGGAGCGATCATGGCCCCTTCGCGCAGCGTCTTGCCGGAGTAGTAGCGTGCCCACTCGAACGGATCGGTGATTTCGTCGCCGGGCTGGATGTGCTCCGACAGCCACAGGCCCGCCGCACGATGGCCGGCCCGATTGGCGTGCAGCGGCCGCAACGCCCAGGGCAGAAACGCGACAGCCAGGACCAGGCAAGCCCCGGCGGCAATGGCTGGTTGCCAGCGCTGCGGCACCGAGCGGCCACGCCACTTCTCGATCCAACCGGGAACAGCGTCGCCCAGCGCCAGCAGCGTCGCCACCGCCCAGTAGATGCCGAGTAGTACCAAGAACAGTGTGTGCCGATCCGACAAGTAGCCAACCTTCATCGCCACGTATCCCAGCAGCGACGCATACATGAGCCCGAGGAGCAACACGATCGCGGTGCCAGGCTGCGCTCGGAGCCGGCCGCGGAACCACCACAGTCCCAGCAGCCCTGGCAACCACAGGATGTACTGCGAGGCGCGGGCCGTTTCATGGCCGAGTGCCCAGAGCGCCCACTGCAGCGGGGGACGGTCGTAGTGTTGCCGATCGTTCCACCACATGGCGAACAGCGGCTGCCCCGGCGCCCGCTGGCTGACGGGCGGCAAGGTATCTTGCAGGTCCGATGTGCCGAGGAGCTTTTTACCGGTCGGCTTGACGGTCACGCCGCCGATCACTGCCATGTACGGAACCGCCACGATCGCCGAGGTCAGGATCAGTCGCGATAGGCAGTGATTCACCTCTCGCCACGACCAGCGTGTGGCCGGCAGCAGCTGCACGCCAAGCAAAGTCAGAAATGTCGCGAAACCGATCAGGGCGCCTTCCGGGCGGGTCAGATACGCCAGACTGATGACAATGCCGCACAGGGCGAACACCCAGGGCAAGCGCGTGCGCATTCCAAGTACGCCCAGGTACAGGGCGGTTGTCGCCATCAGATAAAACACGGGGTCAGACAGTGCGTCCGATGTGATCGCCGCACTGACGGGGAGGCACTGGAACAGGAGCGCCGCCCAGAAGCCCACACGGCGATCGAACAGTTCCCGGCCCAGGCAGAACATCGGAATCACCAGCAAAATGCCCGCCAGGGCGCTGGTCCACTGCGCGCTGAGCACCATGCTGTCGGTGGTGGTTCCGAGTTGATGGCGGATCGGCAACGATAGGGCGAGCACGGCCAGTGGATAGACGGGATGCTGCTCGAACTGCGGCAGCGCCTGTCGCCACGGCTGGCTTTCCAGGGCCAAGGCATAACGGATGAAGCCAACGCTGTCGCGCGCGGCAACCTGTGCGTGCAGGACCATCCAAACATGAATGCCACCAGCCACGAGCAGCAAGAGCACCAGCGAGCCCAGGTCGCGCCAGCCAGTTCCCTTGTTTATAGAGCCCGGTGCGGTCGTGTCCTGCGTCTCGTCCATGAGCGTTCTCCGAGCCCGGGTCACGCGGTCGACATTGCGGCCGCGCATAGGGAGCGGATCGTAGAGGCTCGCTGGCGGAGGGTCAAGGTCTTCGCCCCACGCTGGAAAGCCAGGGGCAATGGGAAGCCCTGGCGGGCATTTCTGAATCTCGCGACGCACCTGTCGTACAAGTGTTAGACTGAATCGGAACGCTTTGTCGGATCGATGGGGAGCGGCGGTCATGCTGGAAGTCAACGCAACCATTCGGATTCCCGATACGGAGCTAGCCTGGAGTTTCGCGCGCTCCGGTGGGCCGGGCGGGCAAAACGTCAATAAGGTGTCGTCCAAGGCGATGCTGCGCTGGGACATGGCCGGAAGCCCGAGCATTCCCGACGACGTGAAAGATCGGCTTCGCACCCTCTGCCGGCGGCGGATCACGCTGGAAGGCGACCTTCTGATTACCGCACAGGAGTTTCGCGATCAGGATCGCAATCGCCAGGCCTGTCTGGAGAAGTTGCGCGACCTGGTGTTGGAAGCCCTCGCGCGACCGAAGCCTCGCAAGGCGACCCGACCGACGCGCGGGTCGCAACGCCGGCGCCTTGAAGGGAAGCGTCATCGCGCCCAGGTAAAAGGTGGACGACGGGTGGAGGGTGAAGACTGAGGATGGGCCGCTTGCGGATTCCCGGCGCGCAAAGAAAAACCGGACGTGTGCAAGCACACGCCCGGTCCACCAAGCGTACTTACGGGTCCCGT
>JAIEMG010000240.1 GCA_019752375.1 Gemmataceae bacterium | reverse complement strand
TCATGCTTCACCTCGCGGACTTTTCGCGGCGAGCGTCGGGGCGTTAGCCCGACGTGGGCGGTTGGCTGACCAATACGTGTTTGGGCCACCGTCCACGTCGGGCCACCGTCCACGTCGGGCCACCGCCCACGTCGGGCTTACGCCCCGACGCTCGCCGACGCGGTAGCCAGAACATGATATAACGCAAGCCCACGAGGCGTGCTTCGTGGGCTTGCGATGAAGGACGCAACGCTCACCCGAAGGCGGGCATGGGAATGCAGGTTTACTGGGCCTTGTTCACGGTCACGCGCATCCGCTGGCCCAGACGCAATGCGGGCGTTTTGGAATCCAGTTCGATGATGCACTCCAGCAGGGTGACCTCGTTGTTGCTGAGCCGAATCGTTTCACCGCGACGCGGAGTGTACCAGCGGGCGAGGCGCTTTACCTTGCCCGACCAGCTCTCCTTGCCGCCGTGTTCTTCCTGGACCGTAACGGATTGTCCCGGCTGAACGCGGTTGGCGAACTCCTGCTCCACCTCGGCGCGGATGATAAAGGGCAGGTCCGGAGCGAACTGGAGCGGCGGCTGCATCGATTGGCCGCCGATCACGCTGCCGGGCGTGACGTTGACCTGGACCAGATAGCCGTCCACGGGGGCTTTCACTTCGCACTCGTCGAAGCCATACTGAGCCTGGGCCACCTTGGCCTTCTTGGCATCGACGTCGGCCTGGGCACGGGCGACCTGTTCCTTCGCGCCCTTGGGCAGCATCAGCTCCAGTTCTTCCAGCTTGGCTTCTTCGGCCTTGAGGGCGGCCTTGGCCTCGTCGACCAGGCGGGCCGAGATCTCCACTTCCTTGGCGTTGATCTGTTCTTTCTTGAGCAGTTCCTGCTTCCGGTCGCGTGCCAGCTCGGCAGCCTTCACGCGCTGTTTCGCGATTTCGATGGCCGCGTTTTGTTGATCTGCTTTCAGTTCGTTCTGCCTCGGCAGCTTCCTGGCCAGGACGAGCTGCGCCTCGGCGGCGGCCAGGTCGGCACTGGCTTCGTCGAGGCGGGCCTTGGCCAGCGTGGGGTCCATGCGGAGCACGACTTGCCCCTTCTCGACGCGTTTGTTCTCGCTAAACGGCACGTCCTTGACGCGGCCCGGCTGCAGGGGCACGAGGGGAATCACGCCGCCTTCCACGTCCATGGTGCCGTAGCAAACCACGCCGCCGCCGGCATGAGCGACGCCCGGGGGATCGCCTTTGCCCGCGCCGTGGCTGGAGTTGACGGCGAAGATCGCTCCCGCCGTGCTGGCGACCAGCGCGGCCAGGCCGACGGTCCACAATAAGAGCACGAACTTGTTACGAGTGCGCTTCATGGGAAACTCCTAGCAGCGCCGGATCGGAAACGGGCTTGAGATCCGACATGCAGCCGTCTTCCATGTGGATGACGTTGTCGGCGAAGGGCACGATGCGGGCATCGTGCGCGACCACCAGGATGGTCGATCCCTGCTCGTGGGCAGCGGCGCTGAGCAATTCGATCACTTGTTCGCCATGCGCCCAGTCGAGGGCGCTGGTCGGTTCATCGGCAAAGCAGAACTCCGGCTCCTTGATGAGCGCCCGGCCGATGGCCACGCGCTGCTTTTCGCCGCCGGAGAGCTGACTGGGCCGCAGATGTCCCTTCTTTCCCAGTCCCAGCAGGCTGAGCACTTCGTCGGTCTTGCGGCGGGCTTCGCGGTACGTCTTGCCCTCGCCCCAGCGCAGCACGATCTCGAGTTGCTGGCGAGCGGTCAGGGCGGGGAACAGGTTGTAGCCCTGGAAGATGAAGCCGCAGTGCCGGCGACGGAAGTCCTCGCGCTGCGCGTCCGTCATGCTCCAGATGTCCTGGCCCAGTGCGACGACCTTGCCGGCATCGGGATGCAGCAGGCCGGACAGGATCGCCAGCAGCGTCGATTTACCGCTGCCCGACGGGCCCATCAGCAGCGACATCTGCCGCTTGTGAAGCTCCAGCGACACGTCATTGACGGCCGTGGTCTTCGTCTCGCCCTCGCCGAACGAGCGGATCAGGTTGCGCGCCAGCAACGTCACGGGTTCATCGGTCATGCGACAGGCTCCTCTCCTAGCGCAACAGGATTGCAGGGTCGATGAGGCGCAACGAGCGCAACGCCGCCAGTCCCGAAATCATCGCCATGGTCATCGTGACCACCACCGAGAGTCCCAACAGCCAGAAGGGCAGCATGACGTTGGCACCCAGGGCCTCAGCTCCTTGGGCGAAGGCAAACGTGGCCGGCACGGCAATGAACACTCCGGCCAGGCCGACCCAGAACGATTGCGCCAGCACCGTCAGCGCCATGCGCCAGCGGGGAATACCCAGGGCACGCAGCACCGCGTACTCGCGCAGCGACGATGCCGTCGCCGCATACAGCGTCTGGCTGGTGACGACGCCGCCGACCAGCAGGCCCAGCATCGCCGTGTAGCTCAGCGCGACGCCGCCTTTGGTCTTGGTTAGCCAGTGGATCCGCGATCGCAGCGAGAACTCCTCGCTGGTGAATGCGCTCATGTCGGTGAACTCTTCGCGCAAGTGTTTCACGATCTTTGGGGCGTCCTCGGGGTTTTTGCAGCGTGCCACGCAGTAGATCGTCTCATCCTGGCTCAGGTGCAGCAGCGGCCGGGCCGTGCGCACGGAGCAGAAGACATAGGGGCCGGCCAGGCTTCTAAATCCCTTGAGCAGGCCCACCACGCGGACGCGGTGGCCGTTGATCTTGGCCGTATCGCCGATACCGGTGATGCCCAGGCGCGTCAGTTCGGTCGCATCGACAGCAATGGTACCGGGTTCGGTCAGTTGCTCGCGTAATTCCGGCGTCATGCCGTTGCACCAGGCCAGGGATTCGTCTTCCAGGCGCGAGCCCATGATGATGCACAGCTCCGACCCCCCCTTGGGATTCAGCCAATAGGCGAAGCCTTCCATGTAGACTTCCGGCGGCTCGACCCCAGGTTGACTGGCGAGCCGTCCCAGAAACGCTTCAGGGATCGGCCGCCCCAGGTCCACGCTCAACACTTCGGGAGCACCCACCCAGATGTGGGCGCGGGTACGATCCACCGGGATGGACGTAATCGAGAACAACCCCAGCAGCAGCCCGCACTGCAGTGCGATCAGCATGGCACTGAAGGCGACCGCCAGCACGCCCGGCAAGTACCGCTGCCGTTCGTACCACAGGGTTGTCAGTGAATAAGACATCGATCCGTGTCCTTGGTCAGTCGTCTCAAATCCGCAGTGGGCCAGACACTCTTGTCTGGCTGCCAGACAAGAGTGTCTGGCCCACCATCCTTGCCGAGCTTGGCCCGCTCCAGCGGCCCAACCCCTGCCCCAGTCATTTTACGTGCCGGGAGATGCTGTGACCGAACGTCGCGCCGTGCTCGTTGCCGTGGGCAGCGGTCCACGTATCTCGGACGGGCGATTCGGCAAATCCGCTAAAGTCGGATCGATGAACGTGTGGTGCCACAGCTGAGTCGCCACCACTCCGACCAGGCCCATTTCGACGAACGTCCGTCCGTAGGAGCCGGACCGCATGTTGCGGAACGCCTGCCGCCAGTGGGCGATGCCCTTGGGATCGAAATAGCCGGTCTTGCGGAGCGACTCCTCGCTGAGAAGCTGGTCCACGAAGGGCGGCAGCTTGTCCGCGTGGAAGCTGTCGAACGGGGCGCGGAACATCGCCTTGCGCCGCCAGGCCACCGACTTCGGCAGCCAGCGCTCGGCCAGCTTGCGGAGGACGTACTTCTCGCGGAAGCCAGACATCTTCATGTTCGGCTGGATCTTGGCCAGGAAGCCGAAGACTTCCTCGTCGAGGAACGGGTACCGCGTCTCCACCGAGTTGTGCATCGCCACGCGGTCGCCCTTGTGGTTGAGCAGCAAGCCCGGCAAGTGAACGCGACCGCCGACACACAGGGCCCGATTGAGCGGGTGCCAGCGCCGCATCTTCTCGACGTTGAACTGCAGGTCTTCCATCGGCACGTGGTCGCCGATCGCCTCGTGCATCTCGGGGCTGTAAAATAGCCACTTGGTGCGCGAGAGCATGCCATACACGTCCAGATAGCCGTTGTGGCCGCCCACCGCTGCCTGGGCTCGTGCGGCAATCTCGCGATAGCGGGCCGGCATGCCGAGCATCCGGATGTATCCCCAGCGTGCCATCTGGCTGAGCGGCAGTCCGGGAATGACGTCCAGGTAGCTCAATGCCTTGTTGATCTTGAACCAGGGATAGCCGGCCAGCCACTCGTCGGCGCCTTCGCCGGTCAGGGCGACCTTGTATCCGTGCTGATGAACCTCACGCGCCAGCATCAGCAAGGCACCGCAGGACGTATCCAGGACGGGCCCTTCCGCGGCATGGATCAGCCGGGGATAGATGTTGAGCGCTTCCTCGGCACCAAAGCGAACGACGACCGGGGAACACCCCAGATGTCGCGATACCTGGCCCGCCTCGGTGGTCTCGTCCAGCTTGGGATCGGCGATCTGGATGGTGAACGTCGGTATCGGCTGCTTGCGGATATGCCCCGCCAGGGCAACGACGGTACTCGAATCGACGCCGCCACTGAGATAGGACACAACCGGCACGTCCGCCCGCAAGCGACGCTCGATCGACGCCAGCAGGACTGCCTGAAAGTGATCGACCAGCTTCTCCACGTCGTCGCAGGGTTCTTCCTGGCCCTGATCGGGAAAGTCCATCTCCCAGTACGTATGCTGGCTGACCTGGGCCGGCTTACCCGTCTCCCCAAGTTGAATGCGCAGATATCGCCCGGGCAGCAGGCAGTTGATGCCTTCGAAACACGTCAGCGGCCCCGGCATGCCAAAGAATGTGAAGGCGTGATTGATGCCGCGACGGTCCGCACGCGGCGTGACCATGCCGGACGCCAGGAGCGCCTTGATCTCGGAGCCGAACAGCAGCCAGTCGCCTTCAGCCGTTTGTTGACGGGTCCAGTACAGCGGACAGACGCCGAACCGGTCGCGGGCCAGGATCAGGCGCTGGCGGCGTTCATCCCACAGCGCAATCGCGAACTGGCCGCGCAGGTGGTCGAACATCTGCTCCTGGTGGTCTTCCCAGGTGTGCGGGATTACCTCGGTGTCGCAGTGCGTGGTGAAGCGATGGCCCCGGGCTTCCAGGCGGGCGCGGGCTTCGGGATAGTCGAACAGTTCGCCGTTGAAGACGACATTGACGTTGCCGTCCTCGTTGCGGATGGGCTGTCGTCCGTCCGCCAGGCCGACGATGCTCAGGCGGCGGGAGGCCAGGCCAAGTCCGTCGCGGGTGAAGTAGCCATCCTCGTCCGGACCGCGATGGATGATGGCGGCTGCCATCGCCTGCAGGGTTCCCGCAGGGACGGGCCGTCGATCCGTCAGGTTAATCAGACCGGCAATGCCACACATCAGGGTACGAAGCCTCGAAGCAGGGTGTTACGCCAACAACGGCACATCCGGGCGCTTCTGGACTCCCTCTAAGAGTTTACGAATGGGCGTACAGTTGGCCAACCTTGCGGACGAGCAGGCGGTTGACCAGTCCTGGGAAGAACTTGTTCACTCGGAGGATCCAGCGGGCGTCCCTTCCCAGCACCGTTTCGGTCCGGTTTTTCTGGATGGAAGCGATGATCGAGCGAGCGACGTCTTCCGGAGGCATCCCGGCCGCAAAGTCGATCTTCATCCGACCCTCATTGCGCAACATGTTGCGCCCCAGGTCGGTGCGTGTCAGGCCGGGCAAGATCAGCAGGACGTCGATGTCAAAGCGAGCCATTTCGCCGCGCAATGCCTCGGTCAGGCCGCACAGGGCGAACTTGCTGGCCGAGTACTCCGTCCAGGCCGGCAAGCCGCGGCGACCGCACATCGATGCGACGTTCACGATGGCCGGCTGCACGCCATTCGTCAGCACCGGAATGCACCGGCGAATTAACTCCGCGGGTGCGAAGAAGTTAACTTCCATGATTTGCCGGACGACCGCTTCGGTCGAGTCGGCGAAGTGGCCAAAACTGGCCACGCCGGCGGCGTTCACGAGCACATCCAGCCCGCCGAACTGGTCCACGACCGTTTCCACCGTTCGTTGACGGTCGGCGTCGCTGGTGACATCGCCTGGGATCGCCAGGACTTCGGTCCCGGGGGCACTCAGGTCGTGGGCCAGGGCCTCGAGCTTGTCCTGCGAGCGGGCGGTGATGGCCAGGCGTGCCCCCAGTCGAGACGCCTGCTCGGCCAGCGCACGGCCAATGCCGCTGGATGCGCCGGTAATCAGCAACCGGCGGTGCTGCAAGTCGCGTGACATCGTGGTTCGTGTTCCGTGGAGATGGGTGCCCGATTCATTGACCAGGCTTAACAACTTTACCAAACCCACAGAACCTCTCCAGTTTTTCTGGGCGCTTTCCCACGATTCGTGGACCGCGTTGTCCATCGCTTCGCTTATTGGTGGAAGGCTAGCGCCAAACGGAGCAACCTGCATTAGCGCCTCTTATACCACAGCGCCGCCACATGCCCGAAGTGAATAATGAGGAACTCCGCACAGGTTGTGTACAAAAGAACACACTTCAAAGTGAAACGTCTGGTGCTCTCAGCGTCTGTCCGAAAAGGGGTCAGGCACCGTTGTGCGAAGCACCCTCCGGGCCGTTCCGGCAACGGTGCCTGACCTGCTTTGTAGAAAACCTCGTTCTCGTTACCGGGCTCTGCCCGGTAACGAGGGACCTCCGTGAAACCAGGGTTTTCTACAAAGCATGCCTGACCCCTTTTCGGACAGACGCTATACTGCACGCGGGCCGAATTGATACCTGGCAAGGTGGGCCAGACACTCTTGTCTGGCCGGCCAGACAAGAGTGTCTGGCCCACCGAACACAACCATTCTCTACCGCGCGAAGTATAATTCGCATGATGGTATCGCCTTTCCAAGAAATGCAACTTCCGATCTGTTGCAGGGCAGAAACAGTTGCCTCCCCGGAAGAATTTTTCAGGATTGGCGGCATCCTCGGCATGGGCGCCAACCTCGGCACGGAGTTTCCAAATCCCTGTGCGCCCGCATGGCGTGTCATCTGTTGTTCGTTTGGAAAGATGAGTAATATGGGGGAGACTGGAAAGCCGTCCTCGGAGGCCAGACCATGCCAGAAACCATCCCCGTGTCAAGACGCACCACCGAACTCGACGCCGCGTCCATCCAACGCCGAGTCAACGAGTTGCGCTCGATCAACAACCGGTCGAACTGGTTCTACCTCCTCCGAGAATACACGCTGCTCGTCCTCGTCGTGGGATTGACGATCGCCTTCTACCAACAGTACGCGGCATGGGGCTTGGACTGGGCTTGGAATGTGCCCGTCACCATGGTCGCGGTGCTATTGATCGGCGCCGGTCAACACCGGCTGGTGAATCTGGGCCACGAAGCCAGCCACTACATGCTGTTCCGCAACCGCGTGATCAACGAACTGGTTTCGGATGTCTTCTGCATGTTCCCGGTCTGGACGACCACGCACTCCTATCGCCTCCAGCACCTGGCTCATCACCAATATGTGAACGATCCCGATCGCGATCCGGACGTGGCGCAAATGCACGCCAGCGGACATCGGTTTGACTTCCCCATGTCGCCAGGCGAATTCGTCTGGAAGTGCGTCATCAAGCAGTTCTTGTGGCTGCCAAGCCTGATCCGCTACATTCGCATTCGCGCCCAGTACGCCAATGCCGGCAGTGGCCCTTACGAAACGAAGAAACCGCGGTCCCGTCTCCTGTACGGCATCGGCATCGGCTACATCCTTGGCACGATGGCCATGCTGACGACGTTCACTTTGCTGGATGCCCCCTGGCTCCTCGCCATGGTGCCCCCGGCGATGCTCGCTGCAGTGGTCGCGTTCTACGCGCTGACTCCGGACCGGATCTGGGCGAAGACCTTGATCAAGCCCGATGTCTCCACGCGCTGGCAGACCTGCCTGCGCATGGCCTACGTGACGGTCCTGTTTAGCACCCTGGCGTGGTTGACGCTGCTGACAGGCCAACCTTGGGCGCTATACTACTTCCTCCTCTGGGCGCTGCCGATGGTGACGACGTTCTCGTTCTTCATGATCATGCGTCAACTCGTGCAGCACGGCAATGCGGGGATAGGACGGCTGACCAATTCGCGCGTCTTCCTGGTCGGCCGCCTGATCCGCTGGTCCGTTTTCCCCCTGGGCATGGAGTACCATCTGCCGCACCACATGTTCCCCATGGTGCCGCACTATCGGCTCAGGGAACTGCACGACCTGTTGATGGAATCCGAAGCCTATCGGCGCGAGGCGGTCGTGGTGGAAGGCTATTTCTTCCATCGAGACCCGCCGCAACAGCCCACGGTGCTGGAAGTCATGTCGCGCGACCAAGCGTGAGTCGGCTCCGCTGCAATAGCGTCTTTTCACTTGAACCCCACGGCTTCGGTCGGCAAGATAAGAACTCCGCCAACTGTGAACTGGTCGCCCGCTGCCGCCGTGGGAAGTGTCATGATGCGACGTGTCCGTGGAAGCCATCGCTGGGCCATCTTGTTTGCAGCCCCGCTGGTGCTGGCTGCGATCGCCTGCGAAGACGGCTCGCGCGGCAACGGCAACGGCACGGGGCAGGCGACCAATCCGGATGGCTCTCCCTGGGTCGGCCCGGTCGTCCGCGGCACGCCGCCGCAATTCACCGCTGAGGTCTCCAACGTCAAGGTTGCATGGAAGGACTGGCAACAGACGTTCGACCTCACCATGACCAACGAAGGCAAGAAGACCGAGACGGTCCATGCCGTGATCTTTGCCTCCAACGAGGACATGCAGCCCCCCCGTCGCGCCGTCTCGCCGCCGACCGCTTACTTGTGGTTCAAATTGGCCGGCAGCTCCGACGGACAGCTCACCCACAAGTCGCTCGAACGCTGCTGGAAGAACAACGCCTTCGTCGGCGCCCGCGGCGGCAAGCTGCCGGCCACCTGGGTCGCTACACTGGCGCCTGGCGCATCGCAAAAGACCGAGGCGTCGCACGTCCTGGACGAGACGTCCCCGCATCCCGCGACCAAGGGCAAGACGCTCAAGCGGGAAGGTTTCACCACCTATCACGTCTGGCTATTCACTCCTGAAGGCTGGTGCTTCGATCAGAAAACGCTGTCGGTCGCCGAACTGCAGGCAGCCGACAAGGGCCCCAAGACCAAGCCGTCGGAAAAGGATCCGCCGGAAGCCAAGTCCGACGATCCCGAAGCACAGGCCGAGAAAGCGCTCAAGCTGGCGACTTATTACCTGGACACCAACCAGCCGGCGCAAGCCCGCGAGAAGCTGCAAATGATCCTGGACAAGTTCCCGAAGACGGCGAGTGCGAAGACCGCACGCAAGATGCTGCGCGATTTGAGCAACTGAGAGTCTGTCCGAAAACGGGTCAGGCATGCTTTGTAGAAGACCCCAAAATCTTCGCCCTCGTGACCGGGCTCTGCCCGGTAACGAGGGACCTCCGTCAAACCAGGGTTTTCTGCAAAGCATGCCTGACCCGAATGCCATTAACTTAGGCAGGCGCCAGGCGAGCGGGGGGGGTAAAACCCCCCGGGGTGTTGCCAAAAACCGCGCGGTTTCACGACCCCCGCCCCCAACAATAAAGGAATAAAAAGA
>JAIEMG010000353.1 GCA_019752375.1 Gemmataceae bacterium | reverse complement strand
TGTGTCCTTGCCTTCGCCGGCTCGAACACACCCCTCGCTTCCGCATTTTCACGTAGGTGCTACCGAATTGTCAAAGACCTGCGAACTTCCGACGCCCGATGAATGAAACGAACCTTCGTGGAAGATTCAGCCCATCTTCATGGTGTCAGGAGGAATTGTCCCTCAAAAAGGGACAAAGTGAATGATAGCTTCCGGAAATACACTGTCAAGGGGTGGGCGGAAAAAAGGCAAATAATCCACGTCGGCCCCCGTTTGGCCGTGCCGAGGCTGGTCAGCCTCTGGACCGAAATCCCGCGGTCACACTGGCACGGGGGTCGTTCCGTGAATACAACCGATTATGAGGCCAGTATTACCGTTCGTCAAGGGAGAAGCCGGGATTTCCCCGCTGCACCATGGCCGCACCCCGCATCCTCATCCTCCGCGCTCCGGGAGCCAACTGCGACGCCGAAACTCAGTTCGCCTTCGAACGGGCCGGCGGCATCCCCGAACGCATCCACGTCAACCGCCTGCGCGAGCAGCCGAACCTGCTCCAACGCTTCCAGGTCCTCGTCGTGCCCGGCGGCTTCACCTACGGCGACGACGTGGCCGCCGGCAAAATCCTCGCCAACCAGCTCGCTTACTTCCTCAGCGACGCCCTGCGCCAGTTTCGCGATGCGGAGAAGCTGATCCTTGGCGTCTGCAACGGCTTCCAGGTCCTGCTCAAGGCCGGCTTGCTGATTCCGCCCGATGAGGACGGCCCGCTGGCGACGCTGACGAACAACACCTCGGGCCATTTTGACGATCGCTGGATCTACCTCCAGGCCGCGCCAGGAAACTGTCCGTTCCTCAGGGGCTGCGAACGCCTGCACCTGCCTGTCGCGCATGGCGAAGGCAACTTCATCTGCCGCGAACCGTGGTTCCTGAAGGGCCTGGAACAAGCGAATCAGATCGTCCTGCGCTATGTAGATGCAAACGGCAAACCAGGACCGTATCCCGTCAATCCCAATGGTTCGCAGGGCGATGTGGCGGGCGTGTGCGACATGACCGGACGCGTGCTCGGCTTGATGCCGCATCCGGAACGTCACGTGTTGCCGACGCAACATCCACGGTGGACGCGGAATGGGCTGGCGGAGGAAGGCGATGGGCTACAGATATTCCGGAATGCAGTAGAATACTTCGAGTAACTGAACTCGGAGGCTGCATGGCAAAACCATTCGCACCGAGACCGTCGCAGCGCCTTGCCTTTGCAATGATTGTCGGGCTCGTCGTGGGCGGGTTCGTTTACTTCTACACCCAGTTCAAGGGCTTCCTGTCGCCGCCTTCTAGTGCCTTGGCAGCGCAATGGGACGAAGAAACCATCCCCTTTGCCATTGTACCCGTGTACCTGATGCCGTCTTCACCGTTGGCCGAAGCAACGCACCAAAAAGCATTGGAGGCATGGCGCGACCTCTGGAGCAATATGCCGCAAGACGCGGCATCCCAGCAGTTACTGAAAAGGCTCTACGCGGACGCTCCGGTGCGGATCGACGCGAACTTCAAGGATGAAGCCGATCCGCTACGGCCATTGGTCCCGGCAGCCGCCGATGAGCAGCCGCCGACCATGATCGAACTTCACGCCAAGCACGCCGACGCGAAAGACGCGCTCTTCTCGGGTCTGCTGGAAGGTCAGCGCAAGAGCCGAACGAGACGGGCGGTGAAAAACGAGCCGCTCGGCCAGCTCAACGCTGTCCTGGGAAGTGCGCCGAAAGGCAAGCCCGACGATGCAGCGGCCCTCCTGCTCGCTGCGAACGACTATCTAATTCGGAAGCAACCGCGGTGGCGACTGGTCGATGGCCGTGGTGTTCTTCCTGCAGACGTCAAGATTCCCAAGCAAACGCTTGCGGAGCGGCGAGCCGACCTGAACTTGGCGGTCGATCAGTACCTGAGTCGGTTCGACGTGCCGAAGTGACCGCCGATGGAACCTGTTTATGTTCAGCACCGCGGAACTTGCCGCTTGCCGGCGTCTCGTGAAGTGTGCGCTGGAAGAGGACCTGGATCAGGCAGGTGATATCACCAGCCAGGCCGTCATTCCACCTGAGCATGCTGGGCAGGCCATGTTCGTCGCCCGCGCTTCGGGGATTCTGGCTGGTCTGTCGGCTGTCACGCTGGTGGCCGCGGGTGTGGACGACCAATTGGTGTTCGAACCGTTGATTCCGGATGGCATTCGCGTCGACCCAGGTACGAAGGTAGGAACGCTGACGGGCCGTGTGCGTGCGCTGCTGGCGACCGAGCGCGTCGCGTTGAACTTCCTCCAGCGCCTTAGCGGTGTCGCGACGCAGACGCGTCGCTACGTCGATGCCGTCGCTGGCCTGCCTGTGCAGATCCTCGACACGCGCAAGACAACTCCCGGCTGGCGCCTCCTCGAAAAATACGCGGTACGCTGCGGCGGCGGATACAACCATCGCGTCGGCCTCTACGACGGCGTCCTCATCAAGGACAACCATCTTGCACCGTTTGGCGGCGCCCCTGATGCCGTCACGCGGGCAGTGCAGGCAGCTCGCGCCCATGTCGGCACGTCGGTCTTCGTGGAAGTCGAAGTCGATACCCTCGTGCAACTCGACGCGGCGCTGGCGTGCGGTCCGGATATCGTCTTGCTCGATAATATGACGCTGGAACAAATGCGCGAAGCGGTCAAGCGGCGCAATGCGGCGGCGCCTGGCGTGAAGCTCGAAGCTTCCGGCGGCGTAAACCTTGAAACGGTGCGTCCGATCGCGGAAACTGGGGTCGATCGCATCAGCGTCGGCGCCCTGACGCATTCGGCGCCGGCACTCGACATCGCCCTGGATTATCTGTCCTGATTCAGGAACCCCGCCCATGTCCCACCCCCTCGACTTCACCGATGGCTTTGTCCAGTGCGACCGTTGCGGTAACACGTTTCCCGTCGGCGAGGCGCAGTCGGTCCTTCTCTCGACCTACCGCGAGGATCGCGGCGAGGTCGAATATCGGCGCACGCATCAGACGGTGTGTCCCAAATGCTTCAGCCGCGTGCAGCATCGCAACTTCATGGACACCGTGCGCCACTGGGGCGCGACGTTCTGGATCGGCGTCCTCGTGCTCGGCATGATGTGCCTCATGGTCTTCGGCGTCCTTCGACTGCTCAGCAAACCGCTCGTTTCTCCATGACTCCGTACGACGAATGGCACCTGGAGACTCACCGCCTTGGACGCCGGGTCCTTGTCTTCGATCAACTCGACAGCACGAGCACCACTGCGGCCGCCTTGGCGAACGATCCGGCCAACGACGGCGTAGTGGTACTGGCGAACTCGCAGACCGCGGGCCGGGGGCAGCATGGCCGCAGCTGGCAGTGCGCTCCCGGAACCGGCGTGTTGATGTCCGTGCTGCTGTTTCCGCCACCTGAAATTCGTCGGCCGGCGCTGCTGACGGCCTGGGCTGCCGTTTCGGTGTGCGAGATGGTTCGCGAGGTCGCCAATCTCCAGGGGCGCATCAAATGGCCCAACGACGTCTTGCTGCGCGGCCGAAAAGTCTGCGGCATCCTGATCGAAAGCCGTGCGGTCGCCGATTCGCGGCTGGCCGTGGTTGCAGGCATCGGGCTGAACGTCAATCAGACGGCCGCGATGTTCGATGACGCAGGATTGCCGGACGCGACTTCGCTCGGCATCGCCGCGGAACGCCTGTTCGACGCAGCCGAAGTGGCGCGGACGCTCATTCGGCATCTGGACGACGAATACACCCGGATGTGCCACGGCGACCGAGCGACGCTGGAAGCCTGCTGGAAATGGCGCCTGGGACTGCTGGGTCGGCAGGTGGAGGCCGAATGTGGCGACGGCAAGTACCACGGACGGCTTCGCGAAGTTTCGTTCGACGGCCTGGAGCTGGAACAGGGCGATGCGACCGTGCTTCGGCTGGAACCCGAGCGCGTGCGGCAATTGCGATTGGTGTGAGCGGACAAACGGCTTGGCACACCGCGCCGGCCGCCATATACTCGCAGAAAGTGACTTCCGCCGGTCGTCGGGGTTTCAATCTCGGGCCAGGAATCGCTCTCGCCAACCGTATCGCCGCATCCTTGGAGCATCCGAATCGAATGGCGTCTCCCCCGCAGGGTGAGTGCCTGAGCCGTGCTGCCCTGGAGGCGGTGCAGGCCGACCGCCTGCGCTCCATGCTGGCTGAGATCCTGCCAGGCAATGCGTTCTACGCAGCACGGCTCGCGAAGGCCGGCGTGGACCCAACGACGATCCAGACCATTGCCGACCTGGCTCGTGTGCCGTTCACGAACAAGGCCGAGTTGCTGGCCGATCAAGAATCGCACCCGCCGTACGGCAGCAACCTCAGCTATCCGCTGGTGCGTTATTGCCGCCTGCACCAGACTTCGGGCACCGCGGGACGGCCGTTACGCTGGCTGGACACGCCGGAATCGTGGGCGCGCCTGCTCGGCTGCTGGGATGCGTACTTCCGTATCATGGGTCTGCGCGCCGACGACCGCCTGTGCTTCGCGTTCTCGTTCGGACCATTCCTCGGGTTCTGGACGGCATTCGAGGCAGCGACCAGGCAAGGACGTTTGTGCCTCCCCTCCGGAGGCATGAGCAGCGGAGCACGCGTGCAGTTCCTGCTCGACAATGCGGCCACCGTGCTGCTCTGCACGCCGACTTACGCGGTTCACCTGGCGGAAGTCGCCCAGGCAGAGGGCATCGACCTGAGTGCATCGTCAATTCGCGCGGTGATCGTGGCCGGCGAACCGGGCGGCAGCGTCACGGCAACGCGGAGCCGGATTGAATCAGCGTGGGGCGCGCGTGTCTTCGATCACAGCGGCTTGACCGAGATGGGACCACTCAGCATCGAATGCCCGGAGAACCCCGCCGGTCTGCACATCCTGGAGACGGAGTACATTGCCGAAGTCCTCGACCCGCGGACCGAGCGGCCGACGCCTGCCGGCACGATCGGCGAACTGGTGCTGACGAACCTGCACCGCTGGGGCAGTCCGCTGCTGCGTTACCGCACCGGGGACCTGGTCCGCGTCGATCCGAAGCCGTGCCCGTGCGGACGAAGTTTATTGCGGCTGGAGGGTGGCATTCTGGGGCGCACCGATGATATGATCCACCTGCGCGGCAACAACCTGCACCCCAGCGCCCTGGAAGCCGTCATCCGACGCTTTGCCGCCGTTGCCGAATTCCGCGTCGAAGTCGACCAGAGCAGCCCGCTTGCCGCCCTGAAGGTCGAAGTCGAAGCGGGCAGCGACGTGGCCGAACGCATTGGCCGGGCCATCCGCGACGAGTTACTCTTCCGCGCCGAAGTGATGGCCGTCCCCACGGGAAGCCTGCCCCGGTTCGAGATGAAAGCCCGCCGCATCGTGAAAAAGTAAAAAGGATAAAGTAAAAGGGAAAAAGAAATACGACGAAGGGGAATGGCGTCCCACTTGCCGCATCCAATCGAGGGTTTACCATGATCCAGGCACCCGTGTCCCGACCGTTGCTCGTCCTTTTTTCCTTTTTCCTTTTTCCTTTTTCCTTGTTTGCCGCCGATTGGCTCCACTGGCGCGGGCCGGAGCAGACCGGCGTCTCGCGTGAGAAGGACCTGCCCGATAAGTGGTCGCCCGACCCGAAGGCCGCCGACAACAACCTGATCTGGACTGCGCCCTACGGGTGTCGTTCGACGCCGCTTGTCCACGACGGCCGCATCTACATCATCAACAACGTCGGCTCGGGCGTGACGGAGCAGGAACGCGTCCTCGCCCTCGACGAAAAGACCGGCAAGCTGCTCTGGGAACACAAGTTCAACGTCTGGCACACCGGCATTGTCAGCAACCGCCTCGGCTGGACCAACCTGACCGTCGATCCCGACACCGGCAACCTTTACGCCCACGGCACCCAGGGCATGCTCTTCTGCTTCGAGGGCAAGACCGGCAAGGTGCTCTGGTCGCACTCGTTGACCGAAGAGTACGGTCGCGTCTCCGGGTATGGCGGGCGTCTGGCCAGTCCGATTGTCGACGGCGATCTCGTCATCATCGGCATGATCAACGGCAGCTGGGGCGACCAGGCCCGCGGCGGCAATCGCTTCGTCGCGTTCGACAAGAAGACCGGCAAGGTTGTCTGGTGGTCCGATCCGGCGGGGCCGATCAAGGGCACGTATTCGTCGTCGCCGGTCATTGCCGTCATCAACGGCCAGCGTCTGTTCATTACCGGATCCGGCGATGGTTCCGTGCTGGCCTTGAAGCCGCTCACGGGCGAGAAGGTCTGGAGCTACCCGTTCGGCAACGTGGCCATTGATCCGTCTCCGGTGGTCGGCCCCGACGGCAAGGTCTACATCACGCACGGCGAGGAAAGCGAAGGGACCAGCACGCAGGGCCGCATCATTTGCGTGGATGCCACCAAGATCAAGGACGGTAAGCCGACTGAAGTCTGGAAATTGGACGGTACCAAGGCTGCTTATTCCTCGCCGCTGCTGCACGATGGCCGGCTCTACGTTTGCAGCACGGAAGCGCGCCTCCTCTGCCTGGATGCACAGACCGGCAAACCGCTGTGGAAGCGGCCGTTTGCCTACGGTCGGCTGTCGCGCGGCTCGCCGGTGTGGGCGGACGGCAAGATCTATGTTGCCGATGTGAACGCTCACTTTCACATCCTGAAGCCCGGCGACGCCAAGTGCGACGAGCTCCACGACCAGTTCTTCCCCGACAAGGGCGGCAAGGGCTTCGTCGAAACCAACTGCACGCCAGCCATCGTCAATGGCCACATTTATTTTGCCACACGCGACGAGCTGTACTGCATCGGCAAGAAAGACCACAACGCCAAGGCCGATCCGATCCCCACGACGGAAAAAGAGAAGCCGGCTGCGTCGGGTGCAGCGATTGCGGCCATCCGGATCGTACCCGCCGACGTCGTGCTGACGCCGGGCGAGGGCGCTGATTTCAAGGTGCGTGCTTACGACGCCAACGGACAGTTCATTCGCGAGCTGGACAAGGCCGAGTGGACGCTGCCGACACCGCCCCCGCCGCCCAAGTCGGACCTCAAGCCGCCGGCGCTGCGCGGCACCATCAATGAAGGCAAGCTGACCGTGGATGCGAAGGTCCCCAATCAGCAAGGCTACGTCGAGGCCAAGGTTGGCGAAGTCACCGGGCGTGCCCGCGTGCGCGTGATGTCGCCGTTGCCGATCAATCTCGACTTCTCCAAGGTGCCGGCGGGAGCCACGCCGGGCGGCCTGGTGAACTGCCAGGGCAAGT
The DNA here is from genome assembly GCA_019752375.1 of Gemmataceae bacterium. GTDB lineage: Bacteria > Planctomycetota > Planctomycetia > Gemmatales > Gemmataceae > JAIEMG01. The sequence goes on along the minus strand of JAIEMG010000353.1, from coordinate 2,420 downwards.
TCGTCATCGAGGAGCTGGCGGACAAGTCCAAGGTCCTCAAGAAAATCTCGCCGCTGGCCGCGCCGCCGCCGGTGGCCCGTGCCAATGCCTACATCGGCTTGCCGAACATGACCGATTACACCATTCAGGCCGACGTGCTGGGCAAGGAAGTGCAGGACAACCGGGCAGACTTCGGAGTGATCGCCAACCGCTATACGCTCATGCTCGACGGCAAGCGCGACCCCGCCGACAAGAAGAAACGGCTGCGGATCGTCTCCTGGGACGCGTTGCCGAGAGTCGATCACGGCATCCCCTTCGATTGGACGCCCGATACCTGGTACACGATGAAGCTGACCGTGGAAGTGCAGAAGGACAAGGGCATCATCCGCGGCAAGGTCTGGCCAGTCGGCAAGCCCGAGCCGAAGGAATGGACGATCGAATTTGAAGACCCGGTGCCCAACCGCGAAGGCGCGCCGGGCATCTACGGCTACGCGCCCGGCATCGTCGCCGGCACCGATGTGCTTTATCGCAACATCAGCATCACGCCCAACAAGAAGGCAAACTGAGGTGCTGTGTAGAAAACCCCGATTTCGCGGGGGTTTCGGCCGGCACAGCCGGCCCTACACGCCTAAGTTTTTGTAGGGCCGGCTGTGCCGGCCGCAACCGTAACGGTGCCTCGAAGCGTGGTTTTCTACACAGCAAAACTGAGGACTTTTCGTGAGCCCATGGGCTGAAACCCGTTGGCTTTCCCCCTGACAGGAACATTCATGATGAAGACGCACTCTCGTTTCAAACGCTGGCTGTCGGCCGGAATCACGCTCGGCGTGTTTGGCGTGATCGTGGCAGTCCTCGCCCTTTCCGGCGGCTCCGCGGAAGGCGACAAGGTACTTGCGGAGCAAGCCAAGTCCGACGCGACGCGCGTCTGGGCGATGTTCGGCGGCACACCGAACCGCAACATGGTCAATCTGATCGACAAGAACATCCCCAGCGAATGGGATCCCAAGGAAAAGACGAACATCAAGTGGTCGTCGGCACTGGGGTCTCGCGCTTACGGCGGCCCGACCATCGCCGGAGGCAAGATCTTCGTCGGCACCAATAATGAGAACCCACGCGACCCGAAGGTGAAGGGTGACAAGGGTATTCTCATGTGCTTCCGCGAATCCGACGGCGAATTCCTGTGGCAGATGGTGCACGACAAGCTGCCGTCCGGACAGGTCCACGACTGGCCGAAGGAAGGCATCTGCGCCACGCCTGCCGTGGACGGCAACCGCGTCTACTACACCAGCAACCGCTGCGAAGTGGTCTGCCTCGACGTGGAGCCCAAGAAGGGCACCAAGGAAGCGAACGTCATCTGGTCCCTCGACATGATGAAGGACCTGAATGTTTTTCCGCACAACATGACGTCCTGCTCGCCGGTCATCATCGGCGACCTGGTGTTCATCATCACGGCCAACGGCGTCGATGAGGAACACATTAACATCCCCTCGCCCGAAGCGCCGAGCTTCATTGCCGTCAACAAGAAGGACGGCAAGGTCGTGTGGAAGGACAATTCCCCCGGCAAGATGATCATGCACGGCCAGTGGGCCAGTCCGGCGTATGCCGAGGTCAACGGCAAGGGCCAGATCATCTTCCCCGGCGGCGACGGTTGGCTGCGTGCCTTCGAGCCAACGACCGGCAAGCCTATCTGGAAGTTCGACTGCAATCCCAAGGGGTCCAAGTACGCGCTGGGCGGTCAGGGCACGCGCAACGACTTCATCGCCTCGCCGGTGATCATCGGCGACCGCTGCTACATCGGCGTCGGCCAGGATCCGGAGCACTTCGAGGGCATCGGCCATCTCTGGTGCATCGACCTCACCAAGACCGACGACACGTCACCCGACCTGGTAACCGATCCCAAGAGCGATCCGCCCAAGACCAAGCCCAATCCGAACTCCGCCGCGATCTGGCATTTCGGCGGCCCGGTGAAGAAAGAAGATGCAGCCAAGATCGGCCGCGACTACTATTTCGGCCGCACGATGAGCACCATGGCCATCCACGACGGTCTGATCTACGCCGGTGAGCTGGCGGGATTCCTGCACTGCCTCGACGCCAAGACTGGTAAGGAACTGTGGAACCACGACCTGAAAGCCGCCGTCTGGGGATCCGCATACTGGGTCGATGGCAAGGTGATGATTGGCACGGAGGACGGCGACGTCTGGATCTTCGAGCATGGCCGGGAGAAGAAGGCGCCGAAGAAGATCGAGATGGACCAGCACATTCGCGGCACGCCGGTTGTCGTCAATGGCGTACTTTACATCATGACCGAGTCGCACCTGTTTGCGATCGCGAAGAAGTGAAAGTCTGGTAGCGCAGGCCAGACAAGAGTGTCTGGCCCACCGAACATAGATCTTCTGGTGGGCCAGACACTCTTGTCTGGCCCACCGAACATAGATCTTCTGGTG
>JAIEMG010000123.1 GCA_019752375.1 Gemmataceae bacterium | reverse complement strand
CGGACTTCCTTGACGGAGCTTACCAGCAGCGGCCTTTTCCTCTCATAGCATCTGAAGGCGGAACTACGAACAAAGGCCCCTGGAGCTCGCCCGAAGCTGTTTACTGGCGATGTTATAGCAGAAACAGCCACGGAAAGCCTACTGTCAATCCCGCTTGACGGAAACGGCGGTTTGAGCAAAGCTACACGCAGGGGGTCACTCGTCGAAGGAGTGCATGATGCCGCAAGATTTCACGCCGTATCAGCAGAAGATCATCAAGCGCTACTACGGCAATCAGGACACGATTTTGCGCCAGCGCCTGGCCGAGCTGGTCGGCGAGCTGTACCTGGCCGAAGGCAAGAAGAAGGCCAAGGCGTGGGAAGCCGCAGCGCAAGCGATGCTCAAGCTCGGTCTGTCCCAGGCCCGCGTCGATCACCTGGTCAAGCAGGCCAACCCCGCACTCATCGCCCAGGTCGTCAAGGAACTGGAAGGCAAACCGTGATGAGCTCCACCCACCGGACTGCTGTCCGTGGGCGCGTAGAGGACACACTTCATGGTCGCGGCGCGCGAGCAACTGCCGATGAACAACCGGCGTCTCGACGTCCTGATCCGCGGCGCCGCCAAGCCGATCAAGGGCGAGCTGGGCTACTGGACCTTCGGCTACAAGGACCAGGTGCTCCACTGCATCACCGACGAGAAGCACAACCGCATGCGCCTGATCTGTCCCGTCGCCGAGATGAAGGACGTGCAGGAACCCCAGCTGCTGCGTTGCATGCAAGCGAACTTCGACAGCGCCCTGGACGCGCGCTACTGCGTGTACAAGGAGCAGCTGTGGAGCGCTTTCATTCATCCCCTGGCCGAGCTGACCGATCATTCCTTCCTGTCGGCGCTGGACCAGGTGGCAACGCTGGCGCACAACTTCGGCGGCAGTTATTCGAGTGGGGCGCTAGTCTTTCGGGGGTGGGAATGAACTCTCGATTCATCGGCGAGCCGGGAGCGCGAGCGGCGGAGTTCTTCAAGTGTTCGGAGGCTTGAAGAACTCCGGCTCGCCTAGCCCTTGAACAAGCGAGGGGTTCTTGGCTTGCGGAATTGGGGCGATTCATCTGCTGGCCCAACGTGTCAAGAACGCCCCGTGCGACGGCACCTGCTTGCAAAACATTGAATTGCGCCGCAACGACCTCACCCTTCATGATCCCTGGCTTCCTCCGCGGATACCGGTTCATTCGAACGATGGACCGAATAGCCACCAATCTCGCCGCGGAACGGCAGCGCCAGCATCCACCCCAGCCGCTCCACGCGATCACCGCCAAACGGAGTCAGGCCGATGTGCATTGCTTCGTGCCCGGCGGCCGGCTGAGCGCGGTAGGTCCCGAAGAGGTGGTCCCACCAGGGCAAGTTGAAACCGAAGTTGCTGTTCGTCTCCGCCACCTCGACCGAATGATGGACGCGGTGCATCTCGGGCGTCACTACGAGCAGACGCAGCAGGCGATCCAGCGCCGCGGGCAGGCGCACATTGCCGTGATTGAACAGCGACGTGGCGCTGAGCAGGATTTCAAAGATCAGCACGCCCAGCACGGGCGCGCCCAGCAGCAATACCGCCGCGGCCTTGATGCCGACGGACAGCAGGATTTCAAGCGTGTGAAAGCGCACACCCGTGCTGACGTCGAAATCGCGATCGGCATGGTGGACCATGTGCAGTCGCCAGAACAGCGGCACGGCATGAAACATGACGTGCTGGAGGTAGATCGCGAGGTCCAGCGCGACGACTGCCAGCACGACCGCGACGCCCTTCGGCAGCACCACATTGTTTAGCAGTCCCCAGGAGCGTTCCTTGGCGAACACGGCCACGCCGACCACCCCCAGCGGCAACGCGGCCCGAACGACCACGGTGTTGAGAAGGACAAGGCCAAGATTGCCGAACCAGCGCCGGGGTTTCTGTCCCGTCAGCCTGCGACGCGGTGCATACACTTCCCAACCCGCCATCAGCATCAAGATGGCGGCGAACGAGCCGAGCCGAACCAGTGGTTCCCATTCCAACCCGTTCACGCGGCACTCCACAATCGTGCAAGTCCCATTGCACCGTATCGAACGGGACGCATAGAAGGTGATGCTCTTCTGGTGATAGGCGCGAGCGAGCGCATAAGCAGCCGTTATGCTTGCCGTTCGGCGTGCGGACAGGGGGCGACGAAATCGAGGAAGAGGTGTGCCGGGATCGACAGGGCCCGTCGGCGATCCCAGACGAGGAAGATATCGCGTTCGAGGGATAGTCCTATCACGTCGAGCGCGTGCAGTCGGCGCGGCTTGCGATCCTTCTTGACAACTTCATCCGAAAGCACGGCCAGGCCGACGCCACGGCGCACCGATTCCTTGATGGCCTCGTTGCTGCCCAGCTCCAGGACCACGTTGAGGTCCTTGGCTGACTTGCCCGCACTCGCCAGGGCGCGCTCGAGGCACCAGCGCGATCCGGAGCCCGCCTCACGCAGCACCAGCGGCTGCTTGCACAGCTGATCCAGCGTCACGCGCTTGCGTCGGTGCCAGGAATGCTCGGGGGGCACGACGATCACCAGGCGGTCGCAGCCGAAACGACGGAACACCAGGTGCGGACTGTCGCTTTTGCCCCCGACCATGCCGAGCTGTAGCTTGCCGTGCTCGACCTGGCTCAGCACGGCCTGGCTGTCGACCACGGTGGCCCGGACCTGAATGTGCGGATATTTCTGGTGAAACGTCGCCAGCAGAGCGGGCAAGAGGTGTTCGCCTGGTACGGAGCTGGCCGCCAGCTCCAGCTCGCCGACCACCGGCGCCTTCTTGCCGGTGACTTCCTGACGCGCTTCCGCATGCATGGCCAGGATGCGTTGCGCATAGGGATGCAGTCGTTGCCCCGCCTCGGTCAGCTCGACACGCCCCGCCCGGCGGCGGAATAGTGGTGTGGCGACAGCCAGCTCCAGCGCGCGAATGCGCTGGCTGACCGCGGCCTGGGTCAACCCCAGTCCCTGGGCTGCAGCCGTGAAGCTGCTCAACTCCGCGGCGCGGGCAAAGGTCTCCAGGTGCGGAAGTTGCTCGGGGTTCATGGTCGGCGGTCATGGAGGAGGGAGCTGTCCGCATCACGCCGTTGACGGCTCCAGCACGCGTCGCCACCGGCGCGGCACTTCATTGAACGCGGCCATGTACGTCGCCTCCAACGGCACGTGGACGGCCTGCTCCGGCTCCAAAAACAGGGGCATCTCGGTGAGCACGTCGCCCACTGCGGCGAGGACAACGTAGGCACGCACCGTCAGGCCGCTTTCATAGGCTGCGAGAGTGAGCGGCTTGTCGGCAGGAGGCGTGTATTCCTGGCCGGCGATTTCCTGCCAGATTTCACCATGAATGCCATCGGGGTCGCGTCGTCCCCGCGGCAGCAGGTCGAGGATGAGCAGGTGGATCTGTTGGTCGAGCAGTTGCGCGGCCTTGGCCACGAATGCACGCAAGGGGTTCCGGGCAGCCTTATTGCTGGGCGATACGATCTCGACCATGGCCACGATTCGATCGCCGCTGACGTGACGCACTGCAATCACTTTCTGTTTGCGCCGATAGAACGCCATGTCGGTCTCGGCGCTTGGCGGCAACTTCGGTGCGGCGAGCAACACGCCGCCTGGGCCGGAAGCAGGGGGCGGGGCGACATTTGTAGTTCCGTTGACAGTGCTGTCATCGTCCTGGAGGGTAAGCACATCGGGACCGAAACCCGCGGCGTGCTGCTCCGGCAATGCGTAGTAATCTGCCGGCAACAAGCCACGGTTCAAGGCGCGCGCGATTTCCGTGATCCAATCGTGATGGAACGCATGGAAGATGCCCGCCTCGACGCGAGTCCAGTCGTGAATGGGCATGACCCACTTTCCTCGGGCTGACCGGCAACGGAATATGCCCATCATACAGGATTGGCGCGACCCGTTTCCACACCGGCGCGTCATGCAATTGGCTGCAGGCCAGCACTTAGGAGCCGCGTAACAATAAGTTGAACAATTGCACGTAGGACGGATTTCCAATCCGTCCAGAGAAAACCGGACGGATTGGAAAGCCGTCCTACAGGAATTGCACAAGTGATTCTTGCGCGGATCCTTAGGGCGTCCGAACGGGTGTCACCATCCGGAACCCCGTGACGTTGTTCGCGTCGTTGGGCGGTAGTGCGTGCCGGCTGGCGCAGCGGTGGCCGGTCGAGCCCTCCAGGCACGAGCCGCCGCGGATGACGCGCTTGGAGCCGAATGACGGGCCTTGCGGATCCTTGTCGAAGCTGGCGCGGTAGGCGCCGGGGTCGTAGTAGTCGGCGCACCACTCGGCGGCGTTGCCGTGCATGTCGCTCAGGCCCCACAGGTTCGGACGGTACGAGCCGACTCCTACCGGCAGGCCGTGGACCTTTTCCGCGGTCGCGTCGGCCTCGGACAGGACGTTGGCTTGCTCAATGGATGGCGACGTGCCGAAGTGAAACGGCGTTGTCGTGTCAGCGCGGCAAGCGTATTCCCATTCGGCTTCGGTTGGCAACCGATAGCGGCGGCCTTCCTTCTTGCTCAACCATTCGCAGAATGCCGCGGCATCCGTCCAGGTCACGCACGTCACCGGCAAGTCGTCCGCGATGGGATAGCCGGGAGCCTTCCAGATGCACTTCGCGTCGCGGACCCATTCTTTCTTGTCCGCATCGTAACGGAACGCGCCCTTGCCCGTACGCTCCGCTTGTGTCTGGTATTTCGTCTCGTCCACGAAGGCGCGGAAGTCGCGCACGGTGACCTCGTGAACCCCCATGTAGAACGGCTTTGTGAGCGTGACGAGGTGGCGCGGGCCTTCATCAGCGCGACGGCCCTTTTCGCTCTCCGGCGAGCCCATCTGAAACGACCCTGCAGGGATCAGCGCGAACTCTTCGCCCAGTGAATTGGTGAAGCGCGGCGGGTCTCCCGGTCGCGCTTCAGGCGGAGACATGTACCGCTGCAGCAGCAGGTAGCCAACGACGGCCAGCACACATGTGAGCGTGCCAAAACCGGCGACGAGCGGCCAGCGCCGGCGCTCCGCCGGTGTTCGGGTCAGCCGCAGCGATGACGCGGGCGGCAGGTCCGGCGCGGGCCAGGGATGCTCGACGGCTTCGGGAACCTCTGGCGGTCCGGTCAGCTCCGGCGGCAGTTGCACTTCGTCGATCGTCGTGGCCGCCTCGTCGATAGCGACCGTCGGCGGCGCCAGTGAGCTGCTGCTGGCACCGGTAGCGCGGGCCAGCGCGTCGGCCAGCTCGGCCGGCACCTGGTAACGGTCGGCGGGCGACTTGGCCAGCAGCCGCGCCGCCACGGCACAGAACTCGGCCGGCACGTCCCGGCGCAGGTCTTCCACGCGCGGCGGCACCGCACTGCGATGACGCACCACCTTCTCGATGAACGAGCCGCCTGGAAACGGCACCTGCCCGGTCAGCAGGTAGAAGAACGTGCAGCCCAGGCTGTAGAGATCGGCCCGGATGTCCACGGTCCGAGCGTCATCAGCCTGTTCCGGCGCCATGAAGTCCGGCGTGCCGAGCACGGACTCTTGCTTCGTCAGCAGGATGGTGCGTTCCTCGTCGCTGGAGTGCTGCCACAGTGCCAGGCCCAGGTCGAGGATCTTCACGACGCCGAATTCCAGGGCGAAGAAGCCGAAATCGGAGTCCGACTGCGAACGCGATTTGCTGCCGGACGTCCGCGTCACCACCAGGTTCGATGGCTTGAGATCGCGATGAACGAGGCCATGCTGATGAATGTGTTGCAGACCCAGGGCCGCCTGGCGGACGTAGTCGCAGGCTTGCACCACCGGCAGCGGGCCGGACTCCTTGACCATCTGGCCGAGGTTGGTCCCTTCCACGAATTCCATCGCCAGGAAGTACGTTTCGTTGAGGCCGTTCCCGCTGTCCTCGCGCAGGTGCTTGGCCAGTGCCACGGGACCGGCGTCGTAAGCGTGGACGACGTGCGCGTGCGAGAGCTGGCTGATCGCCTGCATTTCTTGCTCGAAGCGCTGCACCACCTCGGGCCGGGCAATCAGCGTCGGACGGATGACCTTCACCGCCGCAACACGGTTCATCGTGCGATGCCGCGCCTTGAACACCTGCCCGGTGACGCCGCCGCCCAGTCGCTCCAGCAACAGGTAGTGCCCCAGAGTCAGGGCCTCGATGTTTCCCTTGAGGATCTGATTCACCTGGTAGGGCGTCAGCCAGTCCTTCTCGAGGAGAAAGGCGCCGAGGCGCCGGGCATCGGGAAAGCGCCCCTGCAAGTCCTCGCGGATGACCTCGTTGAGCTGGGGCATTTTGAGAAGCTGGTGGTCGCGCAGCAGTTCGAGGAACGCGGGTACCGAGGCGATCGGCGGACTGGGGGCGACGACATGGCTCGGCGGAGCCAGGGGCGGCGGTGCGAGTTCGCCCTCCGGTTCGACCAGGAGCTTGCTCAACTCCGCAGCCTGGGCCGGAAAACCGGCGAGGTACGCAGCCACCAGCGGCCGGTCGCCCCAGCGCCGGCGCGCGTTGTACTCCTCGGCGATCAGGGCGACCGGGAACCGCTCGACCGGCCCCAACTCGGCGAACTGGCCCAGGTAATGTTCCAGCAGCGGCCGGTCCGGCAATGTTCCATTCGCTCCCGGCGGCGAAGGCGGTCCCTGGCCGGCGCGGCGCCAGCGGTTCTCCAGATCGATTTTGATCAGCTCGATGAGGAGGTTGCGGCGAGAGTCATCGTCGAAGGCACGCGGCAGAAACTGCTCGATCGGTGGCGGGTCCTTCTGCTGCCACGCCTGCGCAAAATGCGTCAGTAGCATTTCCACGGCCTGAAGCCGGCCATCCGAAGGACGTACCTGCGACATGCAGTCTGCTCCCCCTGTCAGGGAGAAAAGCGATCCCGATCATCGCGCCCGGTCGATTGCCGGAAGGGGTAACGGAGCGCGGAGGCAGCGCCGAGCCCGTCGCATCCGTAGTGCGGAGAAGTTCAGTCCTTTTGTAAGTGGGACGCGCGCGCAGCACAAGGAAAAACCAATGGATGCGATTCGGCAGAAGTTCCGGCACTCAAGTGCAAACTCGTTTCAGCGCGCAACCGCGCGGCGATTCGCCGGATGGGTCAGCGAGGAAATCTCAAAGGGTGAGACGTGTTCTGCCGGAAACGTACCGTGCGGGCGAGCGGGGCGTGTGAACGCTCCGGTGAGCGCGGCAGATACGGGCGTTCACTCGCCCTGCGCGCCAGGATTTCTACCGGACAGGTCGCGAGTGATATGGATGATATGGAGGCCGATTCGACTCCGAACCCCTTTGGGACTTTTCCGACCCCTTTTGCTATTGGAACGGTGGTTTCTGGCAGGGAGTTCATTGATCCCCGTCAGTTGGCCTACGGGTGAGTCGTTGCAGGGCTGCCTTCGCTTCCTGAGTTATTCGGGCTTCAGGGGCGCCTTGGGCAATGGCAGCGAGTGCCTGGCGAGCCTCAACGGTGCCACTGTACTCCAGGACCGCGATGGCGCGCAACGCGCGGAGCCAATCGCCCGAAGGTGCCTGCTCCAGCAATGTCAGGAGCCGTTCGATCCGTCGAGTTACTTCCAGCGAAGGCCGATCCGCGAGGGCGCGGCGAAGAAGCGGCGCCGCCTGGTCGACGACCGCTTCCAGTGCGCGCTGGGCCTTTTCACGCACGGTAAACGAGGCGCTGTTGAGATCATCGATCCAGAGCACGACACGCTGAGGCTCGACACGGGCAATAGGGCGCAGCCGTTCTTTGAGGAAAGGGACGGACTGCTCCGCGGCCCCAACGAGCGTCCAGAGCGCCTTGTGAGCAGGACGAGCGTCGTCGTTCGTTAGTTCGCTCCAGAGGGCACCGAGCTGCCGTTTAGAGAAGGCTCCCCACTTCAGTCGATCCGCGCGGCAGGGACCGGCAATGTCCCACAGTAGGATTGCGTTATCGTCACCGCCTCGCCAGTGGGCGGCGGCGAGAAGCGTGCCATCCGCTGTGAAGCACGCATCGTACACTCCGCGACCGCGACGAGGATCCTCGAAGGACCATAGTTGCTTCCATGTGGCTACTTCCCACCGGTCAATTCTACCCAGATCGGGTCCCCAACATACAAGCACCCTTCCATCTGGCGAGAACGCGAGTCGGGGAACCAAGTCGAGCCCCGATCCATTCGCATCCGGGGGAAAATACCTGGTAAGTCTACGAATCTTTTTTTTGGTCGTTACGTCCCACACATGGAGGGCCGAATCCGAACAGCCCATGGCGAGGAGACGACCATCAGGGGAAAAAGCCAGCCTCCTAGGCTCGTTCCTATCCAATAGCGAAAAAATCTCACGCCCGGAGGCCAGATCATAGAGATGAACGGCTCCGTCCTCCTCGGCCGATGCCAAAGATTTGCCATCCGGAGAGAAACATATGGCCCGGACGCACTCCTCGTGTTGGAACAAAGCGAATCGTTCTGCATCACGATGTCCGGCAATCCGGTGCAGCTCTTTCTTGGTGTGGACGTCCCACCATCGCACGGTTTGGAAATCGCTGGACGCGACTATCTCCCCGCTCGGAGAAAAGGTCAGGAGGGCAACTGGAGCAGCATGGCCTTTCAGTTGACCGAGCCGTTTGCCGCTAGCGGCGTCCCACAGGCTAATTGACTTATCTTCATGCCCCGTGGCGATACGTTTACCATCGGCGGAAAGCGCCATGCACTCTGCGGAACATTCGAAACTGTGGGCAACGGAGCCCTTCTTACCGGAACGCACTTGGCGAATGGCCACTCGACCATCCAGTAGTACTGCCAGCTGGTGTTCCTCGGGTAAGAAGGCGAGTTTCCACGCCATCCCCCGTTCGATTCCCAAGGAGCGAACAGGGGTGGTCCCGTACGCCACCAGGTCATCCCCAAATTCGGGACGCGCACTCGCCGGCGACAGCGCCAGGGCGAGCACAATCACAAGCATAAGAGACCGGCGTGTCCAGAATGCGATCATCGGCAATCCTTGCTCAAAAGTCGATTGTCTGTGCGAAAGAGCACCCGGCGACAGCAAACGAACGACAACTCCTTCCCAACCCACTCGCGTGCAACCATTCCGCCCCGGATAGGACTCCGCAATTATTTCCCCGGCAATACGGACTTGCCGGTCAACTTCGGGTCGCCGTTGGGTTGGGCATGAAGCACGACATTCAGGATTACTTCCTGATCGCCCAACTTCACCTTCTGACCCTGAACATCATTAGCCAACTGAATGGCTTTCTTGAAGTCGTCGGACACCTGTTTCTCAATTTCTACCTTTTGCAGAATGATTGCCTTATTCGGGTCATTCGGAATCGTCACACCCCATTTAATCACTCCAAGAACCTGTTGGGAATCAATGGAGAAAATGGCGGTCTCAAACTGATACGAGAGGTTACCTGTCCCAGGCCTAACATCTTGAGCCCAACCAGGCTGATCAACCATCCTGGCCTGTTTGCCGGCTGGCCCGCTGCCGATCACGGACCGGTCGTCCCCGGTTGTAGGTATCCGGTACCGCCACTGGCAGCTGTGGCATATCAGCTACCGTCCAGTTGAACGTCACACTCGCACTGCCGCCCTTGCCATCCGTCGCCGCCACCGTGACCGTATAGCCCCCGCCGTTCGTTTGCGCCGCGTCGAAGTCAATGGTGCCCGTAATGAGGCCCGCGCTGTCCGCGCTCAGTCCCGCCGGCAGCCCCGTCACAACAAAGCTCACGGGATCGCCGTCCGCGTCGCTCGCCGCCAGTTG
>JAIEMG010000182.1 GCA_019752375.1 Gemmataceae bacterium | reverse complement strand
AGACGAGGTGCGACGCCTGCACGAGATCGGTCGTCGCCAGCCCGACGCCCCCCAGTTCGCGAACAACGCGGCGGAAGGCCAGATGGGTGTAACCGGCCAGCGGCGCGAGGGAGAACCGGGACGCGACCGTCAACGTACCGACCTGTAGCGGGCCGGCGACGTGCTCGGGACAGCGTGGGAGTGCCTCTTCAGTGAATGGAACGGTCATCGCATTACACTACGCGCTCCGACCGCTTCGAGGAAGAGCAGATACCAGGCCGCGAATCGTCAATTTCTTTGGCGCCCGCCAAAATCCGAGCGTGCGAGCGACGAAGAAACTTTGTGAGGAAAAATCGGGCTCGCGCTTCCGATCCCTACAACCCGGCTGCCTGTCCGCAAAGGGGGCAGGCATGCTTTGTCGAAAACCACGCTTCGAGGCACCGTACGGTTGCGGCCGGCACAGCCGGCCCTACAAAAACTTAAGCGTGTAGGGCCGGTTGTGCCGGCCGCAAACTCCGCGAAAGCGGGGTTTTCTACACAGCATGCCGGACCCCTTTACGGACAGGCTCGGAGGATGAGCGACCATGCTGGACCAACTCTGCCAGAGCGCCCGCAACGCGTGCTTCGACCTGATCCACCAGCTCTGGCCCGATGTTACCGCTCTACACCAGGAGCGGGAGCTGGAGTGGCTTCGGCTTCGGTTGCGTCGCGGTTACGAGAATCTCATTCGTCAGCGCAATTCCCTTCAAAGCGCCCTCGCCCGGATCCTTCAAAACGAGAAGCAAGAAACCGCGCTGACCTACCGGATCGAAGCCTACATGCAGGGCGACAACCGGGTGAAGGCCTTCCATCACGCCCTGGAGCTGGACCAGCTCCGTCACACGTTGCAGCGCGACCGCGGGGAGTTGCCGCACCTCCAGCGTGCCTATGAGAACCGCATGGCCGACATCACCGCCATGGAAGCTCGCGTGGCGGACATTCAGGAACGCGTCGATGCACAGCGCTTGCGTGCCGCGGACGCCAACGCCTGAGGACAATCGTCTTCCCAGGGCAACGAATCGACTACCCTCCCTTGACCCATTTGTTGGGCGTGCCTTCCAGGGGCCCGCCGGCCGGGGGACGCCACAAGACCGACGCCTCAATCTGCTTTGCCAAGGCAAAGTCCTTGTCGGTGACGCCGCCCGCCGAGTGCGTTTTCAGCTTGATCCACGCTTTGCCCCAGGTAATGCTCAGGTCCGCATGGTGGTAGGCTGCCTCGCACACGTACCCCACCATGTTGACGAGCATGAGCGTGCTCGGCCATCCATCCGTCGTGAATTTTCGCCGGATCCAGCCATCCTCCAGGTACCAGCTTGTCAGTCCGTGCTCGGCCAACTTTGCGGGAATCTCCGCCTCGCTGTAGACTCGGTCCTTTTGCTCGGACATTGGACACCCCTGATTCTGAATGAGGGTCGTTCGATGTTCGGATTCAGCTCCTTCTCAATTGCTCTTTTCACCCGTCCTTTTCCCTGGTACAAGCCCGCGCTTTGCACTGCCTAATACTACAGCGCAGTGTTTCGCGGAACGATCCGCGCAACGTCTGTAGCCGCAGGCTTCAGCCTGCGGAGTGGCGTCGCAGGTACCGTCCATTCACTCCGCAGGCTAAAGCCTGCGGCTACAGACGGTTCCGGTGAATCGTGCTTCCAAACCAGCGCTGTAGTGCTAATCGACGGTCGCTGCGAAGGAAGCTGGGGGACGGAGGCAATCAGGAGCGCGCAGGTATGATGCACTCTGAAGCAAACGCCGGGCCACAGGGAGCACGCCAGCCCCTTCGATGGTGGCGCATGGCGGGCCCAATTGCAATTGCCTTGCTGCTGGCCATCCTCAACCTGGCGCCTGGCCAGCAGTCCCATCGGAACGGCTTTGAGAACCGCGCGCCCGCCTGGGTGAAAGGCGCGGCGGACACAGCGTGCAAGGAGACCGTCCACGACATCACCGAACAGACCGCACATAGCGGGCAGTTCTCCGAGCACATTCAGCTTACCTGCGAGACCGGAAACCTGGTTGGCTACTACTACCCCGTCGGCCGTGCGCCCGTGACCGACGAGCTCAGCGCCAGCCTCTGGGTGAAGGCGAACCGTCCCGGCACACAGTTGATGGCGCGCGTCGTGTTGCCGCGCGAACGCAAGGCGGACAGCATCAACGAGCCGCTGACGACGATGATCCGCGGCGATCAGTATCAGCTGGTCGGCCGGTGGGAGCGTCTGGAGCTGCGCCGGCCGATGAAAATGACCAAGGAACAGCAACAGCTGATGCGCGCGGAGCTGAAACGTGATGTCGATTTCACGGACGCATACGTCGATCAGCTGATTCTCAATGTCTACGGCGGTCCCGGGCAAAACGAGATCTGGATCGACGATCTGGAAGTCGGTCCCGTCTTTGCGGACAACGACGCCGGAGGCAACTCCGGAGCGAAGCCGCCCAGCGCGACACCGACGGCGCGGCCGACGGCATCGGGCCGCGGATCGATGGTCGAGTTGAATCGGTTCTTGCAGGTCAATGGCAAGCGCTTCTTCTTCCGAGGCATCCGCCACACCGACACCCCGCTCAAAACACTGCGGGACGCGGGCTTCAATACGATCTGGATGGAAGGCGACGCATCGCCTGCACTGCTGGAAGAAGCGGCCACGCTCGGATTCTGGCTGGTGCCGTCGCTGTCGACGGGCGGCCACGGCAGTCCCGCGCTGGCCGACGAAGCGATTGGCCGCGAAGTCACGCGCGTCTTGCAAAGCGACGCAGTGCTGTTCTGGGACCTGGGAGGCGGCCGGACCATCGAGGAAGTTCCGCTCGTGGCGCGGGCCGCCCAGATCGTTCACGCCTTGGACCCGCAGCGGCCTGTCGGCGCCGACATCTGGGACGGGTTCCGACCCTATTCACGCGATTCCAGCTTTCTGATGGGCGCCCATCGCTGGCCACTCATGACCTCGTTGGAGTTACCGCAGTATCGCGAGTGGCTCAATCAACGCCGCAATCTGGCGAACCCCGGCGCGTTCCAGTGGACGTGGATCCAGACCCATCTGCCCGATTGGTATGCGTCCGTGGTCTACGACCGTAAACCGGAGCCCGGTCGCAAGGCAGGCCCGCCGCGCGGTTACGACGAGCCGATTGGACCGCAACCAGAGCAGATTCGACTGCTCACCTACACCGCACTTTCCGCGGGATGCCAGGGACTTGGCTTCTGGTCCGATCGTTTTCTGGCGGACAGCCATCAAGGACGCGACCGGCTCTTGCAGCTGGCGCTGCTCAACCAGGAAATCCAGATGCTCGAGCCCTTGCTTCTCTCGATGGTCGAACCGCCTGTTTGGATCGATACCTCGAACGCCGAAGTGAAGGCTGCCGTCATCCGAACGGAACGTGGCCTCCTGGTGCTGCCCATGTGGCTGGGCCGCGGGTCCCAGTTCGTCCCGGGCCAGTCCGCCATGGTTCGCCTGAGCATGACGGTGCCCCAAGTACCCGGCGGCACACAGGCCTGGGAGCTGACGCCGGGTGACGTTCGCTCGCTGCAGACCGAGCGCGTCGTGGGCGGCACCAAGGTCACACTACCGGAATTCGGCCTGACCTCCGCGATCGTCTTCACCTCGGACAACACCCCGACGGGGCTGCTGGTCCGCTTCCAGGATCATGCCCGCCGGACGCGCAAAATGGCGGCCCAGTGGTCGCACGACCTGGCCGAAGTCGAAATTGAGAAGGTGTTGAAGGTCGAGGCGGAGCTGGAACGGGCCGGTCACACGCTGCCGGACGCCCAGGCCCTGCAGGAGGACGCCCGCGCCCGCTTGAAGACCAGCGTCGAGCACTGGAACAACGGTGATTTCAGGCAAGCGTACCAGGAATCGCAGCGGGCCTTGCGACCGTTGCGCATCCTGATGCGCGCCCAGTGGGAGCTGGCGACGAAGGGCCTCGACTCGCCGGTCTCCAGTCCCTATGCCGTCAGCTTCTTCACGCTGCCCCGGCACTGGGAACTGCTCAAGGACCTGGAGCACGCCAAAGTGGAGGCAAACGTGTTGCCCGAAGGCGGCTTCGAAGTCTCTCCGGATCAGGCTCCCTCCGCCTGGCTGCCGCAGGAAGTCACCGTGGACGAAGTCACTCTGGCCGCATGGCGCGTCGCCGACCTGAGCGAACCGCCGGAGAAGAAACCGGAAACCGAAGCGAAGTCCACGAACATTCCGCCTTCAGGACTGGACCTCTCCAAACCGAAGCCCGCGGCGGAGAAGCCCAAGGAAGGCGAACGCTGCCTGAAGCTGCAGATCAAGCCGAAGGACAAGGAGCATCCACCGTCGGCCCTGGAACGCACGTTCCTGGCCATTAACAGCCCTGCGGTGCGCCTGCAGCCCGGCACTCTGGTCCGCATTAGCGCGTGGGTGCGAATTCCCAGTCCCATCTCCGCATCGGTCGATGGAGC
The DNA here is from genome assembly GCA_019752375.1 of Gemmataceae bacterium. GTDB lineage: Bacteria > Planctomycetota > Planctomycetia > Gemmatales > Gemmataceae > JAIEMG01. The sequence goes on along the minus strand of JAIEMG010000182.1, from coordinate 5,290 downwards.
GCTCCTCTACGACAGTGCTGGCGGAGAGCCGCTCGCCATCCGCATGACCGGGGCCACCGGCTGGAAGAAGTACACCCTGTTCCGCCGGGTGCCCGAGTCGGGTGCCCTCAGCGTGACTCTCGCGCTGACCGGCATCGGCACCGTCTACTTCGACGATGTTCGCATCGAGCCGCTTGTACCGGACCGTACGCCGGCGGGCGCGACGCAATGGCGCCGATGATGGACGTTAGTTCTACAACGCTACTTCGTTCCCCCCGCGTTGGGAGCAATGACGAATGACGAAATCCGAATGACGAATCAATCACCAATGACGAAGCTCCAACGGTTGTCTTCGGCGCCTGGCCCCTTGGTCATTGGGGTTTGGTCATTGATTCGTCATTCGGGCTTCGTCATTCGTCATTCCGCGGCCGCTTGAACTGCAACGTAGCGTAGTAGAATTAGGCAGCCCGCCGGAACAAACCTACCCGGGTGGGCCGGACATTTCTGTCCGGCCGGGACCACGCACGAACAGGAATGTTCGTGCCACTGGAAATGAACCTCGCGCAGTAGTCCATTTCCGGCGTATTCCCTTACGCGGCTGCTTTCTTCTTCGTGCCCCGGCTGGCGCCGCCGCTCTTCTGGCCATCCAGCGACAACTCGCCGGCACCCAGGAACAGCAGCGCCAGTCCTGCCAGGGTCAGGACCAGCAGGGGCTCCAGGCTCCGCACCGGCTGCTGTAGGATGCCCCACCCCTTGTCGTAGGCTTGGGCGGCCAGCACCACCGTCAGTGCCGCGGCCGCGGCGACGCGGCAGCGAAGCCCGATCAGGATCGCGACCCCTGCCGCAAACTCCCCCCAGGCAATCAAGAGCTGCCAGACGGTCGGCATCGTCAGGTGCCACGTCAGCCCGCCGGTTGCCATGATCTTCAGGAAGCCGTGATAGACGCAGACCAGCCCGAGCGCAAGCCGCAATGCCAGCGGGGCCAGCTTTTCCTTCAGGAACGCCTCGAACACGATGGACTCCTCGATGCGACGCAGTGGCAGTGAAGGCGCACGATCTTCCATCGACCCTGACGGTCGGGAAAATTGAGCTGGTTCGCGAGTGAGACCAGGGATCGGCGGGATTCTTGCCTAAAGCTTCGACAGGTCTTGCAGAACACGTTCGAGCGTTTCCATCGGCAGGCCGATCACGTTGCTGATGCTGCCCTGCACAATCCTTACAAATGGATCGTCCTTCTCCTGGATGGCATACGCGCCCGAACAGCCCTGCCACTGGCGCGTTTTCAAGTAGCCGTCCAGCTCTTCGTCGCTCAGTTGGCGGAATGCAACCAGGCTCCGCTCCTGCCAGCAGATTTGCAAATCGTCGGGCCGGCGCCAGAGGACAGCGCCGGTCCAGAGTTCGTGCGTGGTGCCGCCGAGCAAGCGAAGGATCCGTCGGGCGTCGGCTTCATCCGCGGGCTTGCCGATGACGTGCTGGTTCAGCCAGCCCACCGTGTCCGCGGCCAGCACAATGCCGGATTCCACCCGCGGCGCCACTGCGGCCGCCTTGCTCCATGCGACATGGTGGACGAAGCCGCGCACGTCGCCCGACGCCGCCTCGGTCGGCTCGTCTATGTTCGCGGGCAAGACCTCGAACGAGTAGCCGGCACGCTCCAGCAATTCGCGCCGGGCCGGCGAGCCGCTGGCGAGGATTAGGCGGTACGCGAGTTGCGTTCCCATGGCTCCAGCGCTTTCTGCAATACCGGCCACAAGCGGAAGGGCGTCAGCTCGGTCATACACTCCAGGCGATCGCAGCGCTTGACCAGGCTGCCCTGGCACCAAACCCGGGTTTCGACCGCACCGGATTCCGCGCCATATGGTCCGGTCATGCGAACCTTCGTGCAAGTATACGGCGCGACGACCGGCCGGCCCAGCGCTGCGGCGAGGTGCAGTGGGCCCGTGTCGTTTGCGATCATGACGTCCACTCGCTGCAGCAGCGCTGCCAACTGTTGGAGGCTGGTCCGGCCGGTCAAATCGCACGAACTTCCCCGGACGCGGCGCGCCACCTTGCGCGCCAACTCGGTCTCGTCCCGACCGCCGACGAAGATGGCGGTGCCGCCGCAGCGTTCCTGGGCCTTGTGAACCAGCGTCGCGAAATGCTCCGGCGGCCAGCGCTTTGTCATCCAGCGCGAACCGACGCCAACCGCGATCCACGGCCGTGCATGCTCGGCCAGTGCGTCGCCTGCCCAGGTTTGAGCGGCCTCGCCAATCGGCACGTGAAACGTCTTCGGAACGTCGCCCGCTCCCAACGCCTCGGCCACCAGCCAGTAGCGATCCACGGCATGGATGGCGTCGAAGTCGGGCACGGGTACGCGATCGGTATAGAACCACGTCGCACCTTCGCGGGCCGAACTCAGGCCAACGCGGCGTGTCGCTTGCGTCGCCAGGGTCATGATCCCCGTCCGCAGCAAGCCCTGCAGGTCAATCACCAGGTCGAACCGGCGCCGATGCAGTCCACGGCAAAAGTGGCTATAGCGGAGCAGCGTTTGCAGGGCGCTGGAGCCCGGCAGCGTCCGATCGAAAGGCAGGACTTCGTCGAGATCGGGATGACCTTCCAGCAGCGCGGCATACCCGCGGTTGATGACCCAGCTGATGTGCGCTTCGGGATAACGTCGGCGCAAGGCCGAGAGCACCGGAAGGCTGTGGACCACGTCGCCCAGGGCGCTGGGCTTGATGATGGCGATTCGCTGGGCCGGATATTCCGACAGGGGCAGGCGGTCCTTCGCCGGCATGGCAGTTCCTTTCGTCGAACGATTCCGCTACCGCAGCCGCGGCAGGATCAGCACCACGACGAGCAACAAGACGGTGGCCACCGCATAGGGCAGCGAGTGCGAGGGGAGCACGTTATAGAGCGACAGGCCGATCGCCGGTCCCAGGATTCGCGCCAGCGCCGCGGCCGATTGATTGATGCCCAGGATCTCGCCCTGCTTGGCCGGGTCGCTGCGACGGGAAATTAGCGCCTGCGCGGACGGCGTCAGGAAAGCGAATCCCGTCACCGCCAGGGTAATGGCCAGGAGCATCCACGTCAACAAAGTGTCGTGCGACAATTTTTCTTCCAGACTGGAGATCACGCCCACACCGCCCAGGCCGCCCAGGCCGAGAATGAGCAGGGCAACTCCCATCGTCATGAAGGTCAGCTCGGTCACGCCGCGCCGGGCCAGCATCTGGTACAACCCGCCCTGCGCGAGCATGAGCGTCAGGCCGATGTAGGCGAACAGCCAGAAGTTTTCCTTCTCCGTGTACTGCAAGGTGTCGAGCGTCAACAACGAGAGCGTCGCCTCGAAATTGGCGAATGCGAACGTGGCCAAGAAGAAGGTGATGATGAGAAGCCCGACGGCAGGCGTTTTCAATGCGGTTTCCAGCTCGTCCCAGCGGAATGCTCGACGGCCGTGCCCCGTGCTGTCGGGGCGGAGTGTTTCCGGCAGCAAGCGCAAGCCAAGCAGCAAGGCAATGAGCGACAAGCCTGCTGCCACATAGCCTGGCGCGCCAAGGGAACCTGGCCAGAGATAAATCGCGAGGGCGCCGAACAGCGGCCCAAACGTGAAGCCGATCCCGAACGCCGCTCCGACCAGTGCCATGCCGCGCGACCGGCGCTCCGGCGTGGTGCTGTCGGCGATGACGGCCTGGGCGGTGGCAATCGTCGCGCCTGAAATGCCCTGCCCAATGCGGGCGACAAAGAGCAGTACCAGCGCCAACGCCTGGTGCTCCGCGCCGCCCAGGCCCGATGCAATGCCGAACAGCGCGTAGAAGACCACCGATCCGGCAAGTCCGAGCAGGAGGATTGGGCGCCGACCCGCGCGATCGGAGAGGCGCCCCCAGACGGGCGCGAAGATGAACTGCATGACGGAGAACGAGGAATAGAGCAGCCCCATGATGACGCCGCCCAGCGCCGATCCGCCGCCGCCGGGAATCAGGTCGTTGAGAAATACTTTCGCATAGCGCGGCAGGAGCGGCAGCACGATGCCGAAGCCGAGCAAGTCGATAAAGACGACCAGGAAGACGATGAGCAGTGCTGCATGCGATGAGCGTTTGGGCGCTTCTGGAACAAGGGGAGGGGGAACGGAGGCCGACGGTTGGGCGGAGAACGAGGCAGGCTCGGGGTGTTCCATCGTGCATTTCTCGCCGGTCAGAGGGCGGTCTCATTCGATCGTCAGCTGGAAGAGAATACCACCGGACTGCCCCGGGATGCTAGCCCGCACTTCCGGCCGTATCGTCAGATTCCCTTGAAAAACCAGCGTTTGCAGCAAACCAGCGTAGGTTCGACATTGACTGATGAACAGGTGTTCGCCATCCTAGCAGGCAACTCGTTTCACATCCAGGTGCCCCTATGACCGTTGGCGATCGAACCACGTATCTCGTGATGGACACCGAAAGCGTCCCGGACGGCCGGCTCCTCGGCCGGGTGAAGTACAAGGACGAGGACCTGACGCCGGATGAAGCCGTCGAACGCGCCCAGGCGGAAGCGCGCGAGCAGTCGCGCAATGGCTCCGATTTCCTCGGTGCCAGTTTCATGTATCCGGTGGCCGTGTGCATCATCCGCGTCGGCGGCGATTTTGGGCTGCAGAAGATCACGTGCGTGGACGCGCCCCAGTTTCGCCCGCGCGAAATCGTCCGCGGCTTCTGGGAAGGCCTGGCGCGACTCAACGCCAAGCTGGTGACCTTCAATGGCCGCGGCTTCGACTTGCCGCTGATGGAGATGGCCGCATTTCGCTACGGTTGTTGCGGCCGAGATTACTTCCTCAACAGCCGCGCTCGCTTCAATGGCCACATCGATATGCTCGACTGGCTGAACAACTTCGGCGCGTGCCGGCATGCAGGCGGACTCAACCTGCTCAGCAAGTTACTCGGCAAGCCGGGGAAGATGGAGATTGCGGGCGATCAAGTGTACTCGCTATACCGCCAGGGCAGGACGCAAGAGATCAACGACTACTGCATGTTCGACACGCTCGACACGTACTTTGTCTTCCTGCGTACGCGGGTGATGACGGGCGATATCACCTTGGAGCAGGAATACGATCTGGTGCAGCGCGCCAAGACGCACCTGACGGGCCGGATTACAGAGCTGCCAGGACTTCGCCAGTATCTGGAGAACTGGGGCGATTGGGACCCGTGGCCTTGAGTGCAGTTTCGAGCCGGACGCGCGTTTTGAAGTTGCGCATTTGCTTGATTCGCTTGGTGAATTTCACTGCGTATTTTTTTACCCCGAAGGGGTTGCGTGACATAGCCCAGGGTTGCCGTACTCGGCTACCCTGGGACTGACACGACCCCACTCC